>DATFYT010000182.1:0-3307 GCA_035314925.1 Mycobacterium sp. | reverse complement strand
GACCACCACCACTCTGCGCAACGTCGTGGGCGGGATGACGCTGGAGCAGACCCTGACCTCCCGCGACAAGATCAACGGTCAGTTGCGCGGCGTGCTCGACGAGGCGACCGGCCGGTGGGGCCTGCGGGTAGCCCGGGTGGAACTGCGCAGCATCGACCCGCCGCCGTCGATTCAGGCCTCGATGGAAAAGCAGATGAAGGCCGACCGGGAGAAGCGGGCGATGATCCTGACCGCCGAAGGGAACCGGCAGGCCGCGATTACAGAGGCCGAAGGCGCCAAGCAGGCCCAGATCCTGGCCGCTGAGGGCGCCAAGCAGGGAGCGATCCTGGCCGCCGAGGCCGACCGGCAGTCTCGGATGCTGCGCGCTCAGGGTGAGCGCGCCGCGGCCTACTTCCAGGCGCAGGGCCAGGCCAAGGCGATCGAGAAGACGTTCGCCGCGATCAAGGCGGGCCGGCCCACTCCGGAGATGCTGGCCTACCAGTATCTGCAGGTGTTGCCGCAGATGGCGCGCGGCGACGCCAACAAGGTGTGGGTGGTGCCCAGCGACTTTGGCGCGGCGTTGCAGGGGTTCGCCAAGTCGCTGGGCGCTCCCGGCTCGGACGGGGTGTTCCGGTTTGAGCCGTCGCCGGTCGACGACGTGCCCAAGCATGCCGCTGCCGATGACGACGCCGACGTCGCCGACTGGTTCTCCACCGAAACCGACCCGGCGATAGTCCAGGCGGTGGCAAAGGCCGAGGCCGACGCGCGCAAGCCGGTAGAGGGAACCTTCCCGCCGCCATCCGCGTTGAATCAGTGACATGAGCGCTTTGACTTCGCCGAAAACGTATGCGGCGCTTGCCGCTTTTCAGGCCGGTGATGCGGTCGCCTGCGCGATCCCGCTGTCGCCGATCGCCAAAACCCTTGACAATCTGGGTATTCCACAAGATATTCGGTGGCTTCTTCCGGCCTCTAAGGCCGCCTCCGTGATCGGTCTGCTCTCGGCCAGCAGGATCCCGGCATTGGCGCGCCTGACCACGGCGATGCTGACGCTGTACTTCGCGCTCGCGGTAGGCGCGCATCTTCGCGCGCGTGATCGAATCGTGAATATCCTTCCCGCGGCGTCGTTTCTGGCTACCTATGCGGTGCTGACAGCCAAGGGCCCGAACGGAGATTAACCGAGTCGCTCCTCGCCACGATCGCACTCGTCGTGCTGGTCCATGTCGTGCGTGCGCAACTTCGGGCCGCCCGTGCTCAACGGGACGCCGACGCCCGCCGTGTTGCTGAGCTCGCTGCGCGGGCTGAGCAACAGCATCGCTGGGTTCTTCGAGGTGACGAGCGCGGAATCTACGGCGAGTATCCGCTGGCCAGCCTTTTCCGCGAGCGGCGTTGATCACTGCAGCATTGCCGCGAGGAGGTAGTGGGTATGTGACCTCCCGATGAACACTCCGGTCAGCTCGGCGGCGGTTTGGCTGGGGGGCACTGCGCCGGGTATACCGGCACCCCACCGCCGCCCTTAGGACCTCCCGGCCCCTGGCGCCCGCCTTCCTGGCATTTTTTGGCTGGAATGCCCGGCGGCGGACCCGGGTCCGGTTGGCTAGTTGGGGAAGGCGGGGGCGGGTCCAACGGGGCAGCGTTGACTTGTCCGGTCCCGCCCGTCAGCGTTGCTAGGCCAACGCCGACCGCGATCCGCGCCGCGGCGGCTAAGCGTTTAGCGTCCACTCCCGTTCTCCTCCCACACCTTCACCAGGTGACTAACAGCCCCCGGGCGGCTGGGCGCGGACGCATCGCTCGAGTGTAGGCCGAAATCGCAGGTCGCGCCGAAAGCATGCAGCGAGGCGGAAGGCCGGTTACCCGCGAAGCGCCGGCTCGCCCGCAACGTCGATTTCGGTCACCGGTGCCGTTCTGTGCCGCCGGTGGTGCCGGATTTCGTAAACCAGCAGCCCGAGTCCCAGGAAGCCCGTGCACAGCGACACCATAAGCAGCAGCGGGCTGACGTCACCGGTGAGCGCGTCGCCCAGGATCACGACGGCCGCGGTGCCTGGAAGCACCCCGACCAGCGTCGCCAACGTGTAGGGCAACACCCGCACCGCGGACGCGCCGACGGCATAGTTGATCACCGAAAACGGCACGACCGGGATCAACCGCAGCGACATGACCGCAATCCAGCCGCGGGTGCGCAGACGGGCATCGACTTTTTCGACGGCGTCGTGGCGGACCAGGCGGCTGAGTTGCCAGCCGGCCGCCCGGACCAACAGCAGCGCGATGACCGCGCTGGCCGTGCTGGCTGTCACCGCCAGCGCGATACCGAGCACCGGCCCGAACAGCAGACCAGCGGCCAACGTGAATACGGTTCGGGGAAAAGGCAATACGGTCACCGCGATGTGGGCGGCCAGAAAAGCCAGCGGGAACCACGGGCCCACCGAGGTCGCCCAGTCCCGCGTTTGGACCGCGGTGGGCAGCGGAACCAGCAGTGCCACCGCGACCGCGATGGCCATCACCGCACCCGTGGCGACCATCCGTCGCCTGGATACCTGACGCGCCGTCGCAACGACGGCGGCGGTCAGACCGCGCAGTGCGTCGGTGATTTTTCCGGAGGCGTTCGCCGTCACGGGATTCAAGAGTACGGGTTTCGGCGAAATAGCACCTCAGCGGACTATCAGCGACAGCAGCCTTCTGCCCAATGGCATTGTCGCCGAATGGCTTTCAGTGCGCACCGTGACGCGTTGACCCGCCCGTCGGCGTAGTTCGCCCTGTAGCTTGTCGTGCAGTGTCGACTCCGCCGCCGGGCACCCGTGGCACGCACCCGACATCCGAACGGTCACGGTGTCGCCGGCCACCGAAACCAATTCGATCGACCCGCCGTGCGATTCGGCGAGTGCGCCGATCGGACCAGCGATCAGTTCCGCGGCGATCGCCGCCAGCTGGTCGGTGTTGCTCGAGGCGTCGATCCGCCAGCCGGTCGGGTCCAGCAGTGCGACGTGGAGTGCCTCGCGGACGTCATCGCCCAGCTCCCGCCAGCGGTGGCCGGCGCTCAGAGTGATCAGCACATCCGCTGTGCGGACCACCATTTCGCTGATCACTCCGTTGTCCAGCAAGACGCCGAGACGGCCGGGGGCCCGGCGGACGCTGCCGGCGGACGGCATCCGGTCGGCGGCGATCACCCAACGCAGCTGTTGCGGGTCCGTGGTGGCGGTGGCGTGAATCGGAATCATGCGCCCAGGCCTAACGCGATCGTCCGGGCGGCGAACGCCATCACCCATGCGAGGACAAACATGTAGGAGAACGCGAAGGCCGGCCATCGCCACGAGTTGGTCTCGCGGCGCATCAC
>DATFYT010000181.1:0-2618 GCA_035314925.1 Mycobacterium sp. | reverse complement strand
CTGAGCCCTCGCTCACGACCGAACACTCGGTGACCTCCGCACTCCCGGGAATCACCATGACCACCGCAGCCGCTCCGCAGACGCCGAAACCGGCTCCTGCGCAATACTTTCCGATCGACAGCGTCATGTGTCTAATCCGGCATGACTCTTTAGATCGCTCACGGCGCGAACCGTCCGCTGACATACCGCGTACCGACCGGACGCCATGACCACTGACACGCCGCATGTCGCGCCGTCCCGGTCTGCGGGCACGCCCGCACAGGGTCCCGATCTGAAGTCCCGGCCGCTGGCCGAGGTGGAGGAGGAGCTGGGGTACTCGCCGGACGGATTGAGCAAGGCCGAGGCCACGACGCGGTTGGCGCAGTACGGGCCGAATGAGATCGCGGAACACAAGACCAACTCGCTGTTGAAGTTCCTCGGTTACTTCTGGGGTCCGATCCCATGGATGATCGAGATCGCTGTCATCTTGTCCGGCGCGGTCGGGCACTGGCCGGATTTCTTTATCATCCTGCTGTTGCTGGTGGCCAACGGCGTGGTCGGCTACACCAGGAACGGCAGGCGGGCAACGCAATTGCGGCCCTCAAAGCCAAGCTGGCGATCAATGCCCGCGTGAAACGCGACGACGCATGGATCACCGCACCGGCGCGGGAGTTGGTGCCAGGCGACGTGATCCGACTGCGCCTGGGTGACATCGTGCCCGCCGACGCCCGGCTGTTGGACGGCGACGAGATCGAGGTCGATCAATCCGCACTCACCGGAGAGTCGCTGCCCGCCACCCGCGTAGCGGGTGACGCCGCGTTCTCCGGATCCATTGTCAGGCAAGGTGAGATCGGCGCCTTGGTCTATGCCACCGGCACTCACACCTACTTCGGCAAGACCGCCGAGCTGGTGGCCGACGCGCACACCGTCAGCCATTTTCAGCGCGCCGTGCTCAAGATCGGCAACTATCTGATCATCCTCGCGGTCGTGCTGGTGACGGTTATCGTCGTCACGGCGATCCTGCGCGGCGACGCGATCCTGACCACGCTGCAGTTCGCCCTGGTCCTGACCGTCGCCGCGATCCCGGTCGCGATGCCTACCGTGTTGTCAGTGACGATGGCTGTCGGCGCACGGCTGCTCGCCAAGAAGCAGGCCATCGTGAGCCGGCTGGTTGCCATCGAGGAACTGGCCGGCGTGGACGTGCTGTGTGCGGACAAGACCGGCACCCTGACCCAAAACTCACTGACGTTGGGCACCCCGTTCACGATCGACAGCGTCACGCCCGCGACGGTCATCCTGAACGGCGCCTTGGCCTCCCGCGCGGATAACGACGACCCGATCGACCGCGCGGTGCTCGGTGGCCTTGAGGACGCCAAGGTCCTGCAGGCATACACGGTCACACACTTCGAACCCTTTGACCCGGTGCACAAACGCACCGAGGCCACCGTCGCCGGCGCCGACGGGACCACCTTCAAGGTCACCAAGGGAGCCCCGCAGGTCATCCTGGCGCTGGCCGCGAACGCCGCGGAGATCAGACCTGCCGCTGATAGCGCGGTCAACGATTTCGCTGCTCGGGGCTTTCGGTCTTTGGGCGTGGCCCGCGCCGACGGGGACGGTCACTGGCAGTTCGTCGGTGTGCTGCCGCTGTTCGACCCGCCCCGCGACGACGCTGCAGCGACCATCGCCACCGCCGCAGCGATGGGCGTCACCGTCAAGATGGTGACCGGCGACGCGCTGGCCATCGCGAAGGAGACCGCGGCCAAGGTCGACTTGGGTACCAACATCCTTGACGCCGCGGCTTTGGGTGATGCGAAGAAGAACGAATCGGCGGCAGTGGCCGAATCCATCGAGACCGCAGACGGTTTCGCCCAGGTCTTTCCCGAGCATAAGTACCACATCATCGACGTGTTACAACAGCACGGCCACATCGTCGGGATGACGGGCGACGGGGTCAACGACGCCCCCGCCCTGAAAAAAGCCGACTGCGGCATCGCCGTATCGGGCGCCACCGACGCCGCCCGCGCAGCCGCCGACATTGTGCTGCTGACTCCCGGCCTCTCGGTGATCATCGAGGCGATCAAACAGAGCCGCAAGATCTTTCAGCGCATGAACAGCTACGCGATATACCGCATCGCCGAAACGCTGCGGGTGCTGCTATTCATGACCGTCGCGATCCTGGTCTTCAACTTCTACCCGCTTACCGCCATCATGATCGTGATGCTCGCGCTGCTCAACGACGGCGCAATCCTGTCCATCGCCTACGACAACGTCCACTACAAGGACGAGCCCGAAGCGTGGAATATGCGTGTGGTACTTGGCATCTCGACGGTCCTGGGGGTGGTCGGACCTATCGCTGCATTCGGCTTGTTCTATCTCGGCGACCGTGTCTTCAACCTCGGCCACCCGCGCCTGCAGACCCTGATGTACCTCATGCTGTCCGTCGCGGGTCACCTGACCATTTTCTTGACCCGAACTCGCGGGCCATTCTGGTCCATCCGTCCCGCCCGCATCTTGCTGATCGCTGTCCTCGGCACGCAGGCCATCGCCACATTTATTGCCGTCTATGGGCTATTCATGACCCCGCTGGGCTGGGGGTGGGCAGCGGCGGTGTGGGTATACGCCCTCGCCTGGTTCCTGGT
>DATFYT010000180.1:0-4106 GCA_035314925.1 Mycobacterium sp. | reverse complement strand
CGCAAGACGCCGGCCAAGCGGACTCCGGCGCGGCAGTCCAGCGGAACCCAGTCACGTACCCGCCGTTGATTCCTGGGAGTAGGTAGCTTCGGATTGGTGCGAGCATCCTTCCCGCTGCGCGCGGTAACGCTGGGCTTGCAGGCGACGTCTGCGCTCGTTGGCGCCAGCGTACAAACCGCGGCAAGCGCCGCGGGATCATTGGGCACGGTGGCTTCGACGGGTTTGTCGATGGCCGCGATCCCGGTCCGAGAAGGCGTCAAGGCGCTCTCGGAAGGGCTGCCCGCACCCACGCTGACCAGGCATAGCTGGCGCGGTAAGGGACGCGCATGGGTGGAGGTCCGCGGCCTCGACGGCTCGGACGGCGCCGAACTCGGGCGCTTGGTGGTCGACACCGTCCGCGCGCGCTCCGGGGTCACATCGGTCAGCGTGAACCGGCCACTGTCGCGGATCGTGGTCACGCTCAACCACGACCAGATCTCGTTGCGTGACTTGTGCCGCGATGTCGACGAGGCCGAAAAGCGTTGGCGTGCAAGCGGTAGTGTCGATCCGCGGCGTAGCGATACCCGTCCGAAGCCACTGCCGGGCGACGGTCTACTGCTGGCCACCAACGCATTAGGGGTCGGCGCCACCGCCGTCGGTGTGAGCGCCGCGGTCGCGGGGCGGGTGCTGCGCTGGCCGCGCCTGTTCAGCGGTGTCGAGGCGATGGTGGTGGCCGTCGACTACCAGCCACGACTGCGCCGCCTGCTCGAGGATCGCATCGGGCACTCGGCGACGGACGCGGTGCTGTCGGTCGCGATGGTCACCGCGCACGTCCTCGAGCTATCGCCGGCGTCGCTGGCCGTCGACCTCGCGATGGAGACGTTGAAAGCCGCCGAATACCAGGCCGAGGCCCAAGCGTGGCGTCGTCACGAACCGGCGCTGGCCCGCCACGCCGAGCACCCGGAGGTCCACCCGCCGTCCCGCCCGGTGCCCCCGCCGGACGGGCCGGTCGAGCAGCACGCACGGCGCAGCGCGTGGGTTCAGGTGATCGGCACCGCGGCCATCGGGGCCTTCACCCGCAACCCGGAGATGGCCGCGACCGCGACGTTGGTCACCACCCCGAAGGCCACCCGGACCACCCGCGAGTCTTTCGCCGCAGCACTCGGCCAAGGGCTGGCCGACCAGCATGCGGTGCTGGCGCTGCATCCGGAAAAACTGCGTTGGCTGGACCGGATCGACGCACTGCTGGTCGATCCGCGGGTGTTGTGCACCAACACCCTGCGAGTGGTCCGCGTCCGCGGGGCCGACGAAGACGAGCTGTCACCCGCGTGGAACCGCGCCCAGTTGCTGCTGGAGAAAAGAGGCCTGCGCGTGGGCTGGCATCCGGTTCCCGGCCTGTCCGGCAAGGGATCTGACGCCGTCGAAGCGCTGATCGGCCCGACGCACGACCCAATGGCCTCGGCTGTGCTGGCCGAGGCGCGCCGGGCCGGCCTGGAATTGATCTCCGTGGGCGTCGACGATCTCGGCGAGCTGCAGCCCGCTTTCGACGAGCTGAAGCCATTGCAGAGGGCGTCCATCGACACTGCGCTCGCCGCGGCACTGACCGATCTGCAGCAGTCGGGCCGTATCGTGGCGGCCGTGTCTTCGGCTGCTGCACAAGCACTTTCGTCCGCCGACGTCGGGCTGGGCGTGATGCCCAATTCCGACGGGGAGCCGCCGCCCTGGACGGCCGATCTGATCCTGAGCGACCTCGACGGCGTGTGGCGGCTGCTGCACGCCGTTCCGGCGGCCAAATCGGCGAGCCGGCGCGGGATCGAGATCGCAACCGGCGCGACCGCATTGGGCGCGCTGCTGATGGTGCCCGGCGTGCGCGGACGGGGGCCGGGCCCGGTGACGACGGGCGCGGCCGCCGGTCTGCTGTCGGGCTATCTGATCGCCCGCCGGGTGCTGCGCACACCGGCCCCGCTGCCGGCGCCGATCCACGAGTGGCACGCCATGTCGATCGAGCAGGTCCGCAAGATGTTGCCGCCACCGGACGCCGAGCAGACGGCGGAGCCGCGGCACGGCATCGCCACCCGGGCAATGGAAACCGCCCACCGCGGTGCCGAGCTGACCGGGCGCCCGCGGCAGGCGGTCTGGCAATTCGTCAAGGCGGTGCGTGCCGAACTGTCCGACCCGCTGACCCCGGTGCTGGCTCTCGGCTCGGCGGCCAGCGCGGTGCTGGGCTCGCCGGTCGACGCGGTGCTGGTCGGATCGGTGCTCACCGGAAACTCCATGCTGGCGGCCAGCCAGCGGCTGCGCGCCGAGAGCCGGTTGAACGAGCTACTGGCTCAACAGATTCCACCGGCCCGGAAGGTGACGTTCGAGCCGGACGGGTCGCCGGTTTACACCGATGTGTTGGCCGCGCAACTGCGGCCCGGCGATGTGATCGAGGTGCGCACCCACGAAGTGGTGCCCGCCGACGCCCGGCTGACCGAGGAAGAAGACCTCGAGGTCGACGAATCCACGCTCACCGGTGAATCGCTGCCGGTGGAGAAGCAGGTCGAGGCCACACCAGGCGCCGAGCTGGCCGAACGCCGCTGCATGCTCTACGGCGGAACGACCATCGTGGCGGGCACCGCGGTGGCGCTGGTGACCGCCGTCGGCGCCGACACCCAGGCGCGCCGCGCCGCCGAGCTGGTATCCAGCGAGCTTCCCCAGATCGGACTCGAACATCAGCTCAGCCAACTGACCAACCGGGCCTTCCCGGTCAGCGTGACCGGCGGGCTACTGGTCAGTGGCCTTGGCCTGTTGCGCAGCAAGGGTATCCGTCAGGCCGTGTCCAGTGGGATCGCGATCACGGTGGCGGCGGTGCCGGAGGGGATGCCGCTGGTGGCGACCCTCGCACAGGCGGCCTCAGCTCGGCGGCTGACGAATTACGGTGCGCTGGTTCGCGTCCCGCGATCAGTGGAGGCGTTGGGCCGCATCGACGTGGTGTGCTTCGACAAGACAGGGACGCTGTCCGAAAACCGCCTGCGGGTATCGCAAGTGCATCCCGCGGGGAGCTATTCACGCGAAGACGTCTTGCGCTGCGCGGCGCTCGCCGCACCGGACGCCAACGGCGGACCGCAGGTGCACGCGACCGACCGCGCGATCATCGAGGCCGCGCAATCGGTCAACGGCTCGAGCCCAGTAGCCGAGGCCAGTGAAGTCACAGCGCATCTACCGTTCCGGTCGGGCCGGTCGTTCTCGGCGTCGGTGTTCGGCGACGAGCTGACCGTCAAGGGCGCACCCGAAGTCGTTCTGGCCGCGTGCAACGACGTCGGGCCGGACATCGACAACGCCGTGCGTCAGCTGGCGGCCGAGGGGCTGCGGGTGATCGCCGTCGCGCGGCGAAGGCTGACCCCACAGCAGGCGCAGCTGGTCGCGGAGGACGAAGACACCATCGCCGACCTGGCCGGGGGCGAACTGACATTCGCGGGTTTCCTCGGACTCTCCGACACCCCGCGGGCCGAAGCCCCCGCCTTGCTGGCGGGGCTCGCTGAGCTGGAGATCGACATTCGGCTGATCACCGGAGACCACCCCGTCACCGCCACGGCGATCGCGCGGGAACTGGGGATGTCGGTGACGGCGGACGAGGTCATCAGCGGAGCTGAGTGGGATGCCTTGTCGCGCAAGGATCAGGAACGGGTGGTCACCGAGCGGGTGATCTTCGCCCGGATGTCGCCGGAGAACAAGGTGCAGGTCGTCCAGACGCTGGAACGCGTTGGCAAGGTCTGCGCCATGGTCGGCGACGGTTCCAACGACGCCGCCGCGATCCGGGCAGCGACCGTCGGCATCGGCGTCGTCGCCCGCGGCAGCGATTCGTCGAGCGTTTCTGCTGACGTGGTGCTGGTCGACGCGCGCATCGAGGCGCTGCTCACTGCGATCGAGGAAGGTCGCGAGCTGTGGCGGCGGGTTCAGGCGGCGGTGTCGGTGCTACTAGGCGGCAACGCCGGCGAGGTTGCGTTCGCGATCATCGGCGCCGCGATCACCGGCAATTCGCCGCTCAACACCCGGCAACTACTGCTGGTGAACATCTTCACCGACGCGCTGCCTGCCGCGGCCCTGGCGGTCAGCAAGCCGAGCGGACCGGTGCAGACCGAAGG
>DATFYT010000179.1:0-5516 GCA_035314925.1 Mycobacterium sp. | reverse complement strand
TCCGCGCGCAACGGGTTTGGACGTAGCCGCAGGTCGCCCACTCGCAACGCGTTTCGCCTCGCGGCGGGCTTCTTCGATCGCCACCGCGCGCGCCTGGGCCTCGCGGCGCTCGGCGCGTTCCCGACGGGCCCGTCGACGTGGCCCCTCTTTCGCGTCGTCGGTCTGCTCCTGCTCTGCGGCGGTGCCGTCGTCGCCGTCGGATGGCGCAGCGGCTTCGATCGGCCCGGTCGCCGTGGTGTCGCCGACCGGGCCGGCGTCGGGCGTCACGCCGTCCGGCTCGGTCACCGCGACTCCCCCGGCCGGCCCGGCGCACCGCGGTTCGCCCGCAACTGCAGCGCCGTGACGATCTCAGGTGCGAGCATGGTGACGTCGCCGGCGCCCATGGTGACGACAACATCACCGGGCGCCGCCGTCGCGGCCACCACCTCGGCGACCGACGAGAAATCGGGCAGATACTGCACCGGGACGCTGACGTGTGCGGCGACACTCGCCCCGCTCACCCCGGCGATGGGCTGTTCGCGTGCGCCGTAGACGTCGAGCACGAAAACCTGATCGGCCGCGTCGAGCGCCGCGCCGAACTCAGCGGCGAAAGCCTGCGTCCGCGAATACAAATGCGGCTGGAACACCACCAGGGAGCGGCCGGCGCCGGTCTGCTCCAGCAGCGTGCGCACCGCCTCCAGGGTGGCGCTGACCTCCGTCGGATGGTGCGCATAGTCGTCGAAAACCCTGACCCCGGAGGTGGTTCCGATCAGCTCGAAACGGCGGCGCACTCCCTCGAAACCGGCCAGCCCGTCCAGCACGCAGTCGGCGGGGGCGCCGATCTCGATGGCGGCCAGCATCGCACCCAGCGCGTTGAGCGCCATGTGCCGGCCCGGCACCGACAGCCGCATCACCCATGGATGGATTTCGCCGTCGAGCTTGACGTGTGCGACCGCCTCGGTGCCCTGTTGTTCCCACGACAACAACGTCCCGGCCAGCTTGTGGTCCGGACCGTCGTACGACGAGCCGTACCGCAGCACCCGGATGCCCAGCGCCGCAGTGCGATCGGCCAGCGCGGCTGCGCCCGGGTCATCGGTGCAGACGACGAGCGCACCGCCCGGGGCGATGCGCTCCGCGAAGGAGTCGAAGACCGCGATGTAGGCGTCTGGACTGCCGAAGAAGTCGAGATGGTCGGACTCGATGTTGGTGACCACTGCGACATTCGGGGTGTATTCCAGCAGCGAGCCGTCGCTTTCGTCGGCCTCGGCGACGAAGCAGTCGCCGCTGCCGTGGTGGGCGTTGGTGCCGGCCTCGCCCAGCTCACCGCCGACGGCGAAGGAGGGGTCCCGGCCGCAATGCTGCAGGGCCACGATCAACATCGACGTCGTGGTCGTCTTGCCGTGCGTGCCGGTCACCATCAAAGTGGTTCGGCCGGCCATCAGCTTGGCCAGTACCGCCGGCCGCAGCACCACCGGGATGCCGCGACGACGGGCCTCGACGAGTTCGGGGTTGGTCTTCGGGATCGCAGCGTGAGTGGTGATAACCGCCGTCGCGCCGCCCGGCAGCAGATCCAGCGACGACGCGTCGTGGCCGATCCGGATCAGGGCGCCACGCGCACGCAACGCACGGACACCGCGTGACTCCTTGGCATCAGACCCCGACACCATGCCGCCGCGGTCCAGCAGGATGCGGGCGATCCCCGACATGCCGGCTCCCCCGATGCCGACCATGTGCACCCGCTGCAGCTCGGGGGGCAGCGGTGCGGAATTCATCGGCACCGCTGCTCGACCCCGACGGCGCCGGCGTCATCGTCGCCGGTGCAGTTCATCGTCGCGTTCTCCCCGCCCGCGCGACGTCCAGCGCACTCCGCCGACTTTTCGCGCGCTTCCCATCCCGCGCTGCGCGCGCGACCTCCAGCGCACTCCGCCGACTTTTCGCGCGCTTCCCGTCCCGCGCTGCGCGCGCGACCTCCAGCGCGACGCGGGCCACCTGCCGTGCCGCATCCGGATGGCCGACCAGCGCCGCGGCCGTCGTCATCGCCGCCAGCCGCGGTGCGTCGTTCAGCAGACCGGCAACCTGATCGGCGACGAAGTCCGGCGTCAGGTCGGCGTCGGCGACCAGGATGCCGCCACCGGCATTGACCACCGGTAACGCGTTGAGCCGCTGCTCGCCGTTGCCGATCGGCAGCGGCACGTAGACCGCGGGCAGACCGACCGCCGTCACCTCGGCGACGGTCATCGCGCCCGACCGGCAGATCGCCAGGTCGGCGGCGGCATAGGCCAGATCCATCCGGCTCAGATACGGAACCGCGACGTAGGGCGGGTCACCGGGTTCCGGGGTGCGCAGGTCGATGGTGTTCTTGGCGCCGTGGGCGTGCAGCACCGCGACGCCCGCGGCCGCCAGATCGCCGGCGGCCGCGGCGATCGCCCGGTTGAGGGACGCGGCGCCCTGCGAGCCGCCGAACACCAGCAGCACCCGGGCGTCGTCGGCGAAGCCGAAATGCGCCCGCGCCGTCGACCGCACTGCGGCGCGGTCCAGCGAGGTGATGGCTTCCCGGACCGGCACGCCGACAACCTCGGCGTGCCGCAGACCTGGATCGGGCACCGCCGAGAGCACGCGCCGGGCACTGCGGGCCCCGATCCGATTGGCCAGCCCGGCGCTGGCGTTGGCTTCGTGAATCACCACCGGCACCCGCCGCCGGCGCCGGGCTACGCCGCGGGCGGCCAGGTATGCGGGCAGCGACACGTAGCCGCCGAACCCGATCACCACGTCGGCGTCGACCTTGTCCAGCACGGCGCGGGTCTGTCGAACCGCCCGTAGCACCCGCGCCGGAAGGCGAGCCAAGTCACCGGTGGGTTTGCGCGGCAGCGGGACGGGAGTGATCAGCTCGAGTTGGTAGCCACGCGCGGGTACCAGCTTGGTCTCCAGGCCGCGCGCGGTGCCCAGCGCGGTGATTCGGACGTCGGGATCCAGCCCGACCAGGGCATCAGCGACGGCCATCGCGGGCTCAACGTGGCCGGCCGTGCCGCCGCCCGCGAGCACAACCGACAACGAGGAATGCCCGGTTGGCCCTGTGGCAGATAACCCCGTGACCGAGTCGTTCACCCGTGGCGCTGACCTTCCAGTACGCGGCCCTTGGCACGACCATGCCCAGTACCTGCGCGACGCTGGCCGGTGAACCGCTGTTCGCCTCCATGATGCCTGCCCCCTGCACGGCCCTTGACGTCAGACCGAGCGGTCCGCCGATCCGCCGCCGGCGGTCCCCCCGACCGACCGCCGCGTCCACCGGACGGCTTCTGGTTCGCGGTGCGCTGCGGCTTGGCCGGCTGCGGCTTGCTGCGCAACCGGTCGCGCAACGCCTCGACCCGGGTCGGCGAGTAAGGCTCCGGCAACGGCAGCCGCAGAATGCGGGTCATCCGGTCGTCGCGTCCGGCGCGCAAAGCTGCGACGGCCTCGGGTTCGTGCCTGGCCGCGTTGGCCATCATCCCGATCATCAAAAGTGTTGTGGCCGTGGATGTTCCACCCGCAGAGATCAGCGGTAGCTGGATGCCGGTGACGGGCAGCAGGCCGATCACATAGCCGACGTTGATGAACGACTGACCAATCACCCACAAGGTGGTGGTCGCGGTCAGCAGCCGCAGGAACGGGTCGGCGGAGCGGCGCGCGATGCGCATTCCGGTGTACGCGAACAACCCGAACAACGCCAGCAGGCCCAGCGCGCCGACCAGACCGAGTTCCTCGCCGATGATCGCGAAGATGAAGTCATTGTGCGCATTGGGCAGATAGTTCCACTTCGCCGTGCCCTGCCCCAGACCGTCGCCGAAAATACCGCCGTTGGCCAGCGCGTACTTAGCCTGCCTGGCTTGGTATCCCGAATCCTGCGGGTCCTGGCCCGGGTCCAGCCATGACCGCACCCGGTCGGAGCGGTAACCTGCCGACACCGCCAGGATCGCTCCGGCGACGATCGCGGCGAACAGCGAGCTCAAGAACACCCGCAACGGCAGACCGGCGTACCACAGCAAGCCGAGCAGAATGATGCTCATCGACACCGTCTGGCCCAGGTCGGGCTGCGCGACGATGAGAGCGAGCGCGATGACCGCCGCCGGCACCAACGGGATCAGCATCTCCCGCAGCGAAGCCCGCTCCATTCGACGAGCCGCGAGCAGGTGCGCACCCCAGATGGCGAAGGCGATCTTGGTCAGCTCGGAGGGCTGCATCGAGAATCCAGCGATCACGAACCAACCGCGAGAACCGTTGGCTTCGTTACCGATTCCCGGAATCAGCACCAGCACCAGCATCACGATGGTCGCGGCGAAGCCGGAGAACGCCAAGCGCCGCATGAACCGCACCGGCAACCGCAGCGCCAGGTAGCAGGCAAACAGCCCGACGATCGTCCACAACACCTGCCGACCGAAGATGACCCACGCCGACCCGTCGTCGTCGTAGGAACGGACCCCGGATGCGGACAGCACCATGATCAGACCCAGCGTGGTCAACAACGCGGCGATCGCGATGATCAGGTGGAACGACGTCATGGGCCGGCCCAGCCAGGCCCCGAACCGGGTCCGCGGCTCGGCGGTGGTCGCTTTCGCGGTCGTCTTCTTCGCGGGCGCCTCGGGCGTGCTGTCGGCCGCCTGGTCGCCCTTGGCTCCCCGGCGCAGCAGCCGGGCCAGCGTGTTCTTCACCTGCAGCTACCGCGTTGAGGCGCGCACAGCGGCCGCGAACGCGTCGCCGCGGTCCCCGTAGCCGGTGAACTGGTCAAAGGATGCGCCGGCCGGTGCCAACAGCACCGTATCGCCGGGTTGAGCCAGGTCTCGGGCGGCGGCCACAGCAGCGTTCATGACGCGAGCGCCGACAGTCTCGTCCGATACGGGAACCACGTGTGTCACAGACGTAACAGGAGACTCAGCAGTCGCATGCATATCAATATCCTCGCCTGCCACAACCTGTACGACGGGCACATCCGGCGCGTGTCGCGATAACGCCTCGGCAACCATCGCCCGGTCCCGGCCGATCAACACCGCTCCGACCAGCCGCGGAGCGACCCTGGCCACGGTCTCATGCACCGATGCGCCCTTGAGCAGACCCCCGGCGATCCACACCACTCGCGGATAGGCCAGCACGGATGCCTCGGCGGCATGCGGGTTCGTGGCCTTGGAATCGTCGACGTAGCTGATCTGGTCGACGACGGCCACCAACTCGGCTCGGTGCCGGCCCACCCGGAACGAGGCAAGCGCCGTCGCGATCGCGTCGCCGGGCACTCCGATGCTGCGCGCCAGCGCGGCGGCTGCCAGCGCGTCGAGCACGCCCACTGGACCCGGCAGCGGGATGGACGAGACCGGCGCCAGCGCCAACCCGTCGGGGCCGGCTGCGAAAAAGGCCCGGTCGACCAGCAAGCCGTCCCGCACGCCGAGCTCCCCCGCCGCGGGCTCGCCCAGCCGGAAGCCGACCCGGACCGGCGCAGGGGCCGCCGCGAGCAGCTCCGCCGCCCGCGGGTCGTCCAGCCCGGCCACCGCCACCCGACCGCGCAGTACGCC
>DATFYT010000178.1:0-4044 GCA_035314925.1 Mycobacterium sp. | reverse complement strand
TTCGCCCGCACACGGTTGACGAGCTCTACCGGGTGCTGGATCACGCCCGCATGTCGCCGGACGTCGGGGTGGTGCTGTTGACCGGAAACGGGCCGTCGCCCAAGGACGGCGGTTGGGCGTTCTGCTCCGGCGGGGATCAGCGTATCCGCGGCCGCAGCGGCTACCAGTACGCCTCCGGCGAGACCGCGGACACCGTCGACGCCGCACGTGCCGGCCGGCTGCACATCCTGGAGGTGCAGCGGCTGATCCGGTTCATGCCCAAGGTGGTGATCTGCCTGGTCAACGGCTGGGCGGCGGGCGGCGGGCACAGCCTGCACGTGGTCTGCGACCTCACCCTGGCCAGCCGCGAACACGCCCGCTTCAAGCAGACCGACGCCGACGTCGGCAGCTTCGACGGCGGCTACGGCAGCGCATACCTGGCTCGGCAGGTGGGCCAGAAGTTCGCCCGCGAGATCTTCTTCCTCGGCCGCGACTACACCGCCGAGCAGATGCACGCGATGGGCGCGGTCAACGCTGTGATCGACCACGCCGAACTCGAATCGGCGGGTGTGCAGTGGGCAGCCGAGATCAACGCGAAATCGCCTCAGGCACAACGGATGCTGAAGTACGCGTTCAATCTGCTCGACGACGGGCTGGTGGGTCAGCAACTCTTCGCCGGTGAGGCCACCCGGCTGGCCTACATGACCGACGAAGCCGTCGAGGGCCGCGACGCGTTCCTGGAGAAGCGGCCTCCCGATTGGAGCCGCTTCCCGCGCTACTTCTAAGCGGCTGCTTTCATCGAAATCGACGGCAGCGCGGAAAAGTTCGAGTAGGTGTCACGCTAACGCAGATCTCGGCGATACCCGCGGCGGGTGAGCGCTTGATATACCCGGCTGATGACGTCGTCGGGTCGATGCTCGTTGACCACGCGGATCACGTGCCAACCCAGGTCTTGCGTCTTGGCCAGCCTGTTGATGTCCTTCACGAATTGCCTACGGTCTGTGCGGTGCTGATCTCCGTCGTACTCGGCAGCCACTTTGTAGTCCTCCCAGCCCATGTCCAACATGGCCACGAACTGCCAGTCGTCGTACACCGGTATCTGCGTGGCGGGTGCTGGCAAACCGGCATCAATGAACAAGAGCCGCAACCACGTCTCCCTCGGCGAGGCTGCGCCCCCGTCTACTAACGGCAAGACGTCCCTAAGTCGTCGCAACCCTCGCGCACCGCGGTGACGCTTAGCGAGCACGTTGACGTCTTCGCGCGAAAACGGTGTGGCGTGCATCAGCGCATCGAGTCGCGCCAACGCTGCCCCCCGGGGCAGGTGACGACCCAGATCGAAGGCGGTTCGTGCCACGGTGGTCACCGGTAGCTGCTTGAAGCGTGTGATTTCGTCGCCATCGAGTGTTTCGTTGCGGACCACTAACCCACGCTGCGGCCGAGCGCTTGGCGCGACGAGTTCGATCGGTCTGTCCGCATCAACCCACTGCGCGCCATGCAACGCCGACGCGGCGACACCGGCAACCACCGCCCGCCGCCTCGACCACAGCCACGCCGCCAGGATGCGATCGTCAAGCGACGGTGCATCCCACTTCGGTACGTAGACGTCCCGGAATAGCGGCCTATGCCATCGCCGCAATTGATGCTCCGTCAACGCCCCGGCAGCGACTGCTTCGCTGCCGATCAACACCCCACCCATGCGCCGATAGTCGCCTTTGACACCGACACCTCCGCCGAAATCGACGCCAGCGCGGAAAAACGCGAGTAGGGCTCACGGTTACGTCAATCTGGGCGACTTTAGACGCCCCCTAGACTCGCCACCTGTGAGCAACAACCCGCTTCGACGACTGACCGAGCAGTTCGTGCTGGCCACAATGCGCCCACCCTTCAGGGCGCGCCTAACGGCGCACAGCCGGGCCAGCAAAGCTGTCGACCTGAACGGCAAGCGTGTCCTGCTCACCGGAGCGTCGTCGGGGATCGGGGAGAGCGCCGCCGAGGAGTTCGCCCGCCACGGCGCCACCGTGGTGGTCGCCGCCCGTCGCAAAGACCTGCTGGATGCGCTGGTGGCCCGAATCGAAGACAGCGGCGGCACCGCGATCGCGATGCCTTGCGATCTGTCTGACCTGGACGCCGTCGATGCACTGGCCGCCGATGTCGAGCAGCGCCTTGGCGGGGTGGACATTTTGATCAACAACGCCGGTCGCTCAATCCGCCGACCGCTGGCCGAGTCACTGGAACGCTGGCACGACGTCGAGCGGACGATGACGCTCAACTACTACTCGCCGCTGCGGCTGATCCGCGGGATCGCGCCCGGGATGCTGCAGCGCGGCGACGGGCACATCATCAACGTCGCCACCTGGGGGGTCTTCAGCGAGGCGTCACCGCTGTTCTCGGTGTACAACGCGACCAAGGCCGCGCTGTCCGCGGTCAGCCGTGTCATCGAAACCGAATGGGGCGCAAAGGGTGTGCACTCGACCACGCTGTATTACCCGCTGGTGGCCACCCCGATGATCGCTCCGACGAAGGAATACCAGGGGTTACCGGCGTTGACATCACAGGAGGCGGCCGGCTGGATGATCACCGCCGCGCGCACCCGGCCAGTCCGGATCGCGCCGCGGATGGCCGTCTTCGCTCGGGCGATGGACACCGTGGGTCCCGGCTTTGCGACCAACATGATCAGGCGCCAGCGGCTTCAGCCCAACGGCTGACCCGGCCGTGATAGACACGGAGGCATGGAAATCCTGGCCAGCCGGATGCTGTTTCGGCCGGCGGACTACCAGCGATCGCTGAGCTTTTACCGCGACCAGATCGGCTTGGCGATCTTCCGCGACTACGGCGCGGGCACCGTGTTCTACGCCGGCCAGTCGCTGATAGAGCTGGCCGGCCACGGCGCGCCGGAGCACCCGGCCGGGGCGTTCCCGGGCGCACTGTGGCTACAGGTGCGCGATGTGGTCGCGACGCAGGCCGAGTTGGAGAGCAGAGGCGTGGCGATCGCCCGCGAGGCCCGCCAGGAACCGTGGGGGCTGCACGAAATGCATGTGGTCGATCCCGACGGCGTACTCCTGATCTTCGTCCAGATCCCACCTGATCACCCGCTGCGCCGCGACACTCGGGATGATCGCCCCAAGCCCGAAGGTTAATTGCAAGCGAACATCTGTCGACGCTTGTCCAATACCTGGGATTCACATCCCCGTTCTTTCGACAACCGCACCCCGATGCCCCCAGAATTAGCGCCGTGGACCTTCAGCTGTTCCTCTTGATCATCGTCGTGATCACCGCCCTCGCATTCGATTACACGAACGGGTTTCACGACACCGCAAATGCCATGGCCACCTCCATCGCTAGCGGCGCACTCAAGCCGAAGGCGGCGGTATCGCTGTCGGCGGTGCTGAACCTCGGCGGAGCGTTCCTGTCCACCGCTGTCGCGGGGACAATCGCGAAGGACTTGGTGAACGGTCACCTGGTGACCTTGCAACTCGTCTTCGCCGGTCTGGTCGGCGGGATCGTCTGGAACCTGATGACCTGGCTGCTGGGTATCCCGTCGAGCTCCTCGCATGCCCTGGTCGGCGGCATCGTCGGTGCCATGATCGCCGCGGCCGGCGCTCACGGGGTGATCTGGACCGGTGTGGTGTCGCGCGTACTGATCCCGGCCCTGGTGTCGGTGGTGTTGGCCGGGCTGGTCGGTGCGGTCGGCACCTGGCTGGTCTACCGGCTTGATCGCGGCGTTCCGGAGGAGCGCAGCGAGGCCGCGTTCCGTCGCGGCCAGATCTTCTCGGCATCGCTGGTTTCGCTGGCGCACGGCACCAACGACGCGCAGAAGACGATGGGCGTGATCTTCCTGGCGCTGATCTCTTACGGCGCGGTCAGCCGGACAGCCGCCTTGCCCCCTTTCTGGGTCATCTTGGCCTGCGCGTGCGCGATGGCACTGGGTACCTACACCGGCGGCTGGCGGATCATCCGCACCATGGGCAAGGGACTCGTCGAGATCAAGTCGCCGCAAGGCATGGCCGCCGAATCGTCTTCGGCGGTCATCATTCTGCTGTCCGCTCACTTCGGGTACGCGCTGTC
>DATFYT010000177.1:0-9785 GCA_035314925.1 Mycobacterium sp. | reverse complement strand
CGTGCTGAAACCTTGGGAATGCAAGGTTTTCGGCACCGCATGCACTCCGGAGACTCCGATCGGAACCTGCATGGTGTCCCCGGAGGGCGCCTGCGCGGCCTACTACAACTTCGGCCGAATGCACAAAGACGCCCTCAAGCTTGTGGAGTCCGGGCGGGCCTGACCCTTGTCGGTGCCGACCTCTGACCAGCCCGACATCCGGGGAACCGAGATGTTCGCCCGTTATGCCTACGCGCCCAACGCGCTTGGCTACTGCGGTCCGCCGCTGGGGGCAACCCTGCGGGACGGGTCGATGGAGGACGTTCGGACGGCCGCGATGAAATTCTCCGGCGCGTGGCCCTATTTGCAGGTGCTCTCGACGATGACCGGCATCGCCGATCCGTTGGACTACCGGCTGGTGGAGTCCTACTGGCTGGGCGGCGGTGTCGGCGCCGACCTGGATCCGGGCGAGTTCGTCGACGCATTGCTCGCGATCATCGGCCCACAGGCCGGGCGCTACTGGTCGCATCTCGGCCCGAATCTGGTGCCCGAGGCCGCCGCCAATCACTGCTTTCACGTGTTCGGGGTATATCCGTGGTCGCGGCTGCTGGGCCGGGGCGTGGACGAGCATCCGATGGGGGTGCTGGATAACTGTCGGATCAGTTGGGGCACGGTGCTTTCCCGCGACGGCGATGACGTCGAAGTGTCGTGCCAACGGCTGGTCTTGGACGATCATGGGCTGGCTCTCTCCGGGCCGTCGGCGCGACGGCTCGACGTGTGGGCCGACGGCTACAGCGCGGTACCCGACGTGGCAGTCGGCGACGAGGTCGCGATCCACTGGGGCCGGTTGTGCGGGCAGCTGCGGCCCGAGCAGATCCAGGTACTGGCCGACGCCACCACCCGGCAACTCGCGGTGACGAATCAGCGGCTGGCGCGGGTCTAAGCCGACGGCGAACAGGGGCATAACGCAACCGGTGACGACGCTGAGGCGGTTATGCCTGAAGATCGCCCAGACGCCGACGCCTTGGATGCATATTCCGCCGTGGTCACGACGGTCGCGCAATCGGTGCTGCCCAGTGTGGCCAGCATCGCGGTGCGCAGCCGCCGCGGCAATGGCGGCGGCAGCGCAAGCGTGATCACGTCCGACGGCTACTTGTTGACCAGCGCTCACGTCGTGGCCGGAACGCGTGCGGCAGAGGCGACGTTCGCCGATGGCACCACGGTGGCGGTGGATATCGCGGGTCGCGACGAGCTTTCCGACCTGGCCGTGCTGAAGGCGCGCGGGGCCGTTCCCGCCCCGGTAACGATGGGCCGCGCCGAGGACCTACAAGTCGGACAACTCGTCGTCGCGATCGGCAATCCGCTGGGCTTGGCGGGCAGCGTCACGGCCGGCATCGTGTCGGGACTTGGACGCTCGCTACCTACCAAATCGGGCCGCGTTGTCGACGAAGTGATTCAGACGGATGCCGCGCTCAATCCGGGCAACAGCGGCGGCGTGCTGGCCGACGGGCGCGGACGGATGGTCGGGGTCAACACCGCGGTCGCGGGCGTCGGCCTCGGATTGGCGGTGCCCATCAACGCGTCCACCCACAAGATCATCGCGGCGCTGATGCATAGCGGCCGGGTGCGCCGCGCGTGGCTCGGTATCGCCGGTGCACACATTCCGGTGCCGCCGGCCGCTGCCGCGAAACTCGGCACCACGCATGGCCTGCAGATCGCCAGCGTGGTCGCCGGCAGCCCGGCCGCGCAGGCCGGTCTGCGCCGCGGCGACATCGTGCTCAGCGTCGACGGCAGAAATGTCGTCACCGCCACCGCGATTCAGCAGCTGATGGTCGAGGACGCGATCGCGCGCCGGATCGAGATGACGGTCTGGCGCAACGGCGCCCTCGTCGACGTGTTCGTGACACCCCGCGAACTCGCCGACCGATGACCGTATCGTTTCAACGATGACCGGCATCGGCGATCAGCTTCGCGAGCAGACAGTGGATACCGTGCTCGGAAGGGTGCGGGTGCAGGTCGGCGGAACGGGCGCACCGATCCTGTTCTGGCCGAGTTTGTTGATGACCGGTGACATGTGGCATGGGGTGGCCGACGGCCTCGTCGGCCGGTCGCAGGTGGTGCTGGTCGATCCGCCGGGCCAGGGCGGAAGTCAGGCGCTGACAGGCATGTTCAGCTTCGGCGATTGCGCTCGGTGTGTTGTCGACATTCTCGACGGCCTCGGCCTCGACCGGGCTCACTTCGTGGGCAATTCGTGGGGCGGCATGATCGGCGGGACGTTCGCCGCCACCTATCCGGAGCGGATCGGCCGAGCGGTGTTGATGAACTGCACCGCCGGCGCGGCCGGGGTCCGCCAGAGGGCTCAGTTCGCGATGTTGCTTCGGCTGGCGAAATGGAGCGGGGGGATCGGGCCAGTGCTGATCCGATCGGTGCTCAAGGCATTTCTTGGGCCGACCACCTTTCGGGAGCGCCCCGAGGTTGTCGCACATGTTCGTTCAGCAGTGAAATCTGTTGATATCCAGTCTGTTTCGTGGGCAGTGAAGAGTGTGGTTCCGGCCCGACCGGACCAACGTGCATTGTTCGCCGATATCAGGACACCGGTCCTCGTGGTGGCGGGCGCTGAAGACGTCACGTTCCCGCCACGGGAGGCGATCGCGATGGCCGACGCCATTCCGAACTCGTCGATTCGGGTGCTGGATGGGGTGGCTCACCTTGCCGGCCTGGAAAACCCGAGGCTGGTGAGCACTCTCGTCGACGGCTTCGTGTTTGGAGACGGCGAAAGCGCGGCTGGCACAACGTAATCGCGGTTGCATCAAGACTCACCTTGCCAGGTGCGTCATGATGACGATGTGGGCGACGAATTTTTCGACCGGCTGGTCGGAATGCTGGACTACACGATGTTTGTGGTGACGACCCAAGCCGACGGTCATCCGTCGGGGTGCCTGGTCGGATTTGCCACCCAGACCAGCATGCACCCCCCACGGTTTCTGGCCGGGCTGTCCAGAAACAACCACACCTGCCCGGTGGCCGCGCGATCCGATTACCTGGCGGTGCATGTATTGGAGCGCCGTCACATCGGCCTGGCCCGCCTGTTCGGCGGCGAAACCGGTGACCAGGTCAACAAATTCGACCGCTGCTCCTGGCACACCGGTCCGCAGGGCATGCCGATTCTCGACGACGCGGTGGCATGGTTCGTGGGCAAGACGCTCGAGCGGCTCGACCTCGGCGACCACATCGGATACTTGTTGGAACCTCTCACCGGAGAGGCCGCCGAAAGCTCCGGCGACCTGGTCAGCTTCCCCGATGTCGCCGATCTGAAGCCGGGTCACGAGGCCTGAGTCGGCGAGCTAGGTCTTGTCCTCGTTGGCCCGCGGGAAACCGCCGCCCTGCGGGAACAGCGGGAACACGACGTCGTCATTCTTCGCGGCGTCCCCGGCGGTCTTGTTCACCGTCGCCCCCCACACGTTCCCGTCCGGCGACATCCGCAGCGCCCAGGCGTGGCCGTGGGTGTCCTGGCGGACGACGTCGGGCGGGCCGGTGACCGCGCCGGTCCCTTGCGCGAGGTGCACGGCCACCGTCTGCTTGGTGTTGATCAGGTTGACCAGCACCGTGCCGTCCAACGCCGCACAGCCGGCCACACCCGGCCGATCCGGCCACGTCCACACCGTGGACACCTTGGAGTCTTTGGTGATGCGCTGCAACCGGTCGGCCGTGGGAGCGCGGTCGAGGACGTAGAGCGCGCCGTCGACGGGGTCGGTGCACAGGCCGCCGCCCGCGCCGAGACCGCTCAGCGCGGTGGTCGGCGGTGCCGGGTGGAGCGTCGTTGGCTGTTCGAGACGGATGACTTTGCCGGCCAACGATGCGGGGTCGGCTGCCATCGCCGGGTTGCCCGCATCACCGGTGAGCACCACCAGCGTGGTGGGACTGGTGAAGAGCAGCGCGCCGGTGTTGCCGGTGGCACCTTTCGGGATCCCGGTCAAAATGTCCTTCGGGACGTCGTCGTCGGCGACGCGGATAACCCGGTTGTCGGTGGGCGTGCTGATGTAGGCGTACATCAGCCGGTCCTGCGAATAGGTCGGTGAGAGCACGATGTCCATCAACCCGCCGTCACCGGCCGGGTCGACCGGGATGACGGTCTTCACCTTCGGCTCGGCGCTGACGGACACCTCTTTGACCGCGCCGGTGATCCGCTCGGCGACCAGTGCCGACTTGCTGTCAGGCTGCATGAGCAGGCCGCTGGTGCTTTCCAGACAGCCCTGCATCGTCCCTGGTGCCGGGCATTTTTTGGGAAATGGCTTGTCAGGCAAGGGCGGCGGCGGGGGAGGCGACGAGCTCGCCGGTGGATGGCGTTCGGGTTCGGTGGTGAACGGCTGCGACGCGGCATCGTTGAACTGCGCGCAGCCGGCCAAAACCAGCAGCGTTGAGCAGATTGCGGTCAGCCCGCGCCGCCCCGACCACCACGACTGCATGGCAGCCAGATTACGGACATCTCGGATGCGGCGCCCGCGACGGGGTAGCGTGCGTCGGCCGGATCTGCCCGCAAACTGCGCGCCGCGTGCGACGACACGTCAATCGGCACAGCGAAAGCGCCGCTCAAATCCCCGCTTCGGACAGAATTGCCCTTACCCTGACACACGTGACCAGTCAATCGAATGACACACGTTGGCAGCGGCCGGAGGATTCCGCGGCGCTAACTCCCGTGCGGCCAGCCTCAGCAAGCCTGGTCGACCCGGAGGACGACCTGCCGTCAGCCACCTATGCAGGCGATTTCGAGACGACCACGATCCCGCACTACGACTCCGGTGACTCCAGCAACGCCCGCTCGTCCAGCTCGGGATACGGGCTGATCGGCGGGCAGGAGCCGTTGCCCTACCAGCCCCAAACTCCCAGCGGCCGGCACTCGGCGTTCGGTCCCGAGGCGATCGACGAGCATGAGCACCACCCCGATGACGAGCGGGTACGCGCCGCCGCACGTCGCGGTACCCAGCATCTCGGTCTGCTGATCCTGCGGGTCGGTCTGGGCGCGGTGCTCCTCGCGCACGGGCTTCAGAAGCTGTTCGGCTGGTGGGGCGGACAAGGGCTGAACGGATTCAAAAACTCGCTGTCCGGCGCCGGCTACCAGCACGCCGACATCCTCACCTACTGCGCCGCCGGCGGCGAGATCGCCGCCGGGGTACTGCTGGTGCTGGGTCTATTCACCCCGCTGGCCGCTGCCGGCGCGCTGGCCTACCTCACCAACAGCCTGCTCGCCGGGATATCGGCGCAGCACAATGGCAGGTCGTTTCCGTACTTCCTGCCGAGCGGACACGAATACGAGATCACCCTGATCGTCATGGCTGCCGCCGTCATTCTGATCGGGCCGGGGCGTTACGGCTTCGACGCAGGTCGCGGCTGGGCCAGGCGGCCGTTTATCGGGTCGTTTGCGGCACTGCTCGTGGGCATCGGCGCCGGCGTCGCCGTGTGGGTGCTGCTCAACGGCGCCAACCCGGTCAGCTGAGCCGCGCTGACCTCGATCAGCTGTACGGATTGGGCACTCGGCCGTTGCTGGCCTCGGTCAGCAGCGGCAGGGTCGCGAAGGTAACCGCGGGCAACCGCAGCGTGCCGCCGTTTTTGAGCTGGGCACGCGCCCACGAGCCTTTGTTGAATCGCAGCCCGTCGATCTCTTCCCATCGCACCGTTTGGCCGCCGAGCAGCGTGCGCACGGTGACGCCGTCTCGGTCGGCCTGGGTGCGAAGTCGAATGATCAACGCCGACAAGACCACCGGAATGATCAGCAGCGGCGCGGTCGCCGGCCACGTGAAAATCGGGATCAGCAGCCCGAGGGCGAAGAACCCCACCGCGAAGTGGGCTATCGGTGAAATGTTGATCACCACCGGCGGCGTGGGGGGCGTGTCGGATGAACCGGTAACCACCTGTGCATCATGGCACCCGACGCGATTGCCCTGCTCCGGCCGCGTCGTCACCGGGCGGGATTTGACGTCTGACCTGTACAGAGGCTACCGTCGAGCGTTATGCACAGCCGTGAAATGCTCGTAGTAATTGGTCGGCGCGTTGGTGGCTGACTAGCCCACGCCGGGATAGCTTTCGAGCACCAACGCGCAACCCTCGTGCAGCCACTGAGCTGGCGGGGGTTTTTTGTTGCCAACCTCCGACTTCAACCCCCGACATCAACCATGAGGACTTAAAGAGGAACCCGTGAGCGCTCCGACCACGCGACCGGCGCAGCCGTCGCAACCCCTCAACGGCACGCCAGCCAAGGCTAAGACGCCGGCTCCGCAACCTAAACACGTTGCGCCGCACCAACTCACCGGCGCACAGTCGGTGATCAGGTCGCTGGAAGAGCTGGACGTCGACGTCATCTTCGGAATCCCGGGCGGCGCCGTACTACCGGTCTATGACCCGCTGTTCGACTCGCAGAAGCTGCGCCACGTGCTGGTTCGCCACGAACAGGGCGCGGGCCACGCTGCCAGCGGCTACGCCCACGCCACCGGCAAAGTCGGCGTCTGCATGGCCACCTCGGGTCCCGGTGCCACCAACCTGGTGACTCCGCTGGCCGACGCGCAGATGGACTCCATCCCGGTGGTCGCCATCACCGGGCAGGTCGGGCGTGCGCTGATCGGCACCGACGCCTTCCAGGAAGCGGACATCTCCGGCATCACCATGCCGATCACCAAACACAACTTCCTGGTCCGCGACGGCGACGAGATCCCCCGGGTGCTGGCCGAGGCCTTCCACATCGCGGCCACCGGACGGCCCGGGGCTGTGCTGGTCGATATCCCCAAGGATGTGCTGCAAGGCCAGTGCACGTTCAGCTGGCCGCCACACATGGACCTGCCCGGCTACAAGCCGAACACCAAACCGCACAACCGTCAGATCCACGAGGCCGCCAAGCTGATCGCCGCTGCACACAAACCCGTGCTCTACGTCGGTGGCGGCGTCATCCGGGGCGAGGCCACCGAGCAGCTGCGCGAATTGGCCGAACTGACCGGTATTCCGGTGGTGACCACGCTGATGGCGCGGGGCGCGTTCCCGGACAGCCACCGGCAGCACCTGGGCATGCCGGGCATGCACGGAACGGTGGCGGCGGTGGCCGGGCTGCAGCGCAGCGATCTGTTGATCGCGTTGGGCACCCGGTTCGACGACCGGGTGACCGGAAAGCTCGACTCGTTCGCGCCCGAGGCCAAGGTCATCCACGCCGACATCGACCCGGCCGAGATCGGCAAGAACCGCAACGCCGACGTGCCGATCGTTGGTGACGTCAAAGCCGTCATCACCGATCTGATCGAGGCGCTGCGCCACGACGGGGGTACGGGCACCCCCGGAATCTCAGACATCGCGGCCTGGTGGGAATACCTCGACGGCGTGCGCGACACCTACCCGTTGAGCTACGGACCGCAAAGCGACGGCAGCCTGAGCCCGGAGTATGTGATCGAGAAGCTGGGCGAGATCGCCGGCCCGGACGCGGTGTACGTCGCCGGCGTCGGCCAGCACCAGATGTGGGCGGCGCAGTTCATCACGTACGAAAAGCCGCGCACCTGGCTGAATTCCGGTGGGCTGGGCACCATGGGTTTCGCCATCCCGGCGGCCATGGGCGCCAAGATCGCTCGCCCGGAGGCAGAGGTCTGGGCGATCGACGGCGATGGCTGTTTCCAGATGACCAACCAGGAACTGGCCACCTGCGCAATCGAGGGCGCGCCGATCAAGGTGGCCTTGATCAACAACGGCAACCTGGGCATGGTGCGGCAATGGCAATCGCTGTTTTACCAGGAGCGGTATTCGCAGACCGACCTGGCGACCCACTCGCACCGCATCCCGGACTTCGTCAAGTTGGCCGAGGCGCTGGGCTGTGTCGGATTACGTTGCGAGCGTGAAGAAGACGTCGTCGACGTGATCAACCAGGCACGCGCGATCAACGACCGGCCGGTGGTGATCGACTTCATCGTCGGCGCCGACGCGCAGGTGTGGCCAATGGTTGCAGCCGGAACCAGCAACGACGAGATCCAGGCCGCCCAAGGCATCCGCCCGCTCTTCGACGACGAATCCGAAGGGCACGCCTGATGAGCGGATCGACGAAGACGCACACGTTGTCGGTGCTGGTCGAAGACAAACCCGGTGTGCTCGCCCGCATCGCTGCGCTGTTCTCGCGGCGCGGGTTCAACATCGAATCGCTTGCCGTCGGGGCCACCGAACAGAAAGACATGTCCCGGATGACGATCGTCGTCTCCGCCGAGGAAACGCCGCTCGAGCAGATCACCAAGCAGCTCAACAAGCTCATCAACGTGATCAAGATCGTGGAGCAGGATGACCACAATTCGGTGGCTCGGGAGTTGGCGCTGATCAAGGTGCGGGCCGATGCCGGCACCCGCAGTCAAGTCATCGAGGCGGTTAACTTGTTTCGCGCCAAAGTGATTGATGTGTCGCCGGAGTCGTTGACCATCGAAGCCACCGGCGATAGCGGCAAGTTGGAGGCGTTTCTGCGGGTGCTCGAGCCCTTCGGCGTCCGCGAAATCGTTCAGTCCGGCGTGGTATCGCTGTCCCGCGGGCCACGCGGCATCGGCACGGCCAAATAACCCATTGAATTCAAGAGCCCAGTAAAAGGAGACATTCACGTGGCATCAGAGGCATTGAAGATGTTCTACGACGACGATGCGGACCTGTCGATCATCCAGGGCCGCAAGGTCGGCGTGATCGGCTACGGCAGCCAAGGGCACGCGCACTCGCTGAGCTTGCGCGATTCCGGGGTGCAGGTGCGGGTCGGGCTGAAGGACGGCTCGAAGTCACGTGCCAAGGTCGAAGAGCAGGGCCTGACGGTCGACACCCCCGCCGAGGTGGCCAAGTGGGCCGACGTGATCATGCTGCTGGCCCCGGACACCGCTCAGGCGGACATCTTCAAAAACGACATCGAGCCGAACCTGAAGTCCGGTGACGCACTGTTTTTCGGCCACGGCCTCAACATCCACTTCGACTTGATCAAGCCGCCCGGCGACGTCATCGTGGCGATGGTTGCCCCAAAGGGCCCCGGGCACTTGGTTCGTCGCCAGTTCGTCGACGGCAAGGGCGTGCCCTGTCTGATCGCCGTCGACCAAGACCCGACCGGTAACGGCGAGGCGCTGGCGCTGTCCTACGCCAAAGGGATCGGCGGCACCCGCGCCGGCGTCATCAAGACGACCTTCAAAGACGAGACCGAAACCGACCTGTTCGGCGAGCAGGCCGTATTGTGCGGTGGCACAGAGGAATTGGTGAAGACCGGCTTCGACGTGATGATCGAGGCGGGATACCCGCCGGAGATGGCGTACTTCGAGGTGCTGCACGAGCTCAAGCTCATCGTCGACCTGATGTACGAGGGCGGCATTGCCCGGATGAACTACTCGGTGTCCGACACCGCCGAGTTCGGCGGATACCTGTCGGGTCCGCGCGTCATCGACGCCGACACCAAGGAGCGGATGCGCGGCATCCTGCGCGACATCCAAGACGGCAGCTTCACCAAGAAGCTCGTCGCCAACGTCGAGGGCGGCAACAAGCAACTCGAGCAGCTGCGCAAGGAAAACGCCGAGCATCCCATCGAGGTCGTCGGGAAGAAGCTGCGCGACCTGATGAGCTGGGTCGACCGCCCGATCACCGAAACGGCTTAATTCCTCGCGTCGAGCGTGCACTCAGGGCGAATTTCTGGCGGCGGTTTCAAGGTTTGGTTGCAACAGTAATTTCTGTTGGGGGTGACAGTAGCCGGTTGAGGACTTGGGCGGGGCTGTCCCAGTCGAAGCGTTTGCGTGGGCGTTCGTTTAGTTCGGCGGCGACCTCGACCAGGTAGT
>DATFYT010000176.1:0-2400 GCA_035314925.1 Mycobacterium sp. | reverse complement strand
CGCCGTGTCTCCGTTAGAGGGCATAGTCGAAACCGACTGGGCAAGCGCGAGTTTCAGCATGAGCTGGAAACTCACCCGCAAACATATGCCGGTGCGATTCGAGGTCGACGAGCCGATCTGCATGATCGTCCCACAACGCCGGGCCGAGCTTGAAGAGTTCACCCCCGAACTCAGGCACATCGAGTCTGATGAAGATCTGCACCGCAAGCATGAGTTCTTCCTTCGCTCACGTAACGAGATAGGGCAAGTCCAGGTAGCGACGAACACCGCCGCGGGAGAGCGAGTGCCGTGGCAAGGCGACTACACGCGGGGCAGCCATGCCGACGGCGAGCCCGGGATACCGGATCACCAGACTCGCCGTCATCTTCGTCCGTTTGTTCAGCCACAACATGACAAGCGACAATAGGGCTGCCGGGGTTGGACCTGGTATGTCCGGGCACAAGGGCACTAGCTAACCTGATCCGGGTGAATCTCGAGGGCAATCAGGCCTCCATTCGTGAGGCCTGCGATGCCGGTCTGCTCGCCGGCGCGGTTACCGTAGTGTGGCAGCACGGAGAAGTGTTGCAGGCCAATGGGATCGGCTACCGCGACATCGACGCCAAACTGCCGATGCAGCGTGACACGCTGTTTCGGATCGCCTCGATGACCAAACCAGTCACGGTCGCCGCGGCGATGAGCCTGGTCGACGAGGGCAAGCTGGCCCTGCGTGACCCGATCGTGCGCTGGCTGCCCGAGTTCGCCGACCTGCGGGTGCTGGACGACCCGAGCGGACCACTGGATCGAACGCATCCGCTGCAGCGGGCGATCCTGGTCGAGGACCTGCTCACCCATACCAGCGGCCTCGGATACGGATTCTCGGTGGCCGGTCCGATATCCCGGGCCTACGTTCGGCTGCCATTCGGGCGCGGTCCCGAGCCGTGGCTGGCCGCCCTTGGCGAGCTGCCGCTGGTACATCAGCCGGGCGAGCGGCTGACCTACGGCCACGGCATCGACGTGGTCGGCGTGCTGGTGTCACGGATCGAGGGCAAACCGTTTCATGAGGTACTCGACGAGCGAATCCTGCACCCGCTGGGCATGTTTGACACCGGTTTCTTCGTCTCGGTCGAGGGCCGCCGCCGCGCCGCGACCATGTACCGGCTCGACGACCAGGATCGGTTGCAACACGACGTGATGGGGCAACCGCACATCTCGCCGCCGGCGTTCTGCAACGCGGGCGGCGGATTGTGGTCGACCGCCGACGACTACCTGCGGTTCATCGAAATGCTGATGGGCGACGGGACATTAGATGGCGTGCGGGTGCTGTCCCAGGAGTCGGCCCGGTTGATGCGCACCGATCGGCTCACCGACGAGCAGAAGCAGCATTCCTTCCTCGGTGCGCCGTTCTGGATCGGCCGCGGATTCGGGCTGAACCTGTCGGTGGTGACCGATCCGGCGAAGTCGGCGCCGTTGTTCGGTCCGGGTGGTGTCGGGACGTTCAGCTGGCCCGGTGCATACGGGACGTGGTGGCAGGCCGATCCGGCGGCCGGCCTCATCCTGCTGTACCTGATCCAGAACATGCCTACCCTGTCGGGCGATGCCGCCGCGGCGGTCGCCGGCAATACGTCGCGCGCGAAGTTGCAAGCGGTGCAACCGAAATTCGTGCACCGGACCTATCGCGCGCTGGGCATGTGATGGCCGAATTCACACCTGAGCGCATCGAGGGGCCGCGATTGCTATTGCGCCTGCCGGTGCTCGACGACGCCGGCGCGCTGTTTCAAAGGGTTGCCCGCGACCCTCAGGTCACCAAGTATCTGCTCTGGACGCCACACCCCGATGTGGCGGCAACGCGGCGAGTGATCACCGAACGAATGAATGTCGATGCGCACCTGCGAACCTGGGTGATAGTGCTGCAGCATAGCGACGAGATCGTCGGGATGATCAGTTGCGGGCGCCCGCTGCCGTACGCCGCAGAAATCGGTTACTGCGTCGGTCGGCGTTGGTGGGGCAAGGGTTTGATGTCCGAAGCGCTCGACATGCTGATGGCCACCCTGCGCGCTGATCCCGGCGTTTACCGCGTGTGGGCTACCTGCAATGTCGACAACGAGCGTTCAGTGCGCCTATTGGAGCGGGCCGACTTCACGCTTGAAGGTCGCTTGGCCCGTCATACGATCTACCCCAACCTCGGGCCCGAACCACGCGACAGTCTGCTCTACGCCAAGGCGCTGCGCTGAGGCCGTAGTGCCTGCGCCTGCGCCGAGCGTGAAAATGTGGCGGTTTTTCGGCGGCGGTTTCAAGGTTTGGTTGCAACAGTAATTTCTGTTGGGGGTGACAGTAGCCGGTTGAGGACTTGGGCGGGGCTGTCCCAGTCGAAGCGTTTGCGTGGGCGTTCGTTTAGTTCGGCGGCGACCTCGACCAGGTAGT
>DATFYT010000175.1:0-3357 GCA_035314925.1 Mycobacterium sp. | reverse complement strand
TCCACCCGGGCTACCCGCAGGCCCCACCGGCCGGTCGCCTCGTCGAGCACGCCGCGCAACTGACCGTTGATCTTGTCGCGGGAGGTCAGGGTCTGCTCCAGCGTCATCCCGCCCACGACGTTGCGCAGAGTGGTGGTGGTCAGCTGCTCGACGCCGACGATGTAGTTGCTGATCTCGTAGACGGCCGCCTGCGGAACGGTGACCTGGAAGTACACCACGGTGTCGATGTTCAGGGTCAGGTTGTCCTCGGTGATCACCGGCTGCGGCGGGAACGACACCACCCGTTCGCGTAGGTCTATCCGGGCGCGGATGCGGTCGATGAAGGGAATCAGCAGGGTCAGCTGGCCACTGACCGTGCGGCTGTAACGGCCAAGGCGTTCGATCACCGCCGCTTCGGCTTGCGGGATCAGCGCAACCGACTTGGCGACCACGATGATCGCGAAGACCACCAGAACAGCCAGAAATACCAGACCAGCGACCACGATTTCTCCTATTGCTCCAGAGGGCTTACAGGTTCTTCCAGACCACCGCGGTGGCCCCGTCGATCTGCAAGACGGTCACCTGATCGCCGGGCTCGAAAACATCGCCTTCGTTCATCGGCCGCGCCGTCCACACCTGGCCGTCCAACTTCACCTGACCTTCATCGCGGGCGACCCGGTCGAGGACCAGTGCGCTTTTTCCCTCCAGCGCCTTGACGCCCGTCGGCAGACCCTTCGCGGGGGTCAGACGCCGACGCAGCACGGGCCGCACCAGCACCAGAAGAAGCACCGAAACTACCAGGAAGGCCGCCCCGTCAACCCAGATCGGCGGATTCAGCAGCCAACTGGATCCGGCCGCGGCCAGCGCACCGCCGCTGAGCATCAGCATGAACATATCGCCGGTCAGCGCCTCCACGCCGGCCAGCCCGAACGCGACGATCAGCCAGATCAGAGCCGCAGGCATGCCGTCAGGATATCGCGTGACCAGCCTTGCCCACGGCGAACAACTAGACTGCGAAACCATGTGGTGCCCCAGCGCAACGCTCACGGTCTGGGCCAACGCCTGGCTTGCCGGCAAGGCCGCGCCCGACGACGTCCTCGACGCGTTATCTTGTTGGGCACCAACACATTCGGTTACCGCCTATGACGCGGTCGCGGCGGGTCACACCGGACTACCCTGGCCGGACGTGCACGACGCGGGGGCGGTGTCGCTGCTGCAGACGCTGCGCACGGCGGCCGCCCGGCCGGCGACACGCGCACCTTCGGTCACCGTGGTGCTGCCGGTTCCCGGTGATGTCCGCGGGCTGGCGCCGGGCACACAGTTCGAGCGGGATGGCTTGATCGCCGGCGAAGCAGTGATCGTCGCCAATCCCGACGATCCCGGGATGGCCGTCGGGCTGGTGCCCGAATTCGGCTATGACGACTCTGACGACGAACACGTCGTACCCGAATTGTGCGCGCTGTCGTGGACGGTCTACTCATTGCCCGGCGCCCCGGTCCTCGATCACACTGAGCTCGGCGATGCCGAATACGCCCTGCGGCTGGCGGTGCGATCAGCGGCCGACGCGCTGACCACAATCGGGCTGGGGTCCACCGGCGTCGACATCGACGATCCGCGCGGGCTTGTCGAGCAACTGCTGGAATCCGCGCGGCAACACCAAGTTCCCGAGCCTGCGCCGTCGCGTGCCTTGCGTGTGCTGGAAAACGCCGCACATGTCGACGCGATCATCACGGTCAGCACGGGGCTGACTCGGATCGGAACGCAGTCGCTGTCGGAGGCCCAGATTGCCACCGACGCGCTGCGTCCGTTGGCTGCGGTGGTCCGGTCAGCGAGAATGGCTGCGCTCAGCGCGATTCTGCACGCCGCCTGGCAAGGCTAGCCGCCGATCAGTCCGTCGGTTCTTCGGCAACGCAGTGCGGCGGACGGCACGGCTCGCCGTTGATGCTGGCCACGCAGCCCGGCACCGGGTCGGGTCCGGTTACCCTTGCAGGCGCACGGCCATAACGCAATTCGTCGATCAGGTCGGCGGCCAGACGGGCGAATCGCGGGTGGGCGTTGGGAGTAGCAGCCCGCGTCAACACCACGCCTGCCGCCGCGGCCTGAGATGCCAACTCCTGGTCAAGATCCCACACCACCTCGATATGGTCGGCGACAAACCCGATCGGGCAGACGATGACGGCTTTGATCCCGGTCTCGGCCAACGCCGAAAGATGTTTGGCGACATCGGGCTCCAGCCACGAAACTTGCGGTGGACCCGACCGCGATTGCCAGGCCAGGTCGAAATCGCGGTATCCCGCGGCTGCCGCGACGAGCCTTGCGGCGTAACCGACTTGGCGGCTGTACAGGCGCGGGCCGCAGCGCCGGTCGGCGGCCACCGGGATCGAGTGCGCCGTGAACACCAGCCGCGCGTCGGCGAACAGCTCGGGGGGCAAGGCGCCTGAGGCCGCCCCGATGGTGTCGGCAAAGGTCTGCACGAAAAGCGGGTGGTCGAAATAGGGTCGCAGTTTTACCAATTCGGGCGCCCGCGGCCCAGCTGCCCGGCGTGCCCGGGCGATGTCCTCGACATACTGCGTGCAGCTGGAATAGCCGCTCCACGCTGACGTGGTGAACACGGCGGCACGCTGAACACCGTCGTCGCGCATGGTTGCGACGGTTTCTTCGACGTAGGGTTCCCAGTTGCGATTGCCGAAATAAACCGGCAGGTCCACACCGCGCTCAACGAGTTCTGCGCGCAGTTGGGCGATCAACGCCCGGTTGATCCGGTTGATCGGTGACACCCCGCCGAAGTGCATATAGTGATCGGCGACGTGATCAAGGCGTTCTTGCGGCACATTGCGGCCGCGAGTGACGTTCTCCAGGAACGGCCTTACCTGTTCGGGCCCCTCCGGCCCGCCGAATGACAGCAGCAGAACCGCGTCGAATTCCATTGGTTGCTAAAGCAACTGCGTGCTGGCGCCGCCGTCGGCGTAGATGATCGTGCCCGTCGTCGCCGGCAGCCATTCGGAAAGCAGGGCGCACACCGTCTTGGCGACCGGAGTGGGGTCCTTCATGTTCCAGCCGACCGGAGCGCGCTGGTCCCAGCCCTCTTCGAGCAACTGGATCTGCGCGCCCGCCTCGTCGCCGAGCGCGCCGCCGACGATCGCGCTCATCGCCAACGTCCGGATCGGCCCCGCCGCAACGAGATTCGAGCGGACGCCAAACTTGCCGGCTTCTCGCGCCACGAATCGGTTGACCGACTCCAGCGCGCTCTTGGCGACCGTCATCCAGTTGTAAGCCGGCATCGCCCGGCTCGGGTCGAAGTCCATGCCGACGATGGAACCACCGGGGTTCATGATCGGCAGCAGCGCCTTGGCCAGCGAGGCATAGGAATACGCCGAA
>DATFYT010000174.1:0-5947 GCA_035314925.1 Mycobacterium sp. | reverse complement strand
CTCTTCTGAGGTCACCTCGAATATGGGCCGCAGCTTCCTGCAGCAGCTGGGGCTGGCTCCCACACCCACCGGCTTCACCAACGGCCGCATTCCGCGGGTGTACGGACGGCAGGCCTCCGAATACGTGATTCGCCGAGGGCTATCGCAGTTGGGCGTGCCGTACTCCTGGGGTGGCGGCACTGCCGCCGGGCCGGGCAGGGGCATCGACTCTGGGTCCGGCACTGTCGGCTTCGACTGCTCGGGCCTGGTGCTGTATTCGTTCGCCGGGGTGGGCATCAAGCTGCCGCATTACTCGGGCTCGCAGTACAACCTGGGTCGCAAGATCCCGTCTTCGCAGATGCGCCGTGGCGACGTGATTTTCTACGGTCCCGGCGGTAGCCAGCACGTGACGATGTATCTCGGTCAGGGTCAGATGCTCGAGGCCCCCGACGTCGGGTTGAAGGTCCGGGTCGCACCGGTCCGCACCAGCGGTATGACGCCCTACGTAGTCCGCTACATCGAGTACTGACGCGCGGGAAGGATTTATGCGCCGCTGGTTCAGACGCCGCTCGTCTGAAAACGCCAAGGGGTTACGCCGGGCCGGGCTGGTCTGGCCGACTCTGGCTGCGGTCGCTCTGCTGATCGGTCTGGCCGGACCCGCGAACGCCGAGGACGGTGGGTGGGATCCCACCTTGCCGCCGACGATCAGCGCGGGCGCACCGGGAGACCCGGTTGCGATCGCCAACCAGTCGTTGCAGGCCACCGCGAACGCCACCCAGACGACGCTGGATTTGGGCAAGCAATTTCTCGGCGGGCTCGGGCTCAACCTGGGCGGCAGCAGTAGCAGCACCAGTCCCAACGGGGTACCGCGAGTCTACGGCCGGCAGGCCGCCGAGTATGTGATCCGCCGCGCGTCATCGCAGATGGGGGTGCCCTATTCGTGGGGCGGCGGCACCCTGAATGGCCCCAGCAAAGGCGTCGACTCAGGGGCTAACATCGTCGGCTTCGACTGCTCGGGATTGGTTCGGTACAGCTTTGCCGGGGTGGGCGTGCTGATCCCCAGGTTCTCCGGTGACCAGTACAACGCCGGTCGCCACATTCCGCCCTCGCAGGCCAAGCGCGGTGACCTCATCTTCTACGGCCCCGGCGGAGGCCAGCACGTCACCATCTACTTGGGCAACGGCCAGATGTTGGAGGCGTCGGGCAGTGCCGGCAAAGTCACCGTCAGCCCGGTGCGAAAAGCCGGGATGACGCCGTTTTTGACCCGGATCATCGAGTACTGACGGGCGGTCTGTATCGTCGTCAAGCAGGGCTTGATGGCCCGACTTCTCCTCAGGCCGCTTCGCGGCCTGCATTGTCGCCGGGCGGGCCACGTCGACGGAATCCGGGTGGCCTGGAATAGTTGAACCAGGGCACGCCGCTGCCCCGCGACATTTGTCGTGCGACAGTCGTGTCTGATCGAACTTTGGAGGTCTGCAGCCGTGGAGGGTAATCGATGACATCAGCAGGTGGGCCGCCCCCGGGCGCCGGCGATTACTCGGGTCCGGGCGGAGCCGCGACGGGCCCGGCGCATGCGGCGCCGTCCGGCGGTGGCAACGGGCTGGCTGCCGAGGTGCACACCCTGGAACGCGCCATCTTCGAAGTCAAGCGGATCATCGTCGGGCAAGACCAGCTCGTGGAGCGAATGCTGGTCGGGCTGCTGTCCAAGGGCCACGTGCTGCTCGAGGGTGTCCCCGGTGTCGCCAAGACGCTGGCGGTGGAGACCTTCGCGAAGGTGGTCGGCGGGACGTTCGCCCGCATCCAGTTCACCCCCGACCTGGTGCCCACCGACATCATCGGTACTCGCATCTACCGGCAGGGCAAGGAGGAGTTTGATACCGAACTCGGCCCGGTGGTGGTCAACTTCCTGCTCGCCGACGAGATCAACCGGGCCCCGGCGAAGGTGCAGTCGGCGCTGCTGGAGGTCATGCAGGAACGCCAGGTGTCGATCGGTGGCAAGAGGTTCCCGCTGCCTAACCCGTTCTTGGTGATGGCGACGCAGAACCCGATCGAGCATGAGGGCGTCTACCCGCTGCCCGAGGCGCAGCGGGACCGCTTCCTTTTCAAGATCAACGTCGGGTATCCCTCGCCTGAAGAGGAGCGGGAGATCATCTACCGGATGGGCGTGACGCCGCCGCAGGCCAAGCAGATCCTGAACACGGGCGACCTGCTGCGGTTGCAGGGGATTGCCGCGAACAACTTCGTTCACCACGCGCTGGTTGACTACGTGGTGCGCGTCGTCATGGCCACCCGCTATCCCGAGCAGCTCGGCATGAACGACGTCAAGAGCTGGATCTCGTTCGGTGCTTCGCCACGTGCCTCGCTGGGCATCATCGCCGGCGCGCGGTCGCTGGCTTTGGTGCGCGGTCGCGACTACGTGATCCCGCAAGACATCGTTGAGGTCATTCCCGACGTGCTGCGGCATCGGTTGGTGCTCACCTATGACGCGCTCGCCGACGAAATCTCAGCGGAAATCGTCATCAACCGGATTCTGCAGACTGTCGGTATGCCGCAGGTGAATGCTGTTCCGCAACAAGGCCATTCGGTACCGCCAGCGATGCAGGCCGCGGGCGCGGCTAGCGGTCGGTGACCGATCCCAAAGAGCCGGCGGTGGTCCACCCGCCGTCGATGCAGCGCGGGCAGATCGACGACCCGAAGCTGTCGGCGGCGCTGCGTACGCTCGAGCTCACCGTCAAACGCAAGCTCGACGGTGTCCTGCATGGCGACCACCTCGGCCTGATCCCGGGTCCGGGATCAGAGCCCGGGGAATCACGCGAGTACCAGCCCGGCGACGACGTCCGCCGGATGGACTGGGCTGTTACCGCTCGCACGATGCACCCACATGTGCGGCAGATGATCGCCGATCGCGAGCTGGAGACTTGGCTGGTCGTCGACTTGTCGGCCAGTTTGGACTTCGGCACGGCGGTCTGCGAGAAACGCGACCTGGCGGTGGCCGCCGCGGCCGCCATCACCTTCCTCAATAGCGGTGGCGGAAACCGGCTCGGCGCGCTGATTGCCAACGGAGAGAAGACTACTCGGGTGCCGGCGCGCTCCGGACGCCAGCATGAGCAGACCCTGCTGCGCACCATCGCCACGATGCCCAAAGCACCGGTGGGGGTGCGCGGGGACTTGGCGGTGGCGATCGACGCGTTACGGCGTCCGGAACGGCGCCGTGGGATGGCCGTGATCATCAGTGACTTCCTCGGCCCGATCAACTGGATGCGTCCGTTGCGGGCCATCGCTGCGCGCCATGAGGTGCTGGGTATCGAAGTGCTTGATCCCCGCGACGTCGAGTTGCCCGACATCGGCGACGTCATCTTGCAAGACGCCGAATCCGGTGTCACCCGCGAGTTCACCATCGACGAGCAGCTGCGCGACGACTTCGCCAAGGCCGCCGCGGCGCATCGCGCCGATGTGGCCCGCACGATGCGCAGCTGTGGAGCGCCGCTGCTGTCGCTGCGCACCGACCGGGATTGGATCGCCGACATCGTCCGTTTTGTCGAGTCCCGCCGCCGCGGCGCACTGGCGGGTCGCCAGTGACGCGCGTCTTTCCCCGCAAGGCCGCACACACCAAGACGGGTCTGCTATGACACTGCCGTTGCTCGGGCCGATGACGCTGTCCGGCTTCGCCCACGCATGGTTTTTTCTGTTCCTGCTGGTCGTTTTGGGCCTGGTGGCGCTCTACGTCATCGTCCAGGTTGCCCGGCAGCGCCGGATGCTGCGCTTCGCCAACATGGAGCTGCTGGAAAGCGTCGCCCCCAAGCAGCCCACCCGATGGCGTCACCTGTCGGCCATCCTGCTGGTGTCAGCGCTGGTGTTGTTCACGATCGCGATGGCCGGGCCGACCCATGATGTGCGAATCCCGCGCAACCGTGCGGTCGTCATGCTGGTCATCGACGTCTCGCAGTCCATGCGGGCCACCGACGTCGAGCCCAACCGGATGGCCGCGGCCGAAGCGGCCGCCAAGGAGTTCGCCGGCGAGCTCACCCCGGGCATCAACCTCGGGTTGATCGCCTATGCCGGGACGGCGACGGTTCTGGTGCAACCGACGACAAACCGGGACGCGACCAAAGCCGCGCTGGACAAGTTGCAGTTCGCCGATCGCACCGCCACCGGGGAGGGCATCTTCACCGCGCTGCAGGCCATCGCCACCGTGGGCGCGGTGATCGGGGGCGGCGACACCCCGCCGCCGGCGCGCATCGTGTTGTTCTCCGACGGCAAGGAGACGATGCCGACCAACCCGGACAATCCCAAGGGTGCCTTCACCGCGGCGCGCACCGCCAAGGACCAGGGCGTGCCGATCTCGACGATCTCGTTCGGCACCCCGTATGGCTTTGTGGAGATCAACGGCCAACGCCAACCGGTGCCGGTCGACGACAGCACGATGAAGAAGGTGGCCGAGCTGTCCGGCGGAAACCATTACGGCGCCTCGAACTTGCAGGAGCTCAAGCAGGTCTACGCGTCGCTACAACAGCAGATCGGGTACGAGACGATCCGCGGCGACGCCAGCGTCGGGTGGCTGCGGTTGGGCTCGCTGGTGCTGGCCCTGGCCGGGCTCGCGGCCCTGCTGATCAACCGGCGGCTACCGAACTGACGTTTCGTCGGCGCCCTTGTCGACATGCGAGGGCAGATTTCAGCCCCACCGTACCGAGGCGATAAGTTGACCGGGTGACTGACGCAGCCACCGACGGCGGCAAACCCGCATTCGTATCCCGTTCAGTCCTGGTCACCGGCGGAAACAGGGGGATCGGGCTGGCGATCGCACAGCGGCTGGCCGCCGACGGCCACAAGGTCGCCGTCACGCATCGCGGATCGGGTGCGCCCGAGGGACTGTTCGGGGTCGAGTGTGACGTCACCGACAGCGAAGCCGTCGACCGGGCGTTCAAAGCGGTCGAGGAGCACCAGGGTCCGGTCGAGGTGGTGGTGTCCAACGCCGGCGTTTCCGCGGACGCGTTTCTGATCCGGATGACAGAAGAGAGATTCGAAAAGGTCATCGACGCCAACCTCACCGGGGCGTTCCGGGTGGTCCAGCGTGCATCGCGCAGCATGCAGCGAAAGCGGTTCGGCCGGTTGATCTTCATCGGTTCGGTGTCCGGCACCTGGGGCATCGGCAACCAGGCCAACTACGCGGCCTCCAAGGCCGGTGTGATCGGCATGGCCCGCTCGATCGCTCGGGAGCTGTCCAAGGCCAATGTGACGGCTAACGTGGTCGCACCGGGCTACATCGACACCGATATGACCCGCGCGCTGGATGAGCGGATTCAGGAGGGGGCGCTGGAATTCATCCCGGCGAAGCGGATCGGTACCGCCGCCGAGGTCGCCGGGGTGGTCAGCTTCCTGGCGTCCGAGGATGCGAGTTACATCTCCGGTGCGGTGATCCCGGTCGACGGCGGCATGGGTATGGGCCACTGACGAAACCACAAGATTAGGACGGACATGGCAGGACTGCTCGAAGGCAAACGAATCCTGGTCAGCGGGATTATCACCGACGCGTCGATCGCGTTCCACATCGCCCGCGTGGCTCAGGAACAGGGCGCGCAGCTGGTGCTGACCGGGTTCGACCGGCTGCGGCTGATTCAGCGCATCGCCGACCGGCTGCCGGAGAAGGCTCCGCTGATCGAACTCAACGTGCAGGACGAAAAGCATCTGGGCACCTTGGCCGAGCGGGTGACCGCCGAGATCGGCGAAGGCAAGAAGCTTGACGGCGTGGTGCATTCGATCGGCTTCATGCCCCAAAGCGGAATGGGCGTCAACCCGTTCTTCGACGCGCCGTACGAGGATGTCTCGAAGGGCATCCACATTTCGGCGTATTCCTATGCCTCGCTGGCCAAGGCGCTGCTGCCGATCATGAACCCCGGTGGTTCCATCGTCGGCATGGACTTCGACCCGAGCCGGGCGATGCCGGCCTACAACTGGATGACCGTCGCCA
>DATFYT010000173.1:0-2801 GCA_035314925.1 Mycobacterium sp. | reverse complement strand
AGAGTGAGGAAGCGTGGCGGGACAGAAGATCCGCATCAGGCTCAAGGCCTACGACCACGAGGCCATTGATGCCTCGGCGCGCAAGATCGTCGAGACGGTTGTCCGGACGGGCGCCAGCGTGGTGGGCCCGGTGCCGCTGCCCACTGAGAAAAACGTGTACTGCGTTATTCGCTCACCGCACAAGTACAAAGACTCGCGGGAGCACTTCGAGATGCGCACTCACAAGCGCCTGATCGACATCCTTGACCCGACCCCGAAAACCGTTGACGCGCTGATGCGCATCGATCTGCCTGCCAGCGTCGACGTCAACATCCAGTAGGAGAGCTGCGAGCAATGGCGAGAAAGGGCATTCTGGGCACCAAGCTGGGCATGACGCAGGTGTTCGACGAGAACAACCGCGTCGTCCCCGTGACGGTGGTCAAGGCCGGGCCGAACGTGGTGACCCGCATCCGTACTCCGGAGGTTGACGGATACAGCGCGGTGCAGCTGGCCTACGGCGAAATCAGTCCCCGCAAGATCAACAAGCCGCTGACGGGTCAGTACGCCGCCGCCGGGGTCAACCCGCGCCGGCACCTGGCCGAGTTCCGTCTCGACGACGAGGCCGCCGCGGCCGACTATCAGGTCGGCCAAGAGTTGACGGCCGAGATCTTCGCTGCCGGAACCTATGTCGACGTGACCGGCACTTCGAAGGGCAAGGGTTTCGCCGGAACCATGAAGCGACACGGCTTCAAGGGCCAGGGCGCCAGCCACGGCGCTCAGGCGGTGCATCGTCGTCCGGGCTCCATCGGCGGTTGCGCCACTCCGGCGCGGGTGTTCAAGGGCACCCGGATGGCCGGCCGGATGGGTAGCGACCGGGTGACTACGCAGAACCTCTTGGTGCACTTGGTCGATGCCGAGAAGGGCGTGCTGCTTATCAAGGGTGCTGTCCCCGGCCGCACAGGTGGACTCGTCGTGGTCCGCAGCGCGATCAAACGAGGTGAGAAGTAATGGCTGCCGACAAAGCCGCTAAGGCGCTGAAGATCGACGTCAAGACGCCCGCCGGCAAAACCGAAGGCTCCGTTGAGTTGCCGGCCGAGCTGTTCGACGCGCCCGCGAACATCGCACTGATGCACCAGGTGGTCACGGCCCAGCTGGCCGCGGCGCGCCAGGGCACGCACTCGACCAAGACTCGGGGCGAGGTCCGTGGTGGTGGCCGGAAGCCGTACCGGCAAAAGGGCACCGGTCGCGCCCGGCAGGGTTCGACGCGTGCGCCGCAGTTCGCCGGTGGTGGTGTCGTGCATGGTCCCCAGCCGCGTGACTACAGCCAGCGCACTCCGAAGAAGATGATCGCCGCCGCGCTGCGCGGTGCGTTGTCTGACCGGGCTCGCAACGGCCGCATCCACGCGATCACCGAGCTGGTGTCGGGGCAGACACCGTCGACCAAGAGCGCCAAGGTTTTTCTTGGCACCTTGACCGATCGCAAGCAGGTGCTGGTGGTCATCGGACGTAGCGACGAGACCGGTGTGAAGAGTGTGCGCAACCTACCCGGTGTGCACACCCTGACGCCGGACCAGCTCAACACCTACGATGTCCTGCGCGCCGACGACGTGGTGTTTTCGGTGGAGGCGCTCAACGCCTACATCGCGGCTGCGGCACGGCATGCCGCAGAAGACACCGAGGAGGTTTCGGCCTGATGGCGACCGTCACTGACCCCCGCGACATCATCCTGGCCCCGGTCATCTCGGAGAAGTCCTACGGACTGATCGACGACAACGTGTACACGTTCCTGGTGCACCCTGACTCGAACAAGACGCAGATCAAGATTGCGATCGAGAAGATCTTTTCGGTCAAGGTGGCCGCGGTGAACACCGCGAACCGCCAGGGCAAGCGCAAGCGCACCAGAAGCGGCTACGGCCAACGGAAGAGCACCAAGCGCGCCATCGTGACGTTGGCGCCCGGCAGCAAGCCGATCGAATTGTTCGGCGCACCTGCGTAGCCGAGGATAGAGAGACTTAACAGACATGGGAATTCGCAAGTACAAGCCGACGACTCCGGGTCGCCGCGGTGCCAGCGTCTCCGATTTCGCCGAGATCACTCGTTCCACTCCGGAGAAGTCGTTGGTTCGGCCGCTGCACGGTCGCGGTGGACGCAACGCGCACGGCCGGATCACCACCCGCCACAAGGGTGGCGGTCACAAGCGGGCCTACCGGGTGATCGACTTCCGTCGCAACGACAAAGACGGCGTCAACGCGAAGGTCGCGCAGATCGAGTACGACCCGAACCGCACCGCAAACATCGCGCTGTTGCACTTCTTGGACGGCGAGAAGCGCTACATCATTGCGCCGCAGGGACTTTCCCAGGGCGACGTGGTGGAGTCCGGCGCCAACGCCGACATCAAGCCGGGTAACAACCTGCCGCTGCGCAACATCCCGGCCGGTACGTTGATCCACGCCGTGGAGCTGCGGCCGGGCGGCGGAGCCAAGCTGGCTCGCTCGGCAGGATCCAGCATCCAATTGCTCGGTAAGGAAGGCACTTACGCCTCGCTGCGTATGCCCAGTGGTGAGATCCGCCGTGTCGACGTGCGCTGCCGCGCCACCGTCGGCGAGGTGGGTAACGCCGAGCAGGCCAACATCAACTGGGGCAAGGCCGGGCGTATGCGCTGGAAGGGCAAGCGCCCCACGGTCCGTGGTGTGGTGATGAACCCGGTGGACCACCCGCATGGTGGTGGTGAGGGTAAGACCTCCGGTGGTCGTCACCCGGTTAGCCCCTGGGGTAAGCCCGAAGGCCGTACCCGCAAGCGCAGCAAGCCCAGCGACAAGCTC
>DATFYT010000172.1:0-3377 GCA_035314925.1 Mycobacterium sp. | reverse complement strand
CTGACCAGAAATGGGGCGCCGACATCTCCTACATCTGGACCCGCGAAGGCTGGCTGTACCTCGCCGTCGCCTCTCATCTCGTCCTGCCATCGGCGGTCGACCTGGTGAGAACAATGGCGCCCGATTGGACCGATCCGAACGCCGCCGCCGTCTCTTCATCGCAACCCTCCTTCCCAAGGTGTTGCGACGATCACTTGAATCCGCCCTGACCGCCACGGTCCGAGTGGTGGATCAGCCCGGCTGCCGGACGGCGCATGGCAAGGGCTGTGCGCAGGGCGGCGAGAGCCAGGTTGCGATGCAACCGGTTGGCGGTCGCCCAGCCGACCACCCGGCGGGCGAACAGGTCGATGACGACGGCGAGATACAGCCAACCTTCGCGGGTCCAGATGTAGGAGATGTCGGCGCCCCATTTCTGGCCAGGCCTGGTTGCCATGAAGTCCTGATCGAGCAGGTTCGGAGCGACCGGCCAGCCGTGATGGCTGTCCGTGGTCCGCTTGAACCGCCGCTTTTGCCGAGCCCTGAGGCCGTTCTCGCGCATCAGGCGGGCCGTCCGGCGGCGACCGACCAAAAGCCCGGCGTCCTGCAGCTCCCGCGTCATCCGCGGACTGCCATAGGTGCCGTTCGACAGGGCAAAGGCCGAGCGGACATAGGCCAACAGCACCATGTCGTCGCGTTGGCGGCGGCTGGCTGGCCGGTCCTTCCAGGCGAAATAGCCGCTCTGGCTGACGCCGAGCACGCCGCACAGACGATGGACGGGGAATTCCGCTTTCGCCGTATCGATGAGCGCGAACCTCATCGACTTCCCTCCCGGGTGTCAAACGGCACGCAATTGGGACCCCGGATCGGCATCCAAAAGGGACCCCTCTTCGGCATTGGCTCAGGCTTGTCCCGGTAGCGAATAGGAGGGCCCCGCGCGCGTCGCGCAGTGCCTACGCAAGCGACGGAGCGAGGCGGGTGGGAGGTGCCTGTTTGCCCACCGGGGGAAGCCGGGGTGGTACAGCGGTTTAGGCGCGGTGCTTGAAGCGCCAGCTCTCGTTACCGGTTTCGATGATTTCGCAGTGATGGGTCAGCCGGTCCAGCAGCGCCGTCGTCATCTTGGCGTCGCCGAAGACACTGGGCCATTCGCCGAAAGCAAGGTTGGTTGTGACGATGATCGAGGTGCGCTCGTAGAGCCGGCTGATCAGATGAAAGAGGAGCTGGCCGCCGGTCTGCGCGAAGGGCAGATAGCCGAGTTCGTCGAGGACAATAAAGTCCATGCGGGTGAGATATTCGGCGAGGCGGTCCTGGCGACCGGAGCGGGCTTCGCCCTCCAGCCGATTGACGAGGTCGACGACGGTGTAGAAACGGCCCCTGGCGCCGCGGCGGATGCAAGACCGGGCAACGGCTATCGCCAGATGGCTTTTGCCAGTACCAGTCCCGCCGACCAGCACGGCGTTGCGCTGCTCGGCGAGAAAGGCGCCACTGGCCAAGTCGCGGATCTGCGCCTCGTTGACCGGCGTGCCAGTAAAGTCGAAGTCGTCGATGTCCTTGGCCAGCGGCAGCTTGGCAATGGTCAGCTGGTACTTGATCGAGCGTGCCTGCTTCTCGCTGATCTCGGCACTGAGCAGATCGCCGACAATGCGCGGCGGCTCGTGCCGGCGCTTGATCGCGGTGGCCATCACCTCGTCGTAGGCTGCCCGCATGCCATAGAGCTTCAGCTTTGACATCAGCTCGAGAACGTCGGTGCGTTCCATCACGAGGCTCGACGTAGGCTGTCGTAGCGGGCGCAATCGGCGATCGGCGGGTGCTGCAACCGCAGCGCCTCCGGGGTCAAGATCGTTGCCGACGGTTCGGGATCGCGTCGCCGTGCCAGGATGTTGAGAATGACGTCGGCCGAATGCACACCGCCGGCGAGCGCCTCGGCACAGGCCGCCTCGACCGCGACGAGGCCGTCGGTCAGCACCGCCGACAGAACCTTGACCATTTGCCGATCGCCGTCGTCCGAGCCTTTCAGCCGGCGCCGCACCCGCTCCAGGCCGACGGGCAGCGGCCAGTCCTTGAACGGGGCCCCGTTTCTGAGGGCGCCAGGCTTTCTGGCCAGGACCGGCACGTAATGCCAGGGGTCATAGATCGTCCCGCCGCGGCCGTAGCGGCGCGCATGTTGGCCGACGATCGCGCCGTCCTGGCGGATCACAATGCGATCGGCATAGGCTTGGATCTCGACCGGCCGACCTACAGCACACGAAGCGACCGAGTATTTGTTGTTGTCGAACCGCACCAGACAGGTCTTCGAAACCGCGGCCTGCGTCGCGTGGAACCCGTCGAATGGGCCGGCGATCGGCACCAGCTGCGGGCGTTCCGCCTCGAAGGTTTGCCAGATCGTGCGGTCGGCCAGCTCGGGATGCCGGTGCGCCTTGGCGTAAGCCACGCAGCGGTCGAGCAGCCAAGCATTCAGCTCCTCGTAGCTCGCCACCCGCAGCCGCGGCGTGAAGAAGCGCTCGCGCACCACCCCGACCTGGTTCTCGACCTGACCCTTCTCCCAGCCCGAAGCCGGCGTGCAGGCGGTCGGCTCAACCAGGTAATGCCCGCACATCCGCAGAAAACGGCGGTTGAACTGGCGTCCTTGCCGATGGACACGGCCTCGACCGCCGTTTTCATGTTGTCATAGATGCCGCGCGTGCAGGTCCCTTTGAAGAAAGCGAAGGCGCGGTTGTGCGCGTCGAACACCATCTCCTGGGTCTCGCGCGGATAGGCCCGCACGAACAGCATGCGGCTGTGGCACAGTCGGACATGCGCCACCTTGACCGTCACCGTCACTCCGTTGATCAGCACGATCTCGTGGCTCCAGTCGAATTGGTACGCCTCGCCCGGCGCAAAGCTCAGCGGCACATACGCCTGTGCCGTCACCGCCCCGCGCACCACCCGCCAGGCCTTTGCGTAGCGCCGAACCGAATCGTAGCCGCCCTCGTAACCCAGCCCCCGCAGCTCCTCGAAAACCCGGATCAAGGTCAGCCGCTCGCGCCTCGGCTTGACCTCGTTCGCGAGCAGCATTCCGTCGAGCTGCTCCCGCCACGGATCGATCCGCGGCAATGGTTGCCGGCCGCGCTCATAATGAAACTCGGTCGCCTCTGACCGGATAACCTTACGGACGACCTTGCGTGACAGCCGATACTCGCGGCAGATCAACTTGATCGGCTTTTTCTGTACAAAATACGCGCGCCGGATCTTCGCGATCGTCTCCACCACCAGCATCCCCGTCCCGGCCCCCATGTCCCCATGGAAGCCACTGTGAACCCGCCGCGAGGGGGGCCCGATTGAATGCCGATCACCCCCTAAACGGGGTCCTTATTCCACGCCGATCCACATGTTGCACCCGTCATCCCGGCGATCCCGCACGC
>DATFYT010000171.1:0-23234 GCA_035314925.1 Mycobacterium sp. | reverse complement strand
CGCGGTGCCGTTCCACGAGGCCTACATGGCGCACACCTCGACCTCGCCCAACTACCAGATCCTGGCGTCGTTGGACCTGGGTCGTCGTCAGGTGGCGCTGGAGGGCGCCGAATTGGTGCAGCGGCAAATCGAAAACGCCATGCAACTGCGCGATGCGATCGACAACCATCCTCTGCTGAGCAAGTACATGAATTGCCTTGGCACGTCGCATCTCATCCCGGACCAGTTCCGCCCGACGGCGATCGACCAACCGCTGCGTTCCGGTTTGCGCAACATGATGGCGGCCTGGCACGACGACGAGTTCGTGCTCGACCCGTCGCGCATCACCTTGTCCATCGGGCGTACCGGCTATGACGGCGACACGTTCAAACGCGAACAGCTGATGGATCGCTACGGCATTCAGATCAACAAGACGTCGCGCAACAGCGTGCTGTTCATGACCAATATCGGCACCACACGCAGCTCTGTCGCTTTCCTGGTCGAGGTCCTGGTCAACATCGCCTCCGAGCTCGACCAGGCGATCTCCGAGATGAGTCTGGGTGAGCGTGAACACTTCGAGCAGGCGGTGTACCGGCTGACCGAACGTCCAGTGCCGCTCTGCAATTTCAGCGGATTCCACCCGGCGTTCCGTGATCACAGCGGCGCCGAGCCGACACCTGAGGGTGACGTCCGTAGCGCGTTCTACCTGTCGTACGACGACACGAACTGCGAATACCTCATGGGTGAGCAGATCGACGAAAAGCTCGATGCCGGAATCGATATCGTGTCCGCGACGTACGTGACGCCCTACCCACCGGGCTTTCCGGTGCTGGTGCCCGGTCAGGTATTCAGCCGCGAAATCCTGCAGTTCATGCGCGATCTGGACACAAAGGAGATCCACGGCTACGAACCGAACTTCGGGTATCGCGTGTACACGGAGAAGGCGATCGAGATGGTCGGCGCGGCATCTGGGTTGCCGGCCAACGGGCACAGCGCCGCGGCGGCCGTTGTCTCCGCGCCCGAGGCGCCATCGGAAAAACCGGCGAAGAAAAAGCCGGCCAAGCGGGGTGGGAACGGTCACGACAGCAACCTTCCCGAGGTCGGCCAGGACGAGCTGCTCGGCGAGCAGCAGCCTGGCGACGGGGTGAAAGCGGAGACTGGTTCCTAGCGCCCATCGTGGCCGATGAGGGTCAGGAGCACTCGGCCGTGCCTGTCGGCATCTCGACAACCGCATCCGCGGGTGCCGCCGCTCCTGGGGGCAGCATCCGGACCGCCGCGCCGGCCAGGATCAGTGCCGCGGCGGTTACGGGATCCACCTGCCAATGCGATCCGCTGCTGTACTGGAGCAATTTGTCGCGGGATTCAATGTCCGTGATGAAGAGAATCCAGACGGGATCCTTGCTGCTATTCATGGTGAAACCTCCACGAATTTGGGATTGGGGACGTTGCTGAAGCTCGAAGGTGGGCATGTCACGCGACCTCGGAATGGTTTGTGCGAGTTGGGTTCCCGTCAGCGACCGCGCTCCATTCGGGAAGAATGGCGGCAAGCCCACCGCGCCGATGCTGGTCATGGAGGATCAGCTTCGTCTCGGCGAGGACCTTGGCGACCTGAGCTGGCTCTGCGAAATTAAAGAAATCGCGCCGGTTCAACCAAATCATCCTGGTTCGGTAGCGTTCGCCTGGGTAGGGTGCCGCCGGAATGTCCGCGACCACTCCTCCGGAGGATCGCCAGCCGTTTAGAGCGAACATCGCGGCCGTGGCCATGCAGAATTGCGAATCAAGGATGACCAGCATATGGAGACCGCTGCGGGCCAGGGCGTCGGTGATCAAGCGATTCCGACGCGGATCGTCAATTACCCAGCCCGATTTCAGTTCCAGGACCCGGAACGGAATGCGGTCGGTGATCATGTTCCGGACGGCCTGCTGGCCGGGGTGCCCGTCCCATTCAACGACCGCATGGGAATCGTCGGCGAACCGCAACGGTCCCTTGGCCCGCAGCCCGCCCACCACCTCGCCGTCATCATCGACCACGGCGAAGAACATGATCGTGTCGGTTCCGCTGCGCAGCGCCTCCATGTCGAGCGCAGCCTCCACACCATGCTTGCGAAAGCTGCGATAGGCGCCCGCAGAATAGGCGGACCACAAGCCAGGGTCAGCTGACGGATGCGAAATCACCAACGTGCAGTCGATGTCGGGATCGCGCCAACTGAAGCCCTGGCCAACCGACACCCCGTCGCAGGCTGCAGTGCGTAGCGAAACTGCATTCATCCGTTTCCTCTCCGTCGGCCGTCAAACCGTTGCTACACGTCTGGGACTGTTTCCATACGTTTAGTATGGTTAACAGTGCTGACCGTACTATTAACGTGTCAGCTACACAATACAAATTCTTATAATCAGTTTAGGCGGTCGATCAAGCACTGGCGGTATGCGTCAGCGGAGCCCACGGCCAACGGTTCCCCGGCAGAGTTGACACCTGTAAAGTTCGTCGGCATGGACAACATCAGGGGTAAGACCATCGTGATCACCGGTGCTGCTCGTGGCATCGGGCATGCGACCGCAAAAGCGCTGCTGGCGCGGGGCGCCCGAGTGGTCATCGGCGACAGGGACGTCGACGTGCTGGAGAGCGCGGTCGCCGGCATGAGCAGCCTCGGTTCGGTGTCCGGCCATCCACTGGACGTCACCGACCGTGAATCGTTCGCCGCCTTCCTCGACAAGGCCCGCGCCGACGGAGGCGGGCACATTGACGTGCTGATCAACAACGCCGGCGTCATGCCGGTGGGCCCATTCCTCGAGCAAACCGCGCAGGCGATCCGTTCGTCGATCGAGGTGAACTTCTACGGGGTGCTCAGCGGCTGCCAGCTAGTGTTGCCGGAAATGGTGAAGCGCCGCAGCGGGCACATCATCAACATCGCGTCGCTGGCCGGCATGGTGGCGGTGCCGGGTCAAATCGTCTACGTCGGAACAAAATTCGCCGTGGTAGGGCTGTCCACCGCGATGGCGGATGAATTCGCCCCACATGGCGTCAAGGTCACCGCGGTGCTGCCGACGTTCACCAACACCGAACTGATCTCGGGCACGTCGCCGTCGGCCGCTCAGAAGCCGGTCGAGCCCGGCGATATCGCCGCGGCCATCGTCAAGGTGCTCGACAAGCCCAAAACCCAGGTGTCGGTGCCCGGCAATGGCCGGTTGATCGCCGTCGTGGCGCAGCTGTTACCGGATCGGGGCCGCCGCTGGCTGAACAAGAAGATGGGCAACGACACGGTGTTCCTCTATTTCGACACCACCGCCCGCCGGGCATACGAAGACCGTGCGCAGCACGCGACGGGCGTTCTCGAACACAAGGACTGATCAGCGCCCGCGGGGGGCGTACATGATCACGCCGACCCCGGCCAGGCACACCGCGGCGCCGATGATGTCCCACCGGTCCGGGCGAAATCCGTCCAGCGCCATCCCCCAGGCCAGCGACCCGGCGACGAACACACCGCCGTAGGCGGCAAGAACGCGGCCGAACTGAGGATCGTCTTGAAAGGTAGCGACAAAGCCGTACGCACCCAAAGCGATCACGCCGGGACCGGCCCACAGCCATCCGCGATGCTCGCGGACACCTTGCCAGACCAGCCAGGCGCCGCCGATCTCGAACAGCGCAGCTACCGCGAACAGCAGAATGGATCTGGCGACACTCACTACCGCACCTCCGCATTTGTCAGCGACCAGCGCCAGTAATTTTGCTATCCGTTCACGATTATCGACGCGGCCCCCCGGGCGCGGCGGCCGCGGATCCGGCAAGATTCAGTTTGAGGTGCGGCATCGGCCTAGCCTTAGACCCATGCGGAGTCGCAACCGAGGAGGTCTGTGAGTATGCCGGCTAGCGTCGTGATCGTCGGGTCGGGATTTGGCGGGCTCACCGCGGCCAAGGCGTTCAAGCGAGCCGACGTCGACGTCACGCTGATCTCGAAAACCACCAACCATCTGTTCCAGCCGCTGCTGTATCAGGTGGCGACCGGGATCTTGTCCGAGGGCGAGATCGCCCCGACCACCAGACTGATTCTGCGTAAGCAGAAGAACGTCCGGGTGCTGCTCGGCGAGGTCGAAGGGATCGACCTGAAGGCGCAGACGGTGACGTCGAGGCTGATGGACATGCACACGGTGACGCCATTTGACAGCCTCATCGTCGCCGCCGGCGCGCAGCAGTCCTACTTTGGCAACGACCAGTTCGCCACCTGGGCGCCGGGCATGAAGACCATCGACGACGCCTTGGAGCTGCGCGGCCGGATCCTGGGCGCGTTCGAGGCCGCGGAGGTCACCACCGACCCCGCCGAGCGAGAGCGCCGCCTGACGTTCGTGGTGGTCGGTGCCGGGCCGACCGGCGTCGAAGTGGCCGGGCAGATCGTGGAACTCGCCGAGCGGACTCTCGCGGGAGCGTTTCGAACGATCAAGCCCAGCGATTGCCGGGTGATCTTGCTGGACGCCGCGTCCGCTGTGTTGCCCCCGATGGGCGAGAAACTGGGTCTGAAGGCGCAACGCCGGCTGGAGAAGATGGACGTCGAGATCCAGCTCAACGCGATGGTGACGAACGTCGATTACCGGGGCATCACAATCAAGGACAAAGCTGGCGCCGAACGTCGCATCGAATCCGCATGCAAGGTGTGGGCGGCCGGGGTTGCGGCCAGCCCGCTCGGCAAAATGCTCGCGGAGCAGTCCGACGGCACCGAAATCGACCGTGCGGGAAGAGTGATCGTGGAGCCCGACCTCAGCGTCAAAGGGCACCCGTATGTGTTTGTCGTCGGTGATCTCATGGCGGTGCCCGGCGTACCCGGGATGGCACAGGGCGCGATCCAGGGTGCGACCTACGCGACGAAGTGCATCAAGCGCTCGCTGAAAGGTCATGACGATCCGGCCCACCGCGCGCCGTTCAAATACTTCGACAAGGGCAGCATGGCGACGATCTCGCGGTACAGCGCCGTCGCGCAGGTCGGCAAGCTGGAGTTCGGCGGTTTCATCGCCTGGTTGGCGTGGCTGGTGCTGCACCTGTACTACCTGGTCGGTCACCGGAACCGCATTGCCGCTCTGTTCGCATGGGGGACGTCGTTTTTGGGCCGCAGCCGTGGTCAGATGGCCATTACCAGCCAGATGATCTACGCCCGGCTGGCGATGAGCCAGCTGCAGGCGCAAGCGCAGGGCGAACTGGCTGCGGCCGAGCAAGCCGAAAACGTCGAACAAGAAGCGGCCGGGTAGGCCGCGGCCGTGGAGAAGTTCAGCTGGCCGTCGAAGAGGTCAGCATCCTGATCGTCTGAGATTCATTGCCTTCAAAGGCCATTCCGTCCGGCCGCAGCAGGTCGTGGAACCATACCCTCGGGATCGACGTGTACGGGTGATTCCATGAATCCCACGGGAAGTAGGTTTGGGTCTTCCCGGCGACCAAGCCCCAGTTGATCGCGCCAACGTTGTGCCGCTTGGCAATTGGCAGGATGCTCTGGACAGTGCTGCCCATCGGCCGGGCCATGTACTCGGTGCACAGCATCGGCCGTCCTTGCGGAGCAAGCTCGGCGATTCGGGATTCGAAGGTCGATGGTTCGGCGTAGGAGTGGAAGGTGATCACGTCGGACTTGGCAAGCTGAATGCCGGCGATTGTGCTGCGGCTTGCGGGATCTGCCCACTCGCCGTCCCACACACCACTGGTCAACGGCTGGCAGGTATCGACGGAACGTGCCCAGGCGAACACTTGTGGAAGCAGCTCTGCGACACGTTCCAGCTTGTCGGGCCGCTCGACGCTGCGGTACTGGTTTGCCGGATTGTCGGGTTCATTCCAAAGGTCCCAGCCCAAAACCCGGTCGTCATTGCGGAATTGGGTCAGTACGCCCGTAACGTAGTCCTGCAGAGTGCGGGTGTAGCGACGGTCATCGATCCGCTCAGCGCCGGGGCTTTGTACCCATCCGGAGTTGTGCACCCCTGGCGTGGGCGCATGCTGGAGACCGAGTCGGGGCATCGGATCCCAGCAGGAGTCGAACAACACGAACAGAGGCTTGATCCGGTGGCGCGCCGCGATGCCGACGAACTGCGTGAGACGTGTTTGGAAGCCACGGGAATCCTGCGCCCACAGCTGATCATGCAGGAAGACCCGCACCGTGTTGAGCCCGTGGAACCGGGCCCAGCCGAGTTCGGTGTCGATGCGCCGGGGGTCGTAGGTGCCGGGCTGAAACATCTCGAGCTGATTGATGGCGTTGGAGGTGATGAAGTTGGCGCCGACGGGCCAACCCTGCGCTTGATACCAAGTGTTGGCGCGGTCAGGTGACCACCGACTGGGTTCGGCAGAGGCGCGCGGCGGCTCCGCGAAGGCACGAGGTGTTTGAGCCAGAGCCGTGCCCGCTGCCAGCAGCAGCGGTAGCTTCAGAACCGTACGGCGGTACACAAAGTGACGATAAGTTGCCCGAGGCGCCGTTCCCGGTATTCGCATGGCGCGTCGCGCTGAAATTATTGTGCGGCGATCTTGTTGCGGGAATTGTTATCTCGTTGACACCTCGGGCACTTAGCGTGTTGTCGTCGACTGCCACAGCGCGGTGTTACAGTCCGGCGCCAACGGCAAGCATCCGCTCCAGGGTTAGTGCCTGGGCACCAGCACACACCGAAGTGTGTCCAGACGTGGCGATCATTGCCCAACGCCCGGGCACGATGGCGACTTCCTCGCAAGGCTGTTGCGCCGTAGAGAATTTCGACAATAGCGATCGGATCTTTTCCGCATTCTCCGTAGCCTCGGGAACGAGAACGCGCGTCGCAGCTCCTCCACCGACGGCGGGATGGCGCGCCATGAACTCGCGCAAAAACAAGGCACCCGTGACTTTCGGGTTGATGTCCTGGACGGCGGCCACGACGGTGTCGCCGAACTTTCCGCCTAAGGTGCCGATCGCAAAGTCGACGCCACAGTGAAGCAGGCCCACCCGCCGGGTCAGGTCGCCCATCGCCCCTCGCAGCGTGGTGTAGAGAGCCTTCTCCAGTCCGAGGGCCTGCCAATCGGCGGCGCCCACGAAGATGTTGCCCTTCCAAGCGGTGCCACGCATGAATTGCAGCGTGAGTCCGTCCAACAGCTCGCCTGACCGCACATGGGCTGACGGCGTGGTCAAGACTTGCTCGCCGCCGACGCGTCGCTCGAAATAACCGACATGAGCCTCGAGAACCTGATCGCCGCCCAAGTTCCATGCCTTGGTCGCGAGCTCTTCCAGCCGCCGAGTGTCATCGAGTTCGATGTTGGCGACGATGCGGCCGCCATTTCCACCTTCGGATGGTTTTAGGCAACCATGCGATAGTTCGTAGCGCTGCTTCAAAAGCGTGCTCGCGCGCAGAAGATCGCGACTGAAGTCGCAGCGATTCTCTTGCCACGGAACGGTATAGCCCGGGATTACCGGAAGCGCTGTCCGCAGTGCCTGAAACGCCTCGCTCGCGCGATGCTCTTGGTCCAGGATGAGCTGTGCCGCTTGGTCGGACACCTGGCCGCTCAGGCGCAGCGCAGACTCGACCGTCGGATGCAGCATGCGCTTACCGTTCCACGCCGCAATACGGGAATTGTTGGCGTCCACGCGAATTCGGCCAAGCCCGGTGATCCGCGCCATCCAGGTCAGCAGTATTTGGAATTCGGGTTCGAAGTCGTACGGCGACACCACAGCCGAAGGCCGTTCCCGCAGAAACTCGATCATCCGGGCCAACACGGGATCGTGCTCCCCGGCATCGACCGCCCGCTTGAGCAGCGCGTGCGACATGTAGTAGTGGTCGGTATCCGGCAGGGTCAATCGCCGGACGCCTTCTTTCGCAATCGCGAGACGCCAAGGGCGAGTACGCCCGACGACCAAGTCACCGCTGCGAGCGAGATATAGCCCGCGAGTCTCCACATATGTGGTGAGGTCTGACACCGGCCGGCCCTCAGCCATCGCAGTGAGGTCCGTCTCGAATCCGCGAGCCGATGGTGTGGTCGAATGCACGATCAAACGTGATTGGCCATGGCTCGGCGAGGAGAACTCGACATGCTCAAGCACCATGTCCAGGAGGTCGCACGGTTCGATCGATAGCAATTTACGACACGCGATGTCCATGTCGGTTTCGTCAAGTCGCACAGGACCGGCATAGCTTTGCCATGCAATTTCGCGTCCGTCAACATCAACAGTCCAGTCGTGAAGTTCGCCAGTCAACGGATGAGGCGACGTCCGCCGGTGGCGATTGCACGAAAACACTCTGGTGTCTCCATATCTGGCCCAGCGCGATCAGGCGTGGTTGTTCAGCCGGGTTCCGGTACCGGCGACTAATGTTGCCATACGGGTCTCCATATCGGAATCGAGCACTTTATCCATCGGGCCAAAAGTTTTTAACGCACAAACGCGCCGGAAAAAGTTGGAAACGGCAAGGTGAATAACGCCATAACGCGTGAATACCGCGCAGTACGCCTAACGATAGTAATCGGCAAGATGAAAATGCTGTGAGATTGCTGCCAGTTATCAGCGCAACGCCTGGTCGATGTCAGCGATCAAGTCCTCGATGCCCTCCAGGCCGACCGAAATACGAACCACGCCGTCACCGAGGCCAATTGCGGCGCGGCCTTCGGGTCCCATCGCCCGGTGGGTTGTCGTCGCCGGATGCGTGACAAGGGATTTCGAATCACCCAGATTGTTGGAGATGTTGATCAACCGCAACTTGTCCAGGACCTCGAAGGCCCGTTGCTTGGCCGCGCCGTCGGGGACGTCGAGTTCAAAGGTGATGACAGTACCGCCGCCTGACATCTGCCGCTTGGCCAGGTCGTACTGCGGATGCGATGTCAGAAATGGATAACGCACCCACCTGATCGCCGGATGACCCTCCAGGTACTCGGCGATCCGCTGCGCCGAAGCATTCTGGTAATCGACGCGAACTGCCAGTGTTTCAAGGCCTTTGAGCATTACCCAGGCATTGAACGCGCTCATCGCCGGCCCCGTGTGTCGCATCAGTTTCTGCACCGGGCCGTCGATGTACTCCTTGTCGCCGAGGATTGCACCGCCCAGCACGCGGCCCTGCCCGTCGATGTGTTTGGTGCCCGAATAGACCACCACGTCGACGCCAAGCGGAAAACCCTGCTGTAGCAATGGAGTCGCAAAGACGTTGTCCAGCACGACTTTCGCCCCGGCAGCATGGGAGAGCTCGGTAACCGCGGCAATGTCGACCAGCGACTGCATCGGATTCGACGGCGTCTCGAAGAACACCGCCTGGGTCGGCACCGAAAGCGCCTTCTCCCACTGGGATAGGTCGTCGCCGTCGACGAAAACGGTCTCGACCCCCCAGCGCGGCAAGATCTCATTGCACACGACGAAACACGAGCCGAACAGGCTGCGCGCGGAGACCAGCCGATCGCCGGCGCCCAGCAGAGCGCCCAATGACGTGAAAACCGCCGCCATCCCGCTCGCGGTGGCGAACGCCGCCGGCGCCCCCTCGATCAACCGCAACCGTTCCTCGAACATGCTGACCGTCGGGTTGCCGTAGCGCGAGTAGACATAACGGTCGATCTCGCCAGTGAAAGCCTGTTCCGCTGCGGCGGCCGAGTCGTAGACGTAGCCGGACGCCAAATACATTGCCTCGGCGGTCTCTTCGAACTGCGACCGCAAGATGCCGCCGCGCACTCCGATGGTGGCCTGGCTGACGCCACCGGGCAGCGGCTCCGGTGTGCGCACCGAGCGCGGGTCAGTCACGTTTGCTTCCAAGGCAATCCGATGGCGCGCCACCCGACGCCGCCGCGATGACCGTCGCCGTCGAGATGTCCTTCGAAACCGTCCAGCACGTTGTACGACGGGGCGATACCCGCCGCGGTGGCGGCCTCGGCTGCGCCGATGGAGCGGTTGCCTGAGCGACACAAGAAGATCACCGGCCGGTCCCCCGTGGCGGCCGGCAGTTGTTCAGCCAGTTCGGCCGCGAAGTTGCCATTGGGGGTGCCGTCGAAGCTGTTCCACTCGAGGTAGACGACTTCGCGGCCCATGCTGGACAAATCCGGCACGCCAACGAAACGCCATTCGGCGTCGGTGCGCACGTCGACCAAGACCGCTTCGGGGTTCTCGCCGAGCAGCTTCCAAGCCTGCTCCGGTGTGATATCTCCTGCGTAGCTCACCCGCGTGAGTCTCGCATACCTGACTGGGTGGGCCGCTACCAGAGCCTGCGCAGTCCTGTCGACACCTCCCGGGCGCGGCTGCGCGCGATGCTCACGTCCGAGGCGGTGACGATGGCCACGCCCAGCGGGCGGCGCCCTTCGGGCTCATGACGACTGAACAGCCGCGCGTCGCTTTCCGGTGTCCGCAGCGCGGCGGCCAGCACATCGGCGGCGGCCGGGCTCCGCGAGCTCTGGGTCGCCACGCCGGATCCGTCGTGGCCGGCGTAGATCACCTCGGCGGCGCCCGGCGAAATCATGATGGCGTCGGTCGGCAGGCCCATGATTGCCCGCGCCTGCAGCTCGAACTCCGAGAGCCGCTGGGTGCGCAACGTGACCAGGCCGCTCTCGAACGGCCGGGCGGTGACATCGCTGAAGTAGATCTCGTCGCCGCGGACCATCAGCTCGACCCCGAACACGCCGCGTCCACCGAGCGCCTTGACGATCCGGGCGGCGATGGACTTGGCGGCGTCCAACGCGGCCACGCTCAAGTCTTGCGGCTGCCACGATTCCTGCACGTCACCAATTGCCTCACCGTGCCCGATCGGGGCGCAGAAGTCGATCGTCGGCCCAGTCGGTCCGACGCTGCGCACCGTGAGCAAGGTGAGGTGGAAGTCGATCTCGACGAGAGCCTCGGCCAACACACGGTTGTGGCTCAGTCGACCGCCGGCCGACACCGCACGCTGCCAGGCCGACTCGATGTCAGCCGGTCCCAGCACCACCGACTGCCCCGCACTGGCCGCGGACGTCACCGTAGCCACCGGTTGCACCCGCAACGGGTAGCCGGCATGGTCGGCCACCGCGCGCAGCTCGTCGAGCGATCCCGCGAACCAGAACGGGGCGGTCGGCAGGCCGAGCTCATCGGCGGCGAGCCGGCGCAGTCCCTCCCGGTCGGCGGTGAGCCGAGCGCAGCGAGCGGTGGGAAAGACCTCGACGGCACCGGTTTCGGCCGCGGCGGTCAACGCGTCGCCGGCAACAACGTCTGATGCCGTCACTACGAAATTCGGCTGAAACCGCCCGATCAGGGCACCCAACTCGTCGGCGTCGGCCATGTTGACCACCAATGCCTGGTCGGCGACCCCGTGCGCGGGCGCATCGGCATACCGCTCGACCGCGATCACCTCAGCACCGAGCCGCTGAAAGGCGATCGCCAGCTCACGGCTGAACTCTCCCGACCCCAGCAACATCACCTTGGTCCGGCCGGCCTCGCCAGGCTCGGGACGCCCGCCGTGGGTCGACACGTCGTGAGTCACGCCGTCGGCCACCGGTTCACCTTCCCTGAAGTCCATGTGCTGCACGCTGCTCAAGGATAGGTCCGCGGAATCGAGCGGGGTTGAGTACTGAGTTGCGTGATGCAAGTAACATGGCAGCTATGCTTCCCCGCACTTACGAGCATCAGGTCTGCTCGATCGCCCGCAGCCTGGAACTGATCGGCGACCGGTGGACGCTGCTGATCGTTCGTGACGCCTTCCGGGGTGTGCGCCGCTTTGACGATTTCCGCGCCGAACTCGGGGTGGCGCACAACGTGCTGAGCGATCGATTGTCGCGGTTGACGGAAGCCGGCGTGTTCGAGCGGCGCCGCTACCAGCAGCGACCGGATCGCTACGAGTACCACCTCACCCAGCAGGGTCAAGACTTGTGGCCGGTGGTGATGTCCCTGCTGTTCTGGGGCGATCGCTATTTGGCCCCGGACGGTCCGCCGGTAATTCCGCTGCACCGCAACTGCGGAGGTCATCTCACACCGCAACTCAACTGCACCGACTGCGGCGCCAGCCTGGCGTCCGGGGACGTGGAACTCACGCCCGGGCCGGGCGCTGCCCCGGGCATGTAAGACGGCGGCCCCAGCAGGTCTATTGCATCACGAAAGTGACCGTGAAATAGTCAGTTGCATCACGCAATCGACCAGGAGGTAGCCGTGACCCTCGACCACATGCCGTCCACCGCAAGCACGTATCTCCTCGGTCATGCGGACGCGGAAGTCCGGCGGCTGCTCTTGCAGGCACGGCTGTATGACGACTACACCGAGCAGGCCCTGCGCCTGGCGGGCCTCCGGCCGGGAATGCGGGTGCTGGACGTCGGCTGCGGTCCCGGTGACGTGTCGTTCGTGGCCGCCCGGCTGGTCGGGCCGCAAGGAGCGGTGATCGGCATCGACGCCGCTGACGACATCATCGAATTGGCCAACGCCCGCGCCGCCGAGCAGGGCCTGACATCTGTTCGGTTCGAGCAGACCACGGTCGGCGACTTCACCCTGGACGAGCCCGTCGACGCCGTGATCGGTCGGCTGATCCTGATGCATCTGCCCGACCCCGTCGCAACGCTGCGGCAGCTGGCCGGTCTAGTTCGACCGGGTGGGTTTATCGCGTTTTCCGAGTTCGACATGACCGGCGCGCGCGGCGTGCCCGACCTGCCGCTCTGGCGGGCGGCACGAGACACGATCATCGAAACCTTCACCAGCATGGGTCTCGATCCGACGTTCGCCGCGACCATGCCGGCGCTGTTCCGGCAGGCGGGGCTGAGTACCCCGCAGTTGGCACTCGGTGCTCCGATTGGCGGAGCCGAGCACACCGAGCTCATCGCCTTCGTCGTCGAGACCCTGCAGTCGCTGCTGCCGGCCCGCGAAAAGCTGGGATTGGACTCGGGCGAATTCGCCGACCCGGACGCCCTTTTGTCCCGGTTGCGCGAAGAAGTCGCCGCCGCCGGCGGGGTGGCGACGACCCCGGCCATGATCACGGCCTGGAGCCGCGTCTAGCCGCCTAAGGCTGGCCCGGCAACAGCCGCACCATCAGCCCATTGGCTTCGGCCAGCAGAGTGTCGCCGTCGACCAGTTCGCCCCGGACAAATGCCTTGCGGCCCTCGGTGCCGGCGACGTGCCCGCGGACCACCAACGGGGTATCGATCGGGGTGATCTTGCGGTAATCGACGTGCAGGAAGCCGGTCCGGCTGATCGGCCGGCCGGCGGCGTGCACCACCATCCCGAAGACGTGGTCGAACAGCAGCGGCAGCACACCGCCGTGCACAGCCCCATTGCCGCCCACGTGGAACCGGCAGAAGTGGCCCCGCATCTCCACGCCGTCGGGGTCGAATCTGCTCATCGTCCACGGCGGCAGCAGCAGACTGCCCATCCCCGGTAATTGCGGCGACCGGCCGGCCGGGCCCTGGCCCTCGGGGGCGTGAAACGGCGCGAGCATTGCGGCTAGCGCCTCGGCGCTATCGGCGGCGTCCTCCCAGACCTCGTCGCCGGGGTCCGCGGACACCGCCAGATCCTGCAACCGGCGCATGGCACTGACGAACCGGCCGAAACCCGGCCCCGGGCTGGCGGCGCCGTATTCCGGAAAGCCGCCGTGATGGTCGTAATCGGGGTCGAGTTGTTCTGGGCTCTGCGAAGATTCGGTCACGGGCGCGCCGCCAGTACGTCGCGGCGAACGATGGTCTGATCGCGGCCCGGTCCGACACCGATACACGAAACATGTGCTCCGGCAAGCTCTTCCAGCCGCAGCACATAGTCACGCGCCTTGGCCGGCAGGTCGTCGAAGGTCCTCGCGTCGGAGATGTCTTCCCACCACCCGGGCAGCTCTTCGTAGATCGGTTCGGCGCGAGCCAGATCGCTTTGGGTCATCGGCATGTCGTGAGTGCGTTTGCCGTCGACCGTGTAGCCGACGCACACTGGAACGGTTTCCAAGCTGGACAACACGTCCAGCTTGGTCAGGAAGTAGTCGGTGATGCCGTTGACCCGGGTGGCGTAGCGGGCGATCACCGCGTCGAACCAGCCGCAGCGGCGACGGCGCCCGGTGGTCACGCCGAACTCACCGCCGGTCTTCGACAGGTATTCGCCGTTCTCGTCGAACAATTCGGTGGGGAACGGGCCGGAGCCGACCCGGGTGGTGTAGGCCTTAAGGATTCCCAGCACGGTCGTGATCCGGGTGGGGCCGATGCCGGACCCGACCGCGGCGCCACCGGCGGTCGGATTCGACGACGTCACATACGGATACGTGCCGTGGTCGACGTCGAGCAGAGTGCCCTGCGAACCTTCGAGCAATACGGTCTCGCCGGCTTCCAACGCGTTGTTAAGCAGCAGCCGCGTGTCGGCGATGCGATGCTTGAAACTTGCCGCCTGCTGCAGCAGGGCGTCGACGACGTGCGCCGGCTCCAGCGCCTTGCGGTTGTAGATCTTGACCAGCACCTGGTTCTTGAATTCCAGCGCAGCTTCGACCTTGTGGGTGAGCACCTCCGGGTCGAGCACATCGGCGACCCTGATCCCGATGCGGGCGATCTTGTCCTGGTAACACGGCCCGATGCCGCGGCCGGTGGTGCCGATCTTCTTGCTGCCCATGTAGCGCTCGGTCACCTTGTCGATGGCCACGTGGTAGGGCATCAGCAGATGCGCGTCGGCGGAGATCAGCAGCTTCGAGGTGTCGACGCCGCGGTCATCGAGACCCTTCAACTCGTCGAGCAGCACGCCGGGGTCGACTACCACGCCATTGCCGATGACGTTGGTGACGTCGGGTGTAAGCACACCCGACGGGATGAGGTGCAGGGCGAAGTTCTCACCGGTGGGCAAGACCACGGTGTGGCCGGCGTTATTGCCGCCCTGGTAGCGCACCACCCACTGGGCGCGGCCACCGAGGAGGTCGGTGGCCTTGCCTTTGCCCTCGTCGCCCCATTGGGCGCCGATCAGGACGATTGCCGGCATGGCGCTTCTCCCACCAGTATCTGCCGCTTATTGTGGTCCAGCCGGTGACCTACCTTATCTCAGCTGTTTGCGAGGAGCCGTTGAACACTGACATCGCCGTGCTGATGTTCGGCGAGCATCGTGTACCGCGGACTTTGCGCGGATTGCAGGTTGCCGACCCTGCGAATATCGATGCGGCGGCTCGATGCCATCGGCGGCTCATCGTGGTCGGCTCGGATGCGGATCTCGCGGCGGTACTGACGCGGCTGTTGCGAGCCGAGCGGCTCGATGTCGAGGTCGGCTTCGTGTCACGACGGCGCTCATCCGCTACGCGGGCATATCGGATACCGGCGGGTCGCCGAGCGGCCCGCCGGGCGCGGCGCGGTTCGGCGCAACGGGTGCCGCTGATCCGCGACGAGACCGGAACGGCGATCGTGGGAGCGGCCCGCTGGCGCCCGCCCGACGACGCGCAGCTGCTACACGGCGAGGCCGTCGTCGACGACGCCGTGCTCTTCGACGGCGATGTTGTCGAGGTGAGGATCGAGCCGACGGCCACCCTGCCGGGATTGCGGGCGCGCGCGTCGGGCGGGCGGTGGCTGGCCGGGCGGGCCGCCCAGCTGGGCACCACGGGTGTAGCCGTGGTCCGCGACGGTGTGCGGGCGCCCCGGGCGGCACGCCGATCGACGTTCTATCGCAACACCGAGGGCTGGTTATTAATCCGGTGACGAGCGCCGCGAGGGGCGCGGAGCCGGAACGTCGGCACAGTCGGTAGCTTCATGACGTGAACATGCCGGTGCACCACTCGGTGCGGCCCAGCCCGATCTTCCTGGCCATCGTCGCAGTGACGGCAGTCGGTGGCGCGTTGGCCTGGTGGGACGGCGCCCAAACCGGGGCGCTGGCCTATGCCTCGGTGTTCGTCCTAGTTATCGCGGGCTGGGTGGTGTCGCTGTGCCTGCACGAGTTCGGCCACGCGTTCACCGCCTGGCGGTTCGGCGATCGTGGCGTCCCCGTCCGCGGCTATCTGGACTTGGATCCACGGCGCTACAGCAACCCGTGGCTGTCGCTGGGTATACCGATTTTGATCACCGCGCTGGGCGGCATCGGTCTGCCGGGCGCCGCTGTCTACTTGCGAACGTCGTTCATGACGTCCGCCCAGCGCACCATCGTCAGCCTGGCGGGACCGTCGGCGAATTTGCTGTTGGCGGTGCTGCTGCTGGCACTGACTAACGCGTTCTTCGACCCGGCACATCCGGTGTTCTGGGCCGGGGTGGCGTTTTTGGGCTTCCTCCAGATCACCGCTCTTCTTCTGAACCTGCTGCCACTTCCCGGCCTGGACGGGTACAACGCGCTGGAGCCGCATCTGAGCCCGGAAACCCAGCGTGCCCTCGACCAGTTCAAGCCGTACGGCATCATCTTTCTGGTCTTTCTGCTCTTCGTGCCGCAAGTCGGGCAGGCGTTCTTCGGGCTCGTCTCCTGGTTCTTCGAGCTCTCCGGAGTGCCCGCGGTCGTGTGGCAAGCCGGCGCCGCGCTGACTCGGTTCTGGAGCGCCTGGTTCTAAGCGCTTGCGATACATGCACAAGTACGCATATATTTAGCGGCATGGGCGCCGGCCACGAACACGCCAACGTCGACACACCAGTGCCGAAGATGGTTGCTGCCACCGCGATGCTGGGCGCGTTCTTCATCGTCGAAGTGACCACGGCGCTGCTGACCGGCTCGATGGCGCTGCTGGCCGACGCGGGCCACATCCTGACCGACGTCGCGGCCACATTCATGGGCCTGTGCGCTCTGGTGCTGGCCCGGCGCGGCAGCACCTCTCCCGGCCGCACCTACGGCTGGCACCGCGCCGAGGTGTTTACCGCCGTGGCCAACGCCGTCCTGCTGATCGCGGTGGCGACGATCATCCTCCGCGAAGCGATCGGACGGATCGGTCACGCGCCGGAAGTGCCCGGGATCCCCATGATCGCAGTGGCGCTGGCCGGGCTGGCCACCAATGCGGCGGTCGCGCTGCTGCTGCGGTCGGACTCGACACAGAGCCTGGCCGTCAAGGGCGCCTACATGGAGGTCATCGCCGACACCGTCGGCAGCGTCGGCGTGCTGATCGCCGGCGTGGTCACGATCACCACGCACTGGCCCTACGCCGACGTGGTGGTGGCCGTTCTCATCGCGCTGTGGGTGCTGCCGCGGGCGTTGTCACTGGCCGGCGGCGCGCTGCGCATCCTGTCCGAATCGTCGCCCAGCCACATCGACGTGCACAAGCTTCGTTCGGCGCTGGGCGCCGTCGACAGCGTCACCGACGTGCACGATCTCCACGTCTGGACGCTGGTACCCGGCAAGGACATGGTGACCGCACACCTGACCAGCTCCGGCGACTCGGCGCGGGTACTCGGTGAGGCCCGGGCGATCCTTACCGCGCACGGGCTAGACCACGCCACCATCCAGGTGGAGCCGCCGGGCGGTATCGCTGGCTGCGCGCAGCGACGATGCGGACCGGAACGGGCCGAGGAGGAGCTGGGCACTTGAGCTCAGTCCGGCTGTTAGCTGAGCCCGAGTGCGGCCCGGGCAGCCGGGTCGCAATCGTCGAGCAGGTCCAGGCATCGGGTCTGCTCGTCAGTTTCGCCGATGGCGTCAGCCGCGCGGGCCAGCGCAGCCACACACCGCAGAAAACCGCGATTGGGCTCGTGGGAATACGGCACCGGCCCGAACCCCTTCCAGCCGTTACGGCGCAACTGGTCCAGGCCGCGGTGGTAGCCGGTGCGGGCATACGCATAGGCGGTGACCGCCTTGTCGTCGGCGAGCGCTTCTTCGGCCAGCGCCGCCCAGGCCACCGAAGCCGACGGATGCGCGGCGGCGACGACGACCGGGTTTTCGTTAGCCAGCAGTGCGGCCTCGGCGTCGGTGTCGCCAGGTAACAAGATCGGATCCGGTCCGAGAAGATCACGCGTGGGCGTCATGGGGCTATTGTGCCGTGCGACGCCGCCGCACCAAACCCGGTGGCGAGTCGCTAAGCTCCAATACGTATTTCGAGAGCGAAGAGGACAGCAGCGCTATGCCGAATCCCTCAGGGCCAGACCGCGAGCACACGTCGAATGCGCCCGGATTCGATCCAGATGACGTCGACCGAGGTGACGCGACCGACCCTGCGGAATCCGACGCTGAGACGACCGAACACCTCGGCGCTCCCGACGACAATCCCACCGAGGGCTACCAGACCGACCCGGCGACCGAGGTGATGGCCACCTCCGAGCATGAGGCGCAGGCACCCAAACCGCGGACGCCGCGGGGTGAGCGCCGTTTCACTGCCCCGGGGTTCGACGCCAAGGAGACCGCGGTCATCAACGCCGCGACCGAGCCCGCGACCGAGGTCTTCGACGCCGGCCACGCGCCGTCTGGGTCGACCGGAGCACGTCCGAGAACCGCTATGCCGCAACTGATTCCGCCCCGGCTTGGCGCCAAACTGCGGCCGTCGACCCAGCGCAGCTGGGGGTGGGTGCTGGCACTGATACTGATCATCCTGGCGTTAGCGGCCGTCGCCGTGCTGGGCACCGTGCTGCTGACCCGGAACAACAAGAAGCCGAACGCCTCCCAAGAAGACCGGGTCCGCAGCACCATCCAGAGCTTCGATGTCGCGGTGCAGAACGGCGACCTGTCCACGCTGCGTGGTATCACCTGCGGCAACATGCGCGACGACTACGTCAACTACGACGAGCGGGAATGGAGCGACACCTATCACAGGGTCGCGGCGGCCAAGCAGTATCCGGTGGTCGCCAACATCGACCAGGTGGTCGTCAACGGGAACCACGCTGAGGCCAACGTGACCGCGTTCATGGCCTACGCCCCGCAGGTTCGCTCGACCCGCAGCTTCGACCTGCAGTACCGCGACAACCAGTGGAAGATCTGCGAGGCGACTACGGGCTAGGTCAGGCCGAAACCGATTTGCCGGCGCAGTGCAGGTCGTTGCAGGCCTCGATGACCCGCTCGGTCATACCTGCTTCGGCCTTCTTCAGGTAGCTGCGCGGGTCGTAGACCTTCTTGCTGCCCACATCGCCGTCGACCTTGAGGACGCCGTCGTAGTTGCTGAACATGTGACCGGCGAGCGGGCGGGTGAACGCGTACTGGGTGTCGGTGTCGACGTTCATCTTCACCACCCCGTAGCCCAGCGCTTCCTCGATCTCCGACTTCGCCGAACCCGATCCGCCGTGGAACACGAAGTCGAACGGCTTGGCGTCGTGGGACAAACCGAGCTTGGTCGCCGCCACCTTCTGGCCCTGGGCCAGGATGTCGGGGCGCAGCTTGACGTTGCCGGGCTTGTAGACGCCGTGCACGTTGCCGAACGTCGCGGCCAGCAGGTAGTGGCCGTGCTCGCCGTGGCCCAGCGCGTCGATGGTCTTCTCGAAGTCCTCCGGAGTGGTGTACAGCTTGTCGTCGATCGCGCCGACGACGCCGTCCTCCTCGCCGCCGACGACGCCGATCTCGACCTCGAGGATGATCTTGGCCGCCGCGGCCTCCTTGAGCAGCTCGTGCGCGATCTTCAGGTTCTCGTCGATCGGCACCGCGGAGCCGTCCCACATGTGCGACTGGAACAGCGGGTTCTTGCCGGCGGCGACCCGCCGACCCGAGATCTCCAGCAGCGGACGGACGTAGGTGTCGAGCTTGTCCTTGGGGCAGTGATCGGTGTGCAGGGCGACATTGATCGGGTACTTGTCCGCGACGACGCGGACGAATTTCGCCAGCGCCACCGCGCCGGTGACCATGTCCTTGACGCCGAGCCCGGAGCCGAACTCCGCGCCACCCGTCGAGAACTGGATGATGCCGTCGCTGCCGGCGTCGGCAAATCCTTTGAGGGCGGCGTTGATGGTCTCCGACGACGTGCAGTTGATCGCGGGGAAGGCGTACGCGTTCTCTTTGGCACGTCGCAGCATCTCGGCGTAGACCTCTGGCGTTGCGATGGGCATGAAACTTCCTTCCTGACGAGTCGCATCAGTATCGCAATAACTGATTCTCGTCGTCAGCCCGCCCGGCCCCGCAACCTGTGCCTGGTGAAGACCAGATGATTTCGCCGGTATCTTGGAACACCGTGACGACCGCCGTAGTGGCCATGCCCAACTTGCTCGACCCGATGTACTGGTTGGGCGCCAATGGCGTGTTCGGACACGCAGTGCTGCCCGGCATCCTGCTCATCGTCTTCGTCGAGACCGGTTTGCTGTTCCCGCTGCTGCCTGGCGAGTCGCTGCTGTTCACCGGTGGCTTGCTGGCCGCGAGCGCCAACCCCCCGGTGAGCATCGAGGTGTTGGCCAGCTGCGTCGCGGTGGTCGCGGTACTCGGCGATCAGACCGGGTACTTCATCGGGCGGCGGATCGGCCCGGCACTGTTCAAGAAGGAGGACTCGCGCTTCTTCAAGCAGCATCATGTGACGGAGTCGCACGCGTTCTTCGAGAAGTACGGGCCGATGGCGATCATCATGGCCCGCTTCATGCCGTTCATCCGGACGTTCACCCCGGTGGTCGCCGGGGTGTCCTACATGCGTTACCCGGTGTTCCTCGGGTTCGACATCGTCGGCGGCGTCGCCTGGGGTGCGGGTGCGACGCTGTTGGGATATTTCCTGGGCAACAACCAGTTCGTCCACGCCAACCTGGAAAAGATCATTCTGGCCATCTTGTTCGTGTCGATGATCCCCGCCTTTATCTCGGCGGGACGGGTTTACCTGAACCGTCGCCGCGAACGGTCAAACAGCGACCTTGAAGTCACAGCCGGTCTTGGCCCGGACGTCGGCGACGGTCACCCCGGGGTGTAATTCCGTCAGCGTGAGCCCGTGTTCGGGCTCGACCTCGAAGACGCACAGGTCGGTGATGATCATGTCCACCACACCCTTGCCGGTGGCGGGCAGGCCGCACTGCTTGAGGATCTTCGGGCTGCCGTCTTTGGCGGTGTGATCCATCACGACGATCACTCGCTTGACACCCGACACCAAATCCATTGCGCCGCCTGGCCCTTTGACCATTTTGCCTGGCACCATCCAGTTGGCCAGGTCGCCGTTCTCGGCAACCTCCAGACCGCCCAGGATGGACAAGTCGATATGGCCGCCGCGGATCATCGCGAACGAGTCGGCGCTGCTGAAAAAGCTTGACCCGGGAAGGCTGGTGACGGTCTGCTTGCCGGCGTTGACGAGGTCGGGGTCGACGCCGTCTTCGGTTGGGTAAGAACCGATGCCCAGCAGGCCGTTCTCCGACTGCAGCGTCACGCTGATGTTGTCCGGGATGAAGTTGGCCACCAACGTCGGGATGCCGATGCCCAGGTTCACGTAGTAGCCGTCGCGCAGTTCCTGGGCGGCGCGTTGAGCCATCCGCTCGCGAATCGGACTGTCGTGCTTCAGCGATGCACCGCCGCTGGTGGTGCGGAACTCGATGCGTTTCTCGTAGTTGGTGCCCTCGATGATGCGGTCCACGTAGATGCCGGGGGTATGGATCAGGTCGGGCTCCAGGTCGCCGACCTCGACCAGTTCTTCCACTTCGGCCACGGTCACCGCGCCGCAGGTGGCGATCATCGGGTTGAAGTTGCGCGCCGTCTTGCGGTAAACGAGGTTGCCCGCCGTGTCCCCCTTCCACGCCTTGACCATCGCCACGTCGGCGCGGATGCCTTCTTCCAGAACGTATTCGGTGCCGTCGAAGACCCGGGTGTCTTTGCCGTCGGCGAGATTGGTGCCGAAGCCGGTACGGGTGTAGAAGCCGGGAATGCCTGCCCCGCCGGCGCGTAACTTCTCCGCCAGCGTGCCCTGAGGCGTCAGCACAAGGTCCAGCTCGCCGGCCAGCACCTGCCGTTCGAATTCCTTGTTCTCGCCGACGTAGGAGGCGATGACCTTGTTCACCTGCCGCGCCTTCAACAGCAGGCCCATGCCGAAATCGTCTACGCCGGCGTTGTTTCCGACGATGGTGAGGTCTTTGACGCCGCTGTCCACCAGCGCCTGAATCAGATTCTCCGGGATGCCGCAGAGGCCGAATCCGCCCGCGGCGATCGTCATGCCGTTCTTCAGCAGGCCGTGCAGAGCAGACTCGGCGTCGGGGTGGACTTTACTCATCAGTGGTCCTCTCGTTGTTGGTCACGGCGTGCGCGGCCTCCATCAGCATCCAGCCGGATAGTTGCACCGAAAGATCACGCTCGGGTATCTCCGACTCGGCGACGGCACCTGCGACGAATTCGGCTTGCTGGCCGCCGGTCGCCGGCAGATCGGCGGGGCGATCCCAGAACGGTCCGAACAACGGCAGGCCTTGCACCGACTGCCGGTTGTCCCATGCCGATTGCGCCGAGGCCAACACGATTTCGCGGGCGCTTTCGCGGGCCGCCGCATCCGCGGCGGACTCCCCCGGCAACGTGGTGGCAACCAAAGCCAGGTAGCGCGCGGTGATCCCTGCGAACAGCCCACCGTCGCCGCCGCCGGCGCCGCGCAGCACCCCGCCCGGCGCCATGTGCTCGTCGACGGCGGCAACCAGGCGATGCACCCGCGGCGCGTGCCGCTCGTCACTGGTGCGCGCGGCCAACTCGGTCTCCAGCCCCAGCACCACGCCCTGGCAATAGGTGTACTGCGCGCGGACCAGTGAACCGGCCTTGATCCCGTCGAACACCAGGTGCGTATCGGGGTCGATCAGCGTGGCTTCAATCCAGTCGGCCATCTGCTGGGCCCGCCGCAGCCGATCGCCGTAGCGCGCCAGGAAGATCCCCGCCGGGCCGTTGGCCGGGGCGTTGAAGAACTGGTCCTGCTTACGCCATGGGATGCCGCCGCCGTCCTCGGGGACCCACGCCTTGACGAGTTCGTCGTTCAACTTGTCCAGCGCACGTTTGCGCTCCGCGCCGGCGATCCGGGTAGCCCGCTCCAGGGCCAGCGCCAGCCACGCCATGTCGTCGTAATAGCTGTTGACCCAGGATCCGTTGTTGCGCAGCCGGTGCCCGCGGATCTGCCGGTGGATCTTGATGCGCCGCTCCGGCTGCGGGTCACGCAGCTCCGCGTCGACCAGGCAGTCCAGCAGATGCGCCTGCCACCAGTAATGCCAACCGCCGAACCATCGGTCGCGCCGGGCCGGCGGCCAGGCCACGACGCCGAGCTGGGTGGCGGGCAACCCCCACAGCCGTTTCAGATGCCGACCGGTGACAGCGGCCTCTGCGCTGACCGCCCGGTTGACGCATACCTGATCCATGGGAACTGATCCTGCCTTACTCGCCCTTTACCACGCACTGCCCATATCACCGTGTTGGCTGATCCAGGTATGCATGGCGATCCCCGCTGCAACCGAGACGTTGATGCTGCGCGTCGACCCGAAATGGGCAATCGAGACGGTCAGCGCAGCGCCGGTGCGAGCGTCGTCGCTGATGCCGGGGCCTTCCTGGCCGAACAGCAGTAGGCAGTCCCGTGGCAGCGCCGTCTGCTCCAGCCGCCCCGCACCC
>DATFYT010000170.1:0-11452 GCA_035314925.1 Mycobacterium sp. | reverse complement strand
CTTGCTTGAAGACAACATGCGTTGCTGCGCTGCCAGTCGTCGCCGTGCCAGCCGCGAAAGCTTCAGCTGCCGCCACAGGCGTAACAGCAATCGCTGCAGCAACAGCGCCACCAACCAGCAGAGGTTTGATCAGACTCAATTTCGCTAACATGTGCGGCGAGTACCCACTTCCACACACGTGCAAAACATGTTCGTCAAAATTAGCTGGCTCTCGTCTAGCGGCGGCATTTGGCGCTTCGCCCGAGCGTCGGGTCTCGGACGAATGGTCAAGATCTGTGGATCGCCATGCGGCTGACTCAGGTGCGGTCGTCTGTGCGGTGCGCGATCTGGAAGACGTTGCCGAATGGATCGCGGACCATGGCGCGCCTGTCGCCGTAGGGGGTGTTGAGCGGCGCTTCCAGGCTCATCGCTCCTGCGGTGACGGCCCGGCCATAGACCCGGTCCGCATCGTCGACGTAGACGTAGAGAAAAGCGGGGAACAGGTCGCGCTCGACGGCCGAGGTCACCATGACAACAGAGTCACCGATGCGCACTTCCGTCGGACGCCCGGCTTGCACCTGGCCGACGGCATCGAAGACCGCTCGCAGGAACTCGACCGCTGCTGCGGCGTCGCTCACAACCATGCGCGGTGTGACCGTGTGGAATTCCGGAGTTCGGTCAACCTTCACGCTGCGGCCTCCTCATAAGCCCTAGTCCCGGTGGTTCGTGATGTTGATGATGTTGCCGTCCGGTGCCCGCACAAAGAACCGGCGCAAGCCCCACGCCTCTGCAGTTAGTGGATGCACGATTTCGTAGCCGGGTTCTTGGGCTTCCGTGTACGCGCTGTCGATGTCGTCGGTGCAGACGGAAATAACCGAGTCTTCGGCGGCGGTCGCATCGCGCGTTACGAGCTGGACGACCGCCCTGCGATCGGCAGAGGTAAGCCGGGCCACCCAGCCCATGTTGAACTCCTCGTTGGTCAGCCCGAGGTAGTCGCCGTAGAAACTCTTGGCCGCCTCGATATCAGCCACACGAAGGTTGGCGAAAACTTTGGTTGCTTGCATGCGCTTCTCCTGTCAGCCGGTTTCCCACGCTAGCCGCGCGGCCCAGTAAGAAAGGTCTTCGGCGCCCGCGAGTTACGCTGGCCGCCGTGAGCAGCCAGCGAGTGCCGGGCGGCGTGGTGCACAAGTTGCCCGCAGATCTGCGTGTGGCGCTGATCGCCAACTCCGATGCGCTCGCTGCGTGGAAGGACATCACGCCTCTGGCGCGTAACGAGTTCATCTGTTGGGTCGAGGACGCCAAGCAAGACGTGACTCGAAAACGCCGCATCCGCCGGACCCGGGAGGAGCTGGAAGAAGGCCAGCGCCGGCCCTGCTGCTGGCCGGGTTGCAAGCATCGCGAGCGCACCGGCCGGTAACCGCAACTCACTCCGATCGATCTCTTTACGCGCGGCTCATCCAGTACTACGGTGCGTGGTACTACGTTGCATAGTAGATCTCTGGCTGCACAGCCGGGTGAGTCGCCGGCCGCGTAGCTGCGGTTTCGGCCGTGAGGAGATGGTCGTCATGAGCCTCAAGGTGGCGGATATCGCGGCGCGCCAAGCACACGACATCGATGCGCGCTATCACCCATCGGCAGCACTGCGGCGTCAGCTCAACAAGGTGTTTCCGACGCACTGGTCGTTTCTGTTGGGTGAAATCGCGCTGTACAGCTTCGTGGTTTTGCTGATCACCGGTGTGTATCTGACGTTGTTCTTCGATCCGTCTATGACCGAGGTCACCTACAACGGTGTCTACCAACCGTTGCGCGGTGTCGAGATGTCGCGGGCCTACGCGTCGGCGCTCAACATCTCCTTCGAGGTGCGCGGCGGCCTGTTCGTGCGGCAGGTACACCATTGGGCCGCACTGATGTTCGCCGCGGCCATCATGGTGCACTTGGCCCGGATCTTCTTCACCGGGGCGTTCCGGCGGCCTCGCGAGGCCAACTGGGTCATCGGTTCGCTGCTGCTCATCGTGACGATGTTCGAGGGATACTTCGGCTACTCGCTGCCCGACGATCTGCTGTCCGGTATCGGACTGCGTGCCGCGCTGTCCTCAATTACGTTGGGGCTTCCGGTGATCGGCACCTGGATGCACTGGGCCCTGTTCGGCGGTGACTTCCCCGGCGACGTCCTGATCCCACGGCTGTATGCCATCCACATCTTGCTGTTCCCCGGCATCATCCTGGCGCTGATCGGCGCGCATCTGGCGATGGTGTGGTTCCAGAAGCACACCCAGTTCCCCGGCCCCGGCCGCACCGAACACAACGTCGTCGGCGTCCGGGTGATGCCGATATTCGCCGTCAAATCCAGCGCCTTCTTCGCGCTGTGCACCGGCGTTCTCGGTCTGATGGGTGGCCTGCTGCAGATCAACCCGATCTGGAACCTCGGTCCCTACAAGCCATCCCAGGTCTCAGCAGGCAGCCAGCCGGACTTCTACATGATGTGGCCGGACGGCTTGCAGCGGCTGTGGCCGGCCTGGGAGCTTTACATCGGCCACCACACGGTGCCGGCACCGGCTGCTGTCGCCCTGATCATGGGCGTGGTATTCGTCCTGCTGACAATTTATCCGTTCCTGGAGAAGCGGTTCTCCGGTGATCGTGCGCACTACAATCTGCTGCAGCGCCCGCGAGATGTGCCGGTACGCACCGCGATCGGCGCCATAGCGATCGCCTTCTACCTGGTGCTCACCCTGAGCGCGATGAACGACGTCATCGCGCTGAAATTCCACATCTCGCTCAACGCCACCACCTGGATCGGGCGCATCGGCATGATCGTGCTGCCGCCGATCGTGTACTTCATCACCTACCGGTGGTCGATCGGCCTGCAGCGCAGCGACCGAGCGATCCTCGAGCACGGCATCGAAACCGGCATCATCAAACGCCGGCCGCACGGCGCCTACATCGAGCTGCACCAGCCACTGGGGCCGTTGCCGCTGGAATACCAGGGCGCCCCGGTACCGGTCAAGATGAACAAGCTCGGCTCCGGCGGCTGCCCCGGCTCGGGCAGCTTCCTGTTCGCCGACCCCGCCTCCGAAGACGCCGCGCTCTCCGAAGCCCACCACGCCGCCGAACAACGCGCCCTCACCGCACTGCTGGATCACCAGCAGTGACGCATTGACTCGTCGCGTAATACGCTCACCGCATGACGGGAGGGACGAGTCGGCACCGCGACGCCTTGGCCGCTCTACCTCACTACCACGTCATCGCCGAAAACCACGATGACGAGCTGATTTACAGCGACGGATTCGACTGGCCTTGCGCGCAGGGGTTCGCCGCGGACCTGATTTCACCGCCGGCGGGCGCCCCGATTCATGAGCCCGTGAAAGCCGTGTGGATCATCCAAGGCGACCCATTCTGGTGCCCACTCGCGCATGGTGACGGCATCCCGGCTGACGAGCAGGCGACCCCCGGATTTCTTGAGCAAGTGATACAGCAACAGCCTTACTGGTCGGCGTAGGGCGATTCCGCCAGATCGATTCCCACGCGCTCGTTGGGTGTGATCTTGGTCTGCTGTGGCTACACGAGGTAGACCGGCTGTCACATGGACGACACCGCCGGAAGAAATGGGGTCGACCATGAAACCGATATCGCCGATGGATGCGCTGTTCCTCATCGGTGAGTCGCGCGAACATCCGATGCACGTGGGTTCGCTGGAACTCTTCAAGCCGCCTGAGGACGCCGGCCCTCATTTCGTCCGCGACGCCTATCAGGCAATGCTCGAGTCCACGGAGGTGCAACCGACCTTTCGTAAGCACCCCGCCTTCTTCGGCGGCCTCACCAACGTCGCATGGTCGTTCGACAGAGAAGTCGAGCTCGACTATCACCTTCGCCGCTCGGCCTTACCCGAGCCTGGACGAATCCGCGACCTACTCGAGCTGGCTTCCCGGTTGCACAGCGGCCTGCTCGATCGCCACCGCCCACTATGGGAAGCGCACCTTGTCGAAGGTCTTCAGGACGGCCGTTACGCGGTCTACACGAAATACCACCACTCCCTTATGGACGGTGTATCGGCACTGCGGCTGATGCAACGTGCCTTCGCGTCAGATCCGGGCGATGACTCGGCACGAGTTCCGTGGAGCCTCGCTCCACGGAAGAGCAAGACAGGCAAGAAGCGGTCATCGCTACTCGAAAGAGCAAGCGGCGCTGCAGGATCGGCGTTCGCACTGGCACCATCCACGTTGAAGCTCGCGCGGGCAGCGCTGCTGGAACAGCAGCTGACCCTGCCGTTTCGGGCGCCGCGCACCATGTTCAATGTTCGGATCGGCGGTGCGCGACGGGTGGCCGCGCAGTCCTGGTCGTTGGAGCGCATCAAAGCGGTCAAGGAAGCCGCGGGCGTGACCGTGAACGACGTGGTGCTCGCCATGTCGTCCGGAGCACTCCGCGCCTATCTCCTCGACCAGAACGCTTTACCGGATGACCCGCTGACCGCAATGGTTCCAGTCAATCTGCGCAAGGACGGCGACGACAGCGGCGGCAACATGGTCGGGACGTTCCTGTGCAACCTGGCGACGGACCTCGACGACCCGGCGAAGCGGCTCGAGACCATCAGCACGTCGATCAGCGATACCAAAGAGGTGTTTCAACAACTGCCGCCCGTCCAGCAACTGGCGTTGTCGGCGTTCAACGTCGGCGGGCTCTTCCTCGGGCTGATTCCCGGCTACCTCTCGACCGCGTCACCGCCGTTCAACATCGTCATCTCGAACGTATCGACCGGCCGGTCTGAGCCGCTGTACTGGCATGGTGCGCGCTTGGATGGCAACTATCCGCTGTCGATCGCGCTCGACGGGCAGGCGGTCAACATCACCGTGACCAACAACGCCGACAACCTCGACTTCGGGCTTGTTGGCTGCCGGCGCAGCGTCCCGCACTTGCAGCGGCTGCTGGGCCAGCTGGACACATCGCTCAAGGATCTGGAGCGCGCCGTCGGAGCGTGAGCACCGGCACCGGATTGACGTTGTCGCTCAGGCGATCCCAGTCGGTTCGGGCGAGGGTGGTGGGTTGGTGTCGACCGCGGAGCAAGACGTCCTCGCCCGTCTGCCAACGCGCCGCCTCATCGTGACCGCTCGCCGAGACGGTGATGGCGCTGGCCAGCAGGCGGCTTGCTCTGGATTTGGCGAGGTCCGACAGGCGGGCCGCCTCGTTGACCGGGTCGCCGATCACCGTGTACTCGTAGCGGTCTTCGGCGCCGATGTTGCCGGCGAAGACCCTGCCATACGTGACGCCGATGCCGAAATCGGGCATCTCGCGTTCGACCCTCAAGGCTTCACGAAGCGCACGGCCAGCGCCCAGGGCCTGCGCGCAGGGATCGCCGAGGGTCATCGGCGCACCGAAAATTGCCAAGGCGGCGTCGCCTTCGAACTTGTTGATGTAGCCGCCATATTCGTCGATGATGCCAACGACGATGCGGAAAAAGGCGTTGAGGACGGCAGCCACATGATCGGGGGAACTGGTCGCAGCCAGCGCTGTGGATCCGGCCAGGTCGATGAACACCACACCGGCTTCGCACAGGCGTCCGGTGAAGTCCTGGCCTTGCTGTAGCGCATGCTGCGCCACGTCGCGGCCAACATGGCGACCGAAAAGGTCTCGCAGCTGCTCCCGTTCGACCAGGCCGGCCACCATATCGTTGAAACCGATTTGCAAGTAACCGATTTCGGAACTGTCGTAGACCGGAGCGCGGACCTCGTAGCGGCCCGCGCCGACATGCCCCATCCCGTCGGTGACTTCGCGCAACGGGTCGGCAACCGAGCGCGCCGCAAGGGTCATCCCGCGCAATCCCGCCACAATGCCCACCCCGGCCAGGATGAGCACCGGCGTCGTGATGGTCGCCCCGCTCGGGATGAGCCACCGGAAGTGGTTCCCGAGCATCAGCGCCGCGATACCGACTAATGGAATGGCGCTGTACAAGCCCCAGGTCACCAGCAGCCGTACGCCCACTCGGTGCCGTCGGCGGCGCAGATCGGTGACATCGGCCAATGCAACGACGAAAACCGGCCGAAGCAGTCGCTGCAAAAGTAGAAAATTCATGAAGCCGCTGGCCACGACAACCGCGGCCATGCAGATAGCGATCAAAGACAAGACTTGCGGTCCGGCGTCGTAGTGCAAGGCCAGCATGCTGATACCCACGCCAACCCAGACAGTGCCCTGTAGACGGGCAAGGCGAAACGGCAGCATCGGTGCGCACGCACGCTGGTCGGCCGTCGGCGTTGCCCCGCAGCGATACCAGGCAAGTGTCGACGACAACCTGGCGGCCGTGAGACCGCAGCCCACGATGGCAGCGGCCAGCGAGAGGGCAAGGGCCGCAACCACATGCACCCGCGGTCCGGCGATGATTCGCAGGATCACGATCACTTCGACCGACGCCGCGAGGTACGTGTAGAACAGACCGAACAGGTAGCGGGCCCGTATCTGCCCGAATGCCTGCTCGCTTTTCATGACGTCAGATCTGTATCGCCGGTAGCAGTCTGGTGAGGTTCCACAGCTGATTGCGCCTTGCCGACAGCCCCGAGATAGTCAGTGCGGCCGCCCATATGCCGATCAACACGATCACCGCCTGCCAGAGCCGGAAGTCGATGCCGCCCAATATGAGCTGCCGTAATCCGTTGACGCCGTACGTCATCGGATCGAAGCGGTGCAATATCTGGAATGGCTTTGAGGTGGTTTCCACGGGGTACATGCCGCCGGCGCTGACCAACTGCAGCATGAGTAACGCCATGATCAGTACCCGCCCAACCGCCGGGCCGACGAGCGCGTTGATCGCCTGCGTCGCAGCGACAAACGCGAAGGACACCAGGACCATGAATGCCAGCATCGCGACAGGATGAGCGGCGTGCATCCCGAGGGCGAATCGCACCACACCATAAAGGATGATGGCCTGCATTATCCCGATCACCGCGGCGGGGAGGTAGCTGGCGAGCGCCACGCGGACGGCGATCACCTCTGCGGCGATGGCGCGGTTCTGCAAGGGCCGCAGCGCCATCCACAGTACGAGTGCGCCGAAGAACAGGGCAAGGGTGAGGAAGAACGGCGCCATGCCGGTGCCGAAGTTGGGCGCGGCGTTCTCATGCGTGGTTTCGAGATTAACCGGGCCACCGATGGTGTCGGCGACGGCTTCTTTCTGCTGGTTTGTCCAGTTGGGCACCTGCTTGGCACCCTCGTCAAGCTTGGTCGCAAGCTCGGCCGATCCCGCCTTGAGCTGCCCGGTACCCGAGCTCAGCTGCTGAGCTCCGTCGTCGAGTTTCGCGATACCACTTGCCAATTCAGCGTTCCCGGACGCGAGCTGCTGGGCGCCGTTGCGCAACTGGGCGAGCTTGTTCGTGAGCTCCTGCCCCTTGCTGCCGACTTGGTCCAGGGCGGATTTCAGCGCACTACCGGGTGCCCCCAGCGTCGAAGTCATCGCGTTCGCGGCGTTTTGCGCATCGGTGAGCTGTTGGCGGATCTGCGGCGTGAACTGGTGTTGCCGGAGCTGGTCTTGTATCCCGCGCAGCGTCCCCGCGGCGTTGCTTGCGACTGGATCTTGGCTGGGGGAGAGCTGATCGATCACCGATGAGAGTCCGTTAGCGGCGCCGTCCTGCGCCATCGCGATGGCATTGATCTGGTCGGCGGCCTGCTGCATCGCGACTGCACCCTGGCGCAGCTGGTCGGTGTTGCCGCCGACCGTCGAGAGCGCCTTGGCAACCGCGAGCAGTGGGTCGGTCGCCTCGTTGATGCCGTCGGAAAGCTGCTTGGCGCCAGTGGCGAGCTGCGCGGAGCCGGACCGGGCGGTGTGCAGACCGGCTAAAAGCTGACCCGCGCCGCCATCAACCTGCGCGGCTCCGTCGGCGAGTTGTCTCGCCCCGTCGGCGGCCTGCTTGATCCCCGAGCCCGACGAGACGACCACGGACAGCACCTGATTGACCGCCTGTCCGGAAATCCGGCTCGATACGGCGTTGAGTACCTGGCTGATGGCGGTGCGACCGATGCTCGTCGAGATGTAGTTGTTGGCGTCGTTGTAGACGGCGATCAGGTTGGCTTGTCTCGGTTGCCCGGTCACGGGCGATGCGATCGCCGCGCTGAAGTCGCGTGGCAATTCGAGCATGAAGTAGTACTTGCCGTGTTCGACGCCATCGTGTGCTTCGTCGGGGCTCACGACGTGCCAGTCCAGACTGCGGTCGGCGGTCAGGCTTTTGGCGATCTCATCGCCGGCGTTGATTTTCTGCCCGGAGACGACGGCACCGCGGTCGGAGTTGACCAAGGCGACGGGCATCTTGTTCACGTGGCCGAAGGGATCCCAGTACGCCCACAGGTACAGCGCTCCGTACACGAGCGGGAGCAGCATCAGGACCACAATCGCTGCGCGGGTCATTCGGCTGCGGCCGAAACGCTTGATTTCCGAACCAAATGCGAGGCCGGCCAGCATCGTTAGCCCCTTCCCGTCAGGATGCGGTGATCGTGTAGTTCGTGTTCCGGGGCGGCAGCGCCGAGCGGATTGGTCACGCCGACAACGACGGCGCGCTGCGTCGCGATCGCGCCGAGCCGTTCGACCGCGATCGCCCGCCGAGAGTTGTCACGGACCTGCTCGAGGTCACCGACCACCAGGATCGGACGGTTGGAAAACAGCGCCAGGGTGATGCGCAGCAGGAACAGCTCCAGATCGGATAGCTCGACGATGTACGACTCGGCCGACGGCGGGGGCATCTCGCCGAACACTTGGCCGAGTTCGCCCTGCCCGGCCTGGATCGGCACCCGCGAGTACCACGGCGCCAGCCACCGGCGCTGCTCGGCGAGCACGGTCTGCACTGTCACCGACTCCTCCAGCTCATCGATCTCGTCAAAGGCCGCGATCGAGCAGTGCCGGCGGATCGCCCGCGGTTGCGTATCGCCGAGCACGGTCACGGTGCCGTGGGTGGCCTTAAGCCGTCCGGCGAGCGTCAACAGCAGAGCCGTCTGCCCCGGTCCGCCGGGCATTTGAATGGCGTGGAAGCCCGCTGTGAGCTCGAGATCGATGTCGGAGAAAAGCGGTCCGTGCTCGCCGTCCACCCCTAGCCCGGCAGCGGTGATCAGCGTCGGCTCGGACTCGGTGTCCGTCGGCGTCGGCGGCGCGGCAGCATCCTGCTCGTCCTGTGCGTCCATTGGGTTTGCTCTTTTCGCAGATGGTGGACGTTAGGTCCATTCGATCAAAAGACGCAACGGTGAGGTAGACGCGGGGCACGCTGGCGCTTAACTGGCAGCGCGGTGTCTGAGCGGCCCGCAGGCAACGCTGTCGGGTGCGCTAGATGTCAAGCGTGGGCCTAAACGCCAAATCCTTGGCGGCAATGGTCGCGGCGAATTGGTGCGTGTGTGGGGTGCCCTAGGCATCGGTGACGTGCGCTCCGGCTTCGCGGCCTAAGAGTGTTCCCGCGGCGGCGTCCCAATGATCCGGACGCGTTCGAGGCGGGGTATGAGTTCACCGGTGAGCGCGAGCCGCAGCTGATTTGCACTGCGGCCTCGCTGCCGACGGCATGGTCTGGTCAGTCGCCGCCGGCCACTGAAGGTTTAGTTGGTGACGTGCGAACCGGTCACGGGGCTGGGGGCGGCGGAACCTGCTGCCAGCCGTCTGCGTCCGAATAGGTCCAGCCGCAGGGCGTGTACGCCCAATGCATATTACCAGTATCGTTATATCCCCAGCATTTCGGCCCGTTCGGGTCAGGTCCCGGCGCGGCGGGGTCAGCAGCGGCAACGCCGCTACCGCCGGACAGCAGGGCAGCCGCGATACCCGCGACGATCATCGGTTTCATCTTCATGTACACGATTCTTTTAGGCCGCGCGTCGTTCGTCAAATTGAAACGGCAATTTGTGCCGCGCAGGCCCCGAGACATGATGGTCGTATGAGCTCCGAGATCCGCGTTCTTGACGCTGAGGACGACCTCATCGCCGCGGCTAACCTGTTTCGCACCGCAATGGTCGGATTCCCTCCTCTGCCGAACCTGGCGCCCGGCCAGATCACCACGATGCTCGAGCGTGGCCGTACCGTCGGAGCGTTCATCGACGGACAACTCGTCGGCACCGCCGACGCTGTGACCAGTGGACTGACCCTGCCCGGTGGCGCGGTCGTGGGCCACGCCGCCGTGACACACATCGGGGTGCTGCCCTCGTTCACCCGAAGAGGAATCGCCACCGAACTGATCCACCATCAGCTGCGCGACATCGCTGCGCGCGGCGAGGTGGTAGCGACGCTGCGGGCTTCGGAGGCGACGATCTACGAGCGATACGGCTATGGCGTTGCGAGTTCGACGCAAACCGTCGAGATTCAGACTGCACGCGCGGCGCTACGTGCAGATGTCGGGACCGGCGCTGCGGTGCGACTGATCGATACGGCGCAAGCATGGGATGTGCTGCCCCGGATCTACGCCGAGAATCGTTCGTCCCGGCCGGGAACCATCGACCGCCCTGATGTGTGGTGGCAGGGTCTTCGGCTGCGTACCGAATCCGCTTCGCGGGCTTCGTATGTCGCGGTGCATGGCGAGCCGGGATCCGAATCGGGCTTCGCCCGCTACCGTCCAGTCGACACCGAGACGTGGTTCGTCAGCGATCAGCGCACCATCGTGGTCGAGGATTTATTCGCACCCACGATGGAAGCGTACCTTGGACTACTGCGTTTTCTCCTTGGGCTGGATCTCATTGACCGCGTGCTGTTCTGGATGCTGCCGGTCGACGACCCGCTGCCCTGGCTACTTGTCGATCGACGGGCCGCGCGGGTGACCGCGGTCCACGACGAAACATGGCTTCGCATCATCGACGTGCAGCAGGCACTCTCGGCGCGCCGATACGCGGGCGACGGCGCCGTCATCATCGCCGTCAACGATCCCCTTTTACGGAAGAATTCGGCCACCTTCACCATCGCGCGCGGCGGCGCCGAGCCGACGGAACGCCGTCCGGAATTGCACGTCGGTATCGAGGGGCTGGCCACGGTTCTGCTGGGTGGTGCGACCTGGCACAGTCTCGCTGCCGGAAGGCTGGCCCGGGCTGACGATCCGGCGGCGCTTACCGTCGCCGATCAGCTGTTCGCGGTGCGCGATGCACCATACGCGGGTTTCTTCTTCTAGTCGGTCGTCGCATCGACACCGAGTAGTTCCGCCAGTTGAGCCGCCGAATAACGGTTCGCGCCAGGCCCGTTGCGGACTGCAGAGCGCGCCGCACGTGCTAACGCGGCATTGATGGGCGCTGCGATGCCGTGCCGATGTGCTAGCCGCACAATCTCGCCGTTGAAGAAGTCGGTCTCGACATTGCCGGTGTTGCGGCTCAACGACTGCCAGGTGGAGTTACTCGGTCCGGTATCCGAACCGGGTACCGGCCGCGGTGTCGGGCCGTCCGCTCGCGCGGCGGTGGATATCTCGAAGGAGACGAATTCGATTCCTGCGTGCCGTAATACCTCCTCGCCTTCACCCCGCACCGCCGCGACCACCTGGCCGATGTCCGT
>DATFYT010000169.1:0-2393 GCA_035314925.1 Mycobacterium sp. | reverse complement strand
ATGGGGAGTGCGCGCCGCCGGTGACCCGGACCGGCTGGTTTCGAGGGTTGCGGTGTGCGGTGGTGCCGGTGATTCGCTGCTGGGTGCCGTGGCGGCCGCCGATGTTCAGGCCTACGTGACGGCCGATCTACGTCACCACCCGGCCGACGAGCACCGCCGTGCTTCGGAGGTGGCGCTGGTCGACGTCGCGCATTGGGCAAGTGAATTTCCGTGGTGTGCGCAGGCTGCCGACGTGCTGCGGTCGGCTTTTGGCACTGCACTGTCCGTGGATGTGTGTCCCATCCGCACCGACCCATGGAACGTCGACGACGACGGCGGGGGAGAGTACGCATGAAAGCCGAAGTCGCACAGCAGCGCTCACTGCTCGAAGTTGCCGAACTCGACGCCGAGCTGTCGAAGATGAACCACCGCGCCGGCCACCTGCCCGAGCGCGCCGACTGCGAGCGGATACAAACCGAGCAGGTAGTCGCCATCGATCGGCTGGGAGCGCTGCAGATCGCGCTGGAGGACCTGAACACCCAGGTGTCGCGCTTCGAGTCGGAGATCGACGCGGTGCGCCAGCGTGAGGACCGGGACCGGTCGCTACTGCAATCAGTGGCAGATGCCAAGCAATTGTCGGACTTGCAGCACGAATTGGGCACCCTGGAGCGCCGCCAATCCAGCCTGGAGGATTCGCTGCTGGAGGTGATGGAACGCCGCGAACAGCTGCAGACACAGCAGGGCGCGGAGCAGGCGACCGTCGACGCACTGCAGAACGATCTGGCCGCCGCTCAACAAGCCCTGGACACAACGCTCGCCGACATCGATCACCATCGGCGTGTTCACTCGTCGAGGCGCGACGAACTCACCGCTGAGCTGGCTCCGGATCTGGTGACGCTGTACGAACGACAGCGGGCCGGCGGCGGGCCCGGGGCGGGCCTGCTGCAAGGCCGCCGATGCGGGGCGTGCCGGATCGAGATCGACCGCGGGGAGCTGGCCCGGATCTCCGCGGCGTCCGACGACGAAGTGCTGCGGTGTCCCGAATGCGGGGCAATCTTGTTGCGGCTCAAAGGCGCAAGCCGGTGAAAGTCCTCGTCGAGGCCGACGGCGGATCCCGCGGCAACCCTGGACCGGCCGGCTACGGTTCGGTGGTCTGGTCCGCGGACCGCTCGATCGTGCTGGCCGAGAGTAAGCAGTCCATCGGCTGGGCCACCAACAACGTCGCCGAATATCGCGGCCTGATCGCGGGTTTGGAGGAGGCCGCGAAGCTGCACGCCGCCGAAGTCGCCGTATCGATGGATTCCAAACTCGTCGTCGAGCAGATGTCGGGGCGATGGAAGGTCAAGCATCCCGAACTTGCCGAGCTTCACGCGCAGGCTCGCGCGCTGGCGCAGCGGTTCGAGCGGATCAGCTACACGTGGATCCCGCGAGCGGAGAACTCGCACGCCGACCGGTTGGCCAACGAGGCGATGGACGCCGCGGCCGAACAAGCCGACACACAGCCGCCGGCCGCGGTCAGTGAGAACCCGTCACCGCCGGGATGGACCGGCGCGCGCGGCACCGCCACCCGGTTGCTGTTGCTGCGCCACGGTCAGACCGAGCTGTCGGTGCAGCGGCGCTACTCCGGACGCGGCAACCCACCGCTGACCGACCTGGGCCGGCAACAGGCCGACGCCGCCGCCCGTTACCTGGGGGCGCGCGGCGGCATCGCGGCGGTGATCAGTTCACCCTTGCAGCGCTGCCACGACACCGCGACCGCGGCCGCTAAAAGGTTGGGCTTGGACGTCACCGTCGAAGACGACCTGATCGAAACCGATTTCGGCGCATGGGAAGGACTCACGTTCACCGAGGCCGCCGAACACGATCCCGAACTGCATCGACGCTGGTTGCGCGACACCAGCACAGAGCCGCCGGGCGGAGAAAGCTTCGACGCCGTGAACCAGCGGGTCTCCCGGGCGCGGGACCGGGTCGTCGCCGACCACGGCGGCAGCACCGTTCTGGTGGTGTCTCACGTAACGCCGATCAAAATGCTGCTGCGCGAGGCGCTTGATGCCGGCCCGGGGATTCTCTACCGGCTGCACCTCGACCTGGCGTCGTTGAGCATCGCCGAGTTCTACCCCGACGGCGCATCGTCGGTGCGACTGGTGAATCAGACCGGGTATCTGGGTTAGATTGCGAGCATCCGGGTAGTGAGCCAAACGTGGAGTGGTTAGCGTCGCACGCTCTGGCTATCGGATCCGCACTGCTCGCAGCGTTTTGGGCCGCAGTGGGCATCGTCGTCCGGCAGCGTGCCATCCAGGGGGCGGCAGACAACCCGGAGGACTCGGGCGCAATTGTGACGTCGTGGGTCCGTCAGCCGTCGTGGTGGGCGGGAACGCTGGGCGCAACCGGCGGATATGTGTTCCAAGCGCTTG
>DATFYT010000168.1:0-19076 GCA_035314925.1 Mycobacterium sp. | reverse complement strand
CATAGGAGTATGGTGCGATCCTGATCTGACCAACCCACGGCCACAGCGTCTCTGAGGTGCTGCGCACGGTAACTCCGCGCCATGCCTGCAGAGTCGGTGCGCGGACGAAGTCGTCGCATGGATAGTGCCGGGCGACCTCGTCGTCCGTCACGTTCCAGCGATCGCCGATCATCGGACTCACGTTAGCGCTCGACCGGCTCACTGCTCGTCTTCGGGCGGATCGGGGTCACCCCGAAGGAGTTCATCGGGGTGATGAACGTGGTTGATTTCGGGCGGACCGGTGCCGTCGGTCCATCCGAGTCGCCCCGTCTCGGTGACCTGGGTGCGCAATTCGCCGCGGCTTGCCATGCCGTGGTCTGCGCCGCACGCGAAGAACAGCTTGTCGGCGTCGGTGCGGCCGCCGCGAGCCCAGTCCGGTGAATGGTGCACCTCGCAGCGATACCCCGATTCAAGACAATTCGGGCGGGTGCAGCCACGGTCGCGGGCGTGGCAGATCAGCCTTTGGTCGGCCGTGGCTACCCGTTTTTGACGGCCCAGGTACAGCGGCCGCGCGGTGTGGTCGTCGAAAACCGCGAGATAATGAATGGCGTTGGCGGCCATACCGATCAGATCGCGCATCGGCAGTCTGGAGCCACCACCGGTCGTGGTGGGCGCTGGCATTGGGATTGACGAATCGGTGGCGGCGTGAGCGGCGCGGTCTAGTTCGGCCAATGTCGTGGTGACGACCACGGTGACCGGGTGGCCGCGGTGCACACCGAGTCCGCCGGAAGCGATCGCGGTTCGCAGCCCGAGTTTTAACGCGTCGTGGCAACGTTGAGCGGGCGTGCGGTCATCGCGCGCTTCGGATTCTCGATCTTTCTCATCGGGAAGATGGCGACCGGGGCGCACCGCCGCTTCGATGGCCTCGAAGTAGGCACGGGCCTCGGGGTCGAGCAAGCCGGACAGCCGGGACATGCCGTCGGGACCCTGCGGACCGAGGTAGAGCCCGCGGCGCCTTGCGCGATCGTCGTCGTTGAATAGGCCGTCGGGGTTGAGGTGGTCGGCGATGCGTTGACCGAGTTTGACCACGATGCCGGCATCTACTTTCGTTGCCTGCTCAACAAGCTTGCGCTCGACGGTTGTCACCTCGATGGGTGATACACGGGCGGGCAGCACGTCGACTGCGCGGCATACCGCCCGGATGTGGTCGTCGCCGACAGCACCGGCCTCGACCGCGGCCGCCAACGCCGGCAACTCCGCGGGCACCGACGGGCCGGTCAACGACCGGCGCGGCCGAATCCGGGCTGCGAGCCTGAACCGCCGGGTGACTTCGCTGGGCGTGATGCGCAGTCGCGCCCACAGTGCGGATCGCATCGCCGCGATCGCCCCGGGCTCGTCGGGTGGGTCGGCGATTTCCCCGAAGAATCGATACATCAGCCCCCGGTTGGTGCGGTTTTGGGTCTCCAATCGCTCAGCGGCGTCGACGCGAAACGTGTTGCCCAGCAAGTCCGAAGACGTATCACGCAACACGTCGTGGGCAGCGTCAATGGCATCGAGAGCGGCGTTGATCCGTTCCCGCGCCTGCTCGGCGCCGACTGCTGGAGCCATACCTCGACGCTATGAACGAGCCCGACAATTCCGGCCTGGGTCAATGGCACCAAGCCCGGCCTGTGGATCAACCGGCGACTGGGGATAACTCAGCACCAGGCTCACACGCTGGCGCGTCCGAGGGCGTGCACAGCCTCCGCGACCGCGTCGGCGAGCGGATCGATTTCGCCTGCCACGAGGTTGGCCACGGTGATCCGCATTCCCGGCGGCGTGCCGATCCGGAACCGTGTTCCCGGCGCGGCTGCCCAGCCGGCGGACAGTAGCCGGGTGATCGCAACGGTTTCGTCCGGCACCGGAATCCAGACGTTGAGGCCGGAGCGGCCATGCGACGTCACACCGCGGTCGGCCAGCGCCGCGCACAACAGAGTGCGGTTGCGGGTGTAGCCGGCTTCGGCCTTGTGCACCAGGCGTGTTGCCGCTTTGTCGCGCCACAAGCTGACCGCGAGATCCTGCAGCAGGTGACTCACCCAGCCCGGTCCCAGACGCAGCCGCCCGTGCACCCGCTCAACCGTGCGCCGGTCGCCGGCGAGCAGCGCAAGCCGGAGATCGGGGCCGTATGCCTTGGCTGCCGACCGCACGAACGCCCAGTGCTGCGTCGTCCCCGCCAGGGTGTGCAGCGGTGCGCCGGCGATGCCCGCGCAGTGGTCGTCTTCGATGAGCAGCACGTCGGCGTGGTCCGCCAGCAGTTGACGCAGCTCGATCGCACGCGCGGAGGAGACGGCGGCGCCGGTCGGGTTCTGGGCGCGGGTGGTCACCACGACGGCCCGCGCGCCGCGACGCAGCGCCCGTGCCACATCGGCGGCCAGCGGTCCGTCGTCGTCGACCCGCACCGGCTCCACCGAAAAGCCCAGCGCGGCAAGCAGATCCAGAAGATTAGACCACCCCGGGTCCTCGACCGCCACCCGGTCGCCGGGCCGGAGGTGGGCGGTGAGGACGCGTTCGATGCCGTCGAGAGCCCCGGCGGTCACCGCGAGATGCTCGGCCGAAACGCCGTCGGCCGTCAGCGAGGCCCGGGCATGCTCGGCGAGTTCGGGCGACACCGCCGGCTCCCCGTACAGCACCGGGGCCGGCCGTCGCGAGCGGGGGAGTTGTGAGGCGCCGATGGGCAGCAGGGCCGGATCCGGGTTACCCGTGGAAAGGTCTCGCGCTCCCGGCGGGACGACGATTCCGCGCAGCGAGCGCGGCGTGGTCGCCGGCCGGTCCCGCACGCGAGTGCCCCGCCGGCCCGCGGTCTCGACGGCGCCGCGTTCGCGCAGCAGGCGGTAGGCGGCGGCAACCGTATTCGCATTGACCCCGAGTTGCCCGGCCAACTCCCTGATCGCGGGTAACTCGGCGCCGGGCGGCAGGGCGCCGGCGGAGATCGCCTCCTCCACGTCGGCGGCAATCGCCTCCGCGCCCGTACCCCGAATGGTGTATTGTTCTAGCACGTTGATCAGTATGTACTAGTACAAAATCGGAGGCAAGAGGTGACGACGGCGCCGGCGTACCCGCCCACATCACGAACTGTGCCCACCCGGTATCGCGAGCGCGCCCGCTATGACCGGGCAACCGTGCACGGCATTCTCGACGAGGCCCTGATCTGCCACGTCGGCTACCTCAATGCCGGTCGACCGGTGGTGTTGCCCACGACCCACACGCGGCTGGGCGAAGTCTTGTACCTGCACGGGTCCACCGGCAGCGGCCCGATGCTCACCGCAGCCGGGTCCGCGGAGGGACTGCCGGTCTGTGTCACCGTCACCTTGGTGGACGGCCTGGTGCTGGCTCGCGCGGCCCTGCACCATTCGCTGCAGTACCGGTCGGCCGTCGTAATGGGCAGCGCGCGCCTGGTGCAGGACCGCGATGAGAAACTGCGCGCGATGGCGGCCCTGCTCGATCACGTCGCGTCCGGCCGGTCCGACGACAGCAGACCTCCCAATGACCGCGAACTCGCCGCCACCGCCGTGCTTGCGTTGGATCTCGTCGAAGTCTCCGCCAAGGTGCGTGATGGCGGACCGGTCGACGAGGACGAGGACATGACGCTGCCGCACTGGGCCGGGGTCGTGCCGCTGACGTTGACGGCAGGCAGCCCCGTGCCGGCCGACGACCTGGACCCCGCGGTGCCGCTGCCGCCCTACCTCACGCCGTATCGCCGGCACTGATGCGTCGGATGAACCCGACGCGCGCCTGGCTCGTACACACAGCAGACACGGCGACGCGGTGATTGGGGAGGCGACAGGGCTTCCCCAGTCACTGCCGCAGCGCATGCTTCGATGAGGTCATGGCCGACGACACCGATGTTCCTCGAGTGGCGAGTGCAAGCCGAGAGATCGCCGCGAGCGCCCCACGAGTTTTCGAGCTCATAGCCGATCCCGTGCAACAGCCGCGCTGGGACGGCAACGATAACCTCGCCGAAGCCGAACCGGGACAACGCGTTCGCGGCCAGGGAGACGTCTTCACCATGACCCTCACCGGCGGCGATATCCGCGAGAACCACATCGTGGAATTCGAAGAAGGCCGGCGCATCGCCTGGCTGCCATCGGAGCCGGGTCGGCAACCGCCGGGGCATCTATGGCGCTGGGAGCTGGAACCGCTGACCGAAACCCGCACCCGGGTGACCCACACCTACGACTGGTCGCGATTGACCGACGAGAACCGCCTCCCTCGCGCCCGCCGCACGACGCCGGACAGGCTGCAGGCATCCCTCGACCGGCTTGCCGAGATCGCCGAGCGCAACGGATAGCTGGCAGCGCAGGCGGGCGACGTGCCAGGATGAGCAAACGGAAAGCCGCAACCGCGGCAGGTAATCCGGTCGAGTGGTGTGCCGATGTTTGACAGGTCAACGGGCCGCGTGGTCGCCGTGATCGTGCTGCTGATCGTTATCGCTGCATCGTTGCGTGGCTATCTTCCGGGCGTTGACCGCGGGGCGCGGCGAGGTCCACCGGACAGTCCGGCGTCGCTGGTCTACGTGATCGCGATGCTCGGCGTCTCGGTCGTGATCGTGGCCGTGGCGATCATCGTCCGGCTCCGCGACCCGCGCAGGGCGGCACCCAGCGCCAGCGGCCTGTCGGAAAGGTTTTCCGACGGCCGGGGCCGACCGACGTGGCGGGTGTTGGTGATCGGCGCCGCAGTGCTGGTCGTGTGGTTGCTGGCGGTGTGGCTGCTGTCGCACTTCGTCACGTTGAATATCGGCGGGCAGCCTCCGGCCGCACCGCCGTCATCCGCTCCGGCACCCGGCACTAACGCCTCTCGACCACCCCAGCCGCCGGACGTGGGCGCAGATCGGGACGTGTTGCACTACCTGATCGCGGCCACCGCGGCACTGTTTGTGCTGATCGTCGTGGGCGCCGTTGTCGCGGCGCGCCGACGACGCGTGGAGGAGCCGCCTACCGTCGCAGCCGAAATGCCGCGACCACCTACGGCGCCGAGCACCTCTGAGTCGCTGGTGCGGGCGGCCGAAGTCGGGTTGGCCGAAATCGGAGACCGCAGCCGTGAACCGCGTGCGGCGATCATCGCGTGCTATGCCGCGATGGAACGCGAACTGTCGCGCGTTCCCGGAGCCGTCCCGCAGGATTTCGATACCCCGACAGAGGTGTTGGCCCGAGCCGTCGAAAACAATGTGCTGCATGTTGATAGCGCCGCCGAGTTGGTGAACTTGTTCGAGGAAGCCCGGTTCAGTCCACATGTGATGAGCGAGGCGCATCGGATGAGCGCGCTGGGCGTGCTGCAACTGGTTCTCGCCGATCTGCGGAGCCCGGTATGAAAAGACTTGTCGCCTTGGGCGTTTCAATCATACTGAGCGCGGAGCTGGCTGCGCTCGCGCTGCACGACCGCCGCTTCGTGCTCTGGGCAGCCGGTGCCGCGGCGCTGTTCGCGTTGGTCAACGTGCGCCAGGTGCTGGGCCACGGTCCGGAATCGCCGCCCGCGCCGGCCCCGAATGCGCTCGAGGAGACGTTGCGTAGTTGGTTGACGCGAACCGAGACGCTGATCCGCCGGTCGGAATCCACCCGAACCGATTGGGACCGACACCTGCGTCCGATGTTGGCCCGGCGCTTCGCCATCACGACCGGCCAAAGCCAGGCCAAAGATCCGGCGGCGTTCGATGCCACCGGGCGAATGCTTTTCGGCCCGCAACTGTGGGCGTGGGTGAATCCGAACAACGTCGCGTCAACCGGTGCGCGCGAACCCGGGCCGGGTCGGGCGACGCTCGCGGAAATTCTGGAAAGGTTGGAGGCGGTATGACGATGCCGGCTGAGGTCACCACGGCCCGGTGCGAGGCGGTGCTCGACGAAATCGAACGCGTCGTGGTGGGGAAGCGATCCGCGCTGACGCTCATCCTCACCACAGTGCTCGCCCGCGGGCACGTTCTCATCGAAGACCTGCCAGGCCTGGGCAAGACGCTGATCGCCCGGTCCTTTGCCGCGGCGCTCGGGCTGGATTTCACCCGCGTGCAGTTCACCCCCGACCTGTTGCCGGCCGACCTGCTCGGCTCGACGATTTACGACATGCAGTCGGGTCGCTTCGAGTTTCGGCCCGGGCCGATCTTCACCAACCTGCTGCTTGCCGACGAGATCAACCGGACACCGCCCAAAACCCAGGCGGCATTACTGGAGGCGATGGCCGAGCGCCAGGTCAGCATCGACGGCGCAACACACCGGCTGCCCCAACCGTTCATCGTTCTGGCCACCGACAACCCGATCGAATACGAAGGCACCTACCCGCTGCCCGAGGCACAGCTGGACCGGTTCGCGATTCGGCTCGAATTGCGCTACCTCTCCGAGCGCGACGAGGCCTCGATGCTGCGCCGCCGTCTGGATCGCGGCTCGGCCGAGCCGACAGTCGGTCAGGTTGTCGACGCTCACGACCTGCTGGCGATGCGCGAATCGGTCGAACACGTCAGTGTGCACGAGGATGTGCTGCACTACGTCGTCTCGCTGGCCGCCGCGAGCCGACACCACCCCCAGGTGGCGGTGGGAGCCAGCCCCCGTGCGGAAATCGATCTGGTCCAGCTCGCGCGCGCCCGGGCCCTGCTGCTTGGCCGCGATTACGTGATACCCGAAGACATCAAGGCGCTCGCCGTTCCCGCCGTGGCGCACCGGATCACGTTGCGGCCCGAGATGTGGGTGCGAAAGATCCAAGGCTCCGACGTCGTCGAGGACCTGCTTCGGCGGTTGCCAGTTCCCCGAACCGGCGGCGGTCCGCAGTAAGCGACGCAACGATGTGATCGAGACCAGCGAAGCCCATTTGCAGTGGCGCGCATCAACATTGACGCGTGCGATAGCGACCTGTGCCGCACTGGCGCTGGCACTGGCCCTGATCGGATCGCGATGGCAGTTGATTGCCTTCGCGGCGCCACTGCTTGGTGTGTTGTGTTCAATCAGCTGGCAGCGACCACTGCCGAAGGTCAACGTGCATGCAGAACCGGCTTCGCAGCGATGCTTTGAAACTGAGCAGGTCCAGCTGACCGTCTCGGCGACCTCTGAAACATTCGGTGTTGCAACCGAACTCACGGTGTCAGCAGTCGAAGGGATGCGATTGGACGTTCTGGATCGGACGTCTCGTCAGCGGCAGACGGTGACAACCACAGCCGAACGCTGGGGCCGGTATCCCATCCGTGCCACGGTCGAGGCCGTCGCGCATGGCGGGCTGTTGACCGGGACGGGGACCGTCGACGCAGCCGATGTGACGGTGTTTCCGATGACGCCACCGCAAGCGACGGGGCTCCCACAGACTGAGCTGCTCGATCGTCTGGGCACCCACCTGACCCGGCACATCGGGAGCGGCGTCGAGTACGCGGACATTCGCGCCTATGTGCCCGGCGACCAGCTGCGCACCGTCAACTGGCCGGTGAGCGCCCGCCGCGGCCGCCTGCATGTGACGCAGCGGCTGACCGACCGGTCCGCCGACGTGGTGGTGCTCATCGACGGCTATCCGCAGCCGGCGGGCCCGGCGACGGAATCCGCCGAGCGGGCTGTGCGCGGCGCCGCGCAGGTGGTGCAGACCGCGCTGCGCAACGGTGACCGCGCCGGCATCGTCGCGCTCGGTGGTCGTCGGCCACGCTGGCTGGGTGCCGACATCGGGCAACGTCAGTTCTATCGGGTGCTCGACACGGTCCTTGCTGCTGGCGACGAATTCGAAACCACCACTGGAACATTGGCGCCGCGGGCAGCGATTCCGCCGGGCGCGATCGTCGTCGCGTTCTCCACGCTGCTCGACACCGAATTCGCACTGTCGCTGATCGACCTGCGCAGACGCGGGCACGTCGTGGTGGCGGTCGACGTGCTGCAGGGCTCCCCGTTTACAGCTCAGCAGGACCCCCTGGTGGACCGGATGTGGACGTTGCAGCGGTCCGCAATGTATCGCGACATGGGCACCGTCGGTGTCGACGTCGTGGCCTGGCAGGCTGACCACACCCTGGACCAGTCGATGCGCGCCGTCCCCGATCGCCGCCGACCGCTGACGGGACGCAGATCATGAGACCCCGCCGGCAGCTGGCGGCGAGCATCTTGTCGGCGATCTGCGGCCTGCTGATGGTCGGAGCCGTAGGGATCGGATCGCACGGTCCGGTCCTCGTCGCGGCGGCGTCGGCGATGGTCGCGGTGGTGGCCGGAACCCAGTTTCGCCCGGTCGCCACCCTTGCGGTGCTGCTCACCGTCGTGGTGATCGCGCTGTCCGATCCCCCGGCGACACTGGCCGCGGTGTCCGGATTGTCCGCGGCCATTTATCTGGTGCTGCGGCACGCAGCCGGCAGCGGTGCCGGGTTGGATAGTGTCAGCGGAGCAACGCTGGTCGGAGCCGTGGGATTCGCGTTCGCTGGCGTGGTCGCCACGGCATTTCCAGTGCAGCTGCCGTGGTTGCCGCTGCTGGCCCCACTGGCCGCGTTCGCGGTCTATTTGCTGGCCACCCGGCCATTCTTGCGGAGTTGAGCCGACTGGATGCGACGCGGCGGGGGAATCGAGGCCATAAGACACCGTGGTCCGATGTGCGGCCCGACGCGGAATCCTACTCGCAGTCGCTTCGCGGCAAAAGTGTTTTTCTCCAACGATTTACACAACAAATCGTTGACACCAGGCATCTTGACCCCTGTCAGGATCGGGGCAACAATATCGGGATGCCTCAAGAAGAGCGGGTATTAATTGGCGACGTTGAGCGGCGACTCGCCAAGAAATACGCAGCTCTTCCTGACGATCACATCGCTGTTGTAGTGCAGCACGCTTATGCGCGGTTCCGAAGCAGCCGGGTCCGCGATTTCATTCCTTTGCTGGTGGAGCGCCGGGCCGACGAGGAACTCGAGGAACTCAGCGTCTTGCGGCCGGACCTGGCGGCCGTTGCATTCGGCGATCTCGTCGTATCGGGCTCCAAGGCCTAGCGGGTTTAGCTCCGGTTACCCGGATTTCTCTGCGACCGGCCATGATTGGCTCCGACATCGCGGTGCCTCGTTGAATTTGGCCTAATTTTCGAACTACTTCTGTACGGTAGGCGCGCATAGCGGCTATCGGCGGGGCGCGGGCAGAGCGAAGCCGGGCGGCCTCCGCGAGGCTCATGTCAGGGTGGGAGTGTCGGTTGAGCAAGCTGGGTGAGCGGGCGGTTGTCTGTGGCGCGGGGATGGGTGGACTGCTCGCCGCTCGGGTGCTGGCCGACTTCTACGAGACGGTCACGGTGGTCGAACGCGACAAGTTGCCCGACGCTGCCGACCACCGGCGCGGGGTTCCGCAGGGGCGGCAATTCCACGCTTTGTGGAGTCGCGGTGCCCAGGAGCTGGAAGCGTTATTTCCCGGCATAGGTTGCGAACTCGTCGCCGCCGGCGCGACGGTGTGCGACGACGGCGATCTCTCTCAGGTGTCCATCCGGGTGTCCGGCCACGAACTCAACAGATCCGGCAAATTCAAAGACCCGGCATCGGTGGTCATTCACTTGCTGAGTCGTCCACTGCTGGAATCCCAGGTCCGGCGGCGAGTCAGCGCCATCGATAACGTCGAAATCCTGGATGGACACGACTTCGTCGAACCGATCACCCCGAATCCGCAACGCGTCACCGGTGCGCACATCGTCAGCCGCGACAGCGGCGCCGAGCGGACGCTGGACACCGATCTGGTGGTCGACGCGATGGGCCGCAGCGCGCGGACACCCGCCTTTCTCGACAGCATGGGCTACGGCCGGCCGGCCGCCGAGCGGTCGGCGACCAGCGCGAACTACGCCAGCCTGTTGATGCGCATCCCGGCCGGGATCCTGCGCGAGAAGATGACCTTTGTCGTCCCGGAGCCGAAACGACCGACGGGTGGCGCGTTTTCGGTGTACGAGCACGACACCCGGATTTTCACCGTCGCCCGCTTGGCGCACAACGACCCACCCGATGACATGGCCAGCATGGTTCGGATGGCCACACAATTCGCACCGCCTGCCGTGCTGCGGGCGCTGAAGCAGGGCGAACCACTCGGCGAGATTTCTGTCTTTCGTTATCCCGGCGGCACCTGGCGACACTACGAGCAGATGTCGCGTTTTCCCGCAGGGTTGCTGGTGTTCGGGGACGCGATTTGCAGCACAAATCCCATTTATGGCCAAGGCATGACGGTGGCCGCGCTTGAAGCGAGCGCGCTGCGCGGATGTCTGGCTGAAGCGAACGGCGATTTGAGCACTCTGAGCCAGCGGTTCTTCGCCGCCGCTGCCGAGGTCATCGGCCCGCTGTGGGCGTCCAACCAGTTCAATGATCTCTACCTGGCCAATGCGGACCCGGCGCACTCGGCGTCGAAAGAAATACTCGACTTCCGGGAGGCTCTGTTGAGCGCCGCCGAGAACAGTTCGGCGCTGACCGAGAAGCTCTACCGGTCGATGAATCTCGTCGATCCGCCGACCGACTACAGCCCGCTACTTCAGGGCTGAGGTCGGATCTGGCGGCGATTGCGCTCGCTGATCGCGGTGTAGCGGGCGCCAAGTCCATCGCGGTCCAACTCCTGGGCGGCGGCGATGCTCCGTTCGGCCGCGAGTGCCGCATCGGTGACCGTCGCCCATCCCGTGACGTAGATCTGCTTGAGACCGGCCATGATTGGCGCCGGCACCTCGGCGATCTGGCCGGCCAACTCCACCGCCCGCGGCAGCAGCCGATCGTGCGGGACGACTTCGGTGACCAACCCGATCTGCCCGGCGCGTGCGGCATCGACGACTTCGCCGGTCATCGACAGACGCCGCGCCATGGCCCCGCCGACGAGCTGCGGCAGCCGGGCCGTCATACCGCCGCCGGGCAGGATGCCGACTCTGGCGTGGGTATCGGCGAAAACGGCGCGTTGCGAGGCGATGAGGAAGTCGCAGCCCAGCGCCATCTCCAGTCCGCCGGTGAACACCGGGCCGTTGATCGCGCCGATGATCGGTGTTGCCATGTCGGCTGTCTTGCGAATGCAGCTCTGTGTTTGAAATTGCTCGAAGTACACCGTCCCGAGCTGCTGCGCCTCTTTGAGGTCGACACCGGCGCAGAACGCGGGGTCGACGCCGGTGAGCACCAGCGCCCGCACAGACTGGTCGGCATCGGCGTCACACAACGCGGCGTAGAGTTCCTCGATCAGTTTGGTGCTCAACGCGTTTCGCGCCTCGGGCCGGTTCATGGTCAGCACCCGCACCGGGCCGGCGTCGTCGCTGAGAACCAGCGTTGCCGTCATATGACGAACTGCGCGGCCTGGTTGACGAGATCCAGCAGCGGCTGCGGGAAGACGCCCAGGCCGATGGTGACCACCGCGCACACCGCGATTGCCGCCTTGCTCCAGAAGCTGGGCATGACAACCTGCACGTGATCGGCGTGCGGCTCGGTGAAGAACATCAGCACGATCACCCGGACGTAGAAGTAGGCCGCCACCCCGCTGGCGATCACACCGATGATGACCAGCGGCACCGCGCCACCCTTGGCCGCGGCCTGGAACACCGCAAACTTGCTGACGAACCCGCTGGTCAACGGGATGCCGGCGAATGCCAGCAAGAACATCGAAAAGAGCAGGCCCGCAATGGGATAGCGTTGTGCCAACCCGGCCCAGTGGGACATGGTGGCGTCTTCGTCGCCGTCAGCGTTGCGGACCAGGCCGACGACCGCGAATGCGCCCACCGTGCTGAAGCTGTAGGCGACCAGGTAGAACATCGTCGCCGCGAGACCGGCCGGATTGTCTGCGATGACACCGGTGAGGATGAAGCCCACGTGTGCGATCGACGAGTACGCCAACATCCGTTTGACGTCAGTCTGGTTCACCGCGGTGACGGTGCCGACCACCATGGTCAGGATCGAGATCGCCCACAGCACGGGCCGCCACTGGTCATGCAGCGGCGGTAGCGCCACGTACACGACCCGCAGCAGTGCGCCGAACGCCGCGACCTTGGTGGCTGCGGCCATGAACCCGGTGATCGGAGTCGGCGCACCCTGATACACGTCGGGAATCCACGAATGGAACGGGACCGCGCCGACCTTGAACAACAGGCCGACCGACAACAGGGCGACGCCGATCAACGCCATCGAGTTGTTGGTACTGCCCGCCAGCGCATGGGCGATACCGGGCAGCGACAGTGTGCCGGTCGCGCCGTACAGAAATGCCACGCCGTAGAGGAAGAACGCCGACGAGAATGCGCCCAGCAGAAAGTATTTCACCGCTGCCTCCTGGGACAGCAAGCGGCGATGACGGGCCAGCCCGCACAACAGGTACAGCGGCAGCGATAAGACTTCCAGTGCAACGAACATGGTCAACAGGTCGTTGGCGGCCGGGAACACCAGCATGCCGCCGACGGCCAGCATGGCCAGCGGGAAGAGCTCGGTCTGCCGGACGCCGGCGCGGACCGCCTCCTGTTCGGCCGCGCTGTCGGGCACCGCCGAGGCCTGTGGGGTGAAGGAGTCCAGCCCGGCGGGGATGTGGGCGGTGGCGGTCGCCGCGCCCGGGCCGGTGGCGGCGGTCGCGTCGTCACGCCGTTCGGCGATGAAGATCACCGCCAGCACCGCGACCAGCAGGATCGCGCCCTGCAACACCAGAGTTGGGCCGTCGATGGCCAGCGCCTGCAGCACCGCGGTACGGCCGGTCGGCGGAATCTGCCTGCCGACTATGACGACGGCCACGAACGCTGCGATCAGTCCGCCGATGGCAAGGAGGACTTGGGTGCCGTAACGGGCTCGTCGGGGCAGGAACGCCTCCACCAGTACCCCGGCCACGGCGACACCGAAGACGATGAATATCGGTGACAGCAGCCCATATTCGACGCTGGGTGTGGGCATAGGAACAGACGTCATCGGTGCGGTCCTTCCGCCGTCCCCGGTAGGTGCGCGACTCCCGGCCGCACGATCGGCGCGGGGTCATACTGGCCGATGGTGGCCATGGTGTTCCCCACCGCGGGGTTGATGATGTCGAGCACCGGTTTCGGGTACACCCCGAGCACCAGGAGCAAGGCGATCAGCGGTGCCACGACGATGATTTCGCGCGGCACCAGGTCGCGGATCCGTTCGTTGCCCTCGGCGACGGGCCCGGTCATCACCCGTTGGTACAACCACAAAATGTAGAGCGACGACAGCACCAGCGCGCTAATCCCGAACGCCGCCGCCAGCCAGTAACGCGTGTATGCGCCGATCAGTACCAGGAATTCGCTGATGAACGGCGCCAGCCCGGGCAGCGACAGCGTGGCCAGGCCCGCGATCAGGAACGTCCCGGCCAGCACCGGGGCCACCTTCTGGACGCCGCCGTACGCGGCGATCGACCGGGTGCCGCGCCGCGAAATCAGGAATCCGGCGATCAGGAACACCGCGGCGGTCGAGATGCCGTGGTTGAGCATGTACAGCGTCGACCCGCTCTGGCCTTGGGTGGTCATCACGAAGATGCCGAGGATGATGAAGCCGAAGTGGGAGATCGATGTGTAGGCGATCAGCCGCATGATGTCGGTCTGTCCGATCGCCACGATCGCGCCGTAGATGACGCCGATGACCGCCAGGACGACGATCGCCGGACGGAAATACGTTGACGCGTCAGGGAACAACTGCAAGCAGTAGCGCAGCATGCCGAACGTTCCGACCTTGTCCATTACCGCCGTGATCAGTACCGCCGTCGCGGGAGTCGATTCCACCGCGGCGTCGGGCAGCCACCGGTGGAACGGCCACAGCGGCGCCTTGATCGCGAACGCGAACATGAATCCCAGGAACAGCGCCTTGAGCACCGCCGAGGAGGCGCCCAGCGAACCCGACGAGACCGCGGCGACGATCTGGCGGAAGTCGAATGTCCCCGGACCGTGCTCGGCGGTGACCACGTACAACCCGATCACGGCGGCCAGCATGATCAGGCCGCCGAACAGGTTGTACAACAAGAACTTCACCGCCGCGCGGGACCGGTGGGCGCCGCCGCCGAAGCCGCCGATGAGGAAGTACATCGGAATGAGCATCGCCTCGAAGAACACGTAGAACAGCAACACGTCCAGCGACACCACCGAAATCAGCACCATCGATTCGATGGTCAGTGTCAGCGCGACGTAGGCCTGGGTTCCGCGCGAGCGCTCGCCACCGTCGTCCCAGCCGGCCACCAGCAGCAGCGGCACCAGGATCGTGGTCAACAGCACCAGCACCAGCGCGATCCCGTCGACGCCGAGGGTGTAGCCGGCGCCGAATGCCGGTATCCAGCGGTGGGTTTCGACGAACTGGTAGGTCGGCCCGCCGGTCTTGAACTCGACGGCGATCAGGATCGACACCACGAGCACGGCCAGCGAGACGGCCACGCCCGCCCATTTGGCGAATTGCCGCCATCCTTGCGGCATCAGGATGATGACCACGGCGCCGACCAACGGCACCAGCCATAGCACGGAAAGCCACGGACAATTATTCACGGGCGCCGCTCCTCAGCATCGCTGCGCTCTGCATCGTCGCCGACGGTATTCACCACAGTCGCACCGCCAGGACTGCCGCGGCCACCAACCCCGCGCCCACCAGCATCGACAGCGCATAGTTGCGCACGTATCCGGTCTCCAGTCCGCGCAGCCGGTCTGAGGTCCGGCTCACCAGCGCCGCCAGCGCGTTGACGGAGCCGTCCACACCTTGGTTGTCGAATTCGACGAGCGCGTGCGTCAGTTGCGCACTCGGTCGCATGAACACCTCCTCGTTGAAGGCGTCGCCGTAGAGATCTCGGCGCGCGGCGGTAGTCAGCACCGAGACCTCGGCGGGTGCGGTGTCGGGGACCTTGCGTAGGCCATAGAGCAGGACGGCCACCCCGATCCCGACCACGACGATGCCGAGGGTGACGAAGGTGAACGCCCACGTCGGCCACACATGCGTGCTTTCTTCGAAGGTCACCACCGGTTCCAGCCAGTGCCGCAAGGTGCCGCCAATGGCCAGCAGGCCACCGGAGAACACCGAGCCGACGGCCAGCAGGATCATCGGCCAGGCCATAGTTGCGGGCGCCTCATGCGGATGCACGTCTGCGGCCCAGCGCTTTTCACCGAAGAACGTCATCAGCATCACTCGCGTCATGTAGAACGCGGTGATGCCGGCGCCCAGCAGTGCAGCCCCGCCCAACAGGTAACCGCGGACTCCGCCCGCTCCCAGCGCGGCTTCGATGATGGCGTCCTTGGAGAAGTAGCCGGCGAACGGAAACATGCCGATGATCGCCAGGTAGCTCAGCCCGAAGGTCGCGAAGGTCATCGGCAGCGCTTTACGCAGCCCGCCGTAGCGGCGCATGTCCTGCTCCTCGTCCATCGCGTGGATGATCGCGCCGGAGCCAAGGAACAGGCCGGCTTTGAAGAATCCGTGGGTGAGTAGGTGCATGATCGCGAACACGTAGCCGGCCGGGCCGAGGCCCGCGGCCAGCACCATGTAACCGATCTGACTCATCGTGGACGCGGCCAGCGCGCGTTTGATGTCGTCCTTGGCGCAGCCGATGATCGCCCCGAACAGCAGGGTCACCGCGCCGACGATGATCACGCCGAGCCGGGCGTCCGGCGCCAGGTTGTACAGCGGGTTGGACCGCACGATCAGATACACACCGGCGGTCACCATGGTGGCGGCGTGGATCAGGGCGGACACCGGGGTGGGGCCTTCCATCGCGTCACCGAGCCAGGCCTGCAGCGGAACCTGTGCGGATTTGGCGCAGGCGCCCAACAGCAGCAGCAACCCGATCGCGGTCAGTGCAGCGCGGCTGGCACCGGGGGCTTGGCCGAAAACTTGCGCGTAGGACAGCGTGCCGAAGTTGGCGAAGATCACGAAGATCGCCAGCGCCAGCCCGGCGTCCCCGACCCGGTTCATCACGAATGCCTTCTTGGCCGCGGTGGCCGCGGTCGGCTTGTGGTACCAGAAACCGATCAGCAGGTAGGACGCCAGGCCCACACCTTCCCAACCCGCGTACAGGACGAGGTAGTTGTCGGCGACCACCAGCAACAGCATCGCTGCGAGGAAAAGGTTGAGATAAGCGAAAAACCTTCGGCGGTCCGGGTCTTCGGCCATGTAGCCGACCGAGTAGATGTGGATCAGCGAGCCGACTCCGGTGATCAGCAGTACGAAGCAGATCGACAACTGGTCGATTTGCAGACCGAAGTCAACTTGCAGGTTGCCGACCGGGACCCAGCTGAACAGGTTCTGGCTGATGGTCCGGGCGTCGCCGTGCCGGCCGAGCATGTCGACGAGCAGCGTCACGCCGACTCCGAACGAGGCCAAGGCGGTCGCGCAGCCGAGCAGGTGTCCCCACGGGTCGGTGCGTCTGCCGCCGAGCAGCAGTATCGCGGCGCCGGCCGCGGGGAGAGCAACGACCAGCCAGGTGAAGTGTGTCATCGATTCAGCCCTTGAGCAGGTTCGCGTCGTCGACCGAGGCCGATTTACGGGCACGGAAAATCGTCATGATGATCGCCAGGCCCACCACGACCTCGCACGCGGCGACGACCATGGTGAAGAACGCCACCATCTGGCCATCGAGCCGACCATGCATCCGGGCGAACGTGACGAACGCCAGATTGACCGCGTTGAGCATCAGCTCGACGCACATGAACATCACGATGGCGTTGCGGCGCAACAGCACACCGGCCGCTCCGACTGTGAATAGCAGCGCCGAGAGGTAGACGTAGTTCTGCGGATTCATGACGCGCCGTTCTTGGAACCATTGGAACCGCGGGCGTGCACTTCCAGTTCGTCGGCTGTCCGCTGTTCCAATACCTGGGGCACCGACAACCGGGAGTACGTGCCGTCGGGAAGTCGCGCGGCCATGTCGACTGCGTTGTGCCGGGCATAGACACCCGGACTGGGCATCGGGGTCGGGTGGCCACCCGGGCGGAACCGCTCGATCGACAGCTCGCGCTGCGTCTTGCGGCGCTCGAAGCGTTCTCGGTGCGCCAGAATCATCGCGCCGATGGCCGCGGTGATCAGCAGTGCGCTGGTCAGCTCGAATGCCCACAGATAGCGGGAGAAGATCAGCGCCGCCAAACCCTGGACGTTGCCGCCGGCATTGGCCTGCGCCAATCCGGTGAAACCGCCCGCCGTCACGCTGCCGATGCCGGCGATGAGCACGATGCCGAATCCCACCCCGGCCACCACCGCGGCGACCCGTTGTCCGCGCAGCGTCTCGACCAGAGACTCCGCGGAGTCCACGCCGATCAGCATCAGCACGAACAAAAACAGCATCATCACTGCGCCGGTGTAGACCACGATCTGGACCACGCCGAGGAACATGGCGTCTTCGATCATGTAGAACACCGCCAGGATGATCATCGTCATCGCCAGGAACATCGCGGAGTAGACCGCGTTGGCCGCCAATACGACGCCCACCGCACCGATCAACGCCAGCGTGCCCAACAGATAGAAGGTGACCGCCTCGCCGGTGGAGGTGCGGGCGAGCGTGTCGGCGGCCAGCAGCGTGTTCGTCGAAGTGATCACTGCGGGGCGTCCGGATTCTGCTTGTCCCGCAAACCTTCTGACGTCACGTTGCCGCGGTAGTAATCGGCGTCGGTGGCGCCTTCGGCCCTGGGGTGCGGCGCTGGGGTCATGCCCTCCAGCAACGGCGCCAGCAGGTTCTGTTTTTCGTAGATCAGGTCGGCGCGGTTATCGTCGGCCATCTCGTAGTGGTTGGTCATCGTCAACGCGCGGGTCGGGCAGGCTTCGACGCACAGCCCGCAGCCGATGCAGCGCAGATAGTTGATCTGGTACACCCGGCCGTAGCGCTCGCCCGGTGAAAACCGGGCCTCGTCGGTGTTGTCGGCGCCCTCGACGTAGATGGCGTCCGCGGGGCAGGACCAGGCGCACAGTTCGCAGCCGATGCACTTCTCCAGGCCGTCGTCGTAGCGGTTGAGCTGATGGCGGCCGTGATAGCGCGGCATCACCGGCCCGGGCTTTTCCGGGTAGCTCTCGGTGACGGGCCGTCTGAACATCGAGCCGAACGTGACGCCGAATCCGGCGATGGAACTCAGGAATTTAGCCATGTGCAGCCTCCTTGCTCGCCGGCGCCAGCGGCTGGCCGGGCAGCGGCGGCGTGGGAAATGCCGGCTCGAAGGACGTTGCCTCCACCGGCTCTTGGCGGCGATGCCTCTTGCGGATTTGCCTGTTGCTGAACGGTCTTTGCAGCAAATAGAGCAGCACGACGGTGACGACGATGCTGGCGCCGACCAGCAGCGGCGTCCAGTGCGGGTAGCCCTGGTCCCGCAGCGTGCGGATCGCCGCGGCGATCAGCGCCCAGACCAGTGACACTGGAATAAGTAGCTTCCACCCCAGCGCCATGAACTGGTCGTAGCGCAGCCGCGGCAGGGTGCCCCGCAGCCAGATGTAGATGAACAAGAAGACCCACACCTTGGCGGTGAACCACAGCACCGGCCACCAGCCGCTGTTGGCGCCGGCCCACATGTTCAGCGGCCACGGTGCGTGCCAGCCGCCCATGAACAGCGTCGCGGCCAGCGCCGACACCGTGGTCATATTGATGTACTCGGCCAGATAGAACATCGCGAAGCTCAGCGACGAGTACTCGGTGTGGAAACCGGCGACCAGTTCGCCTTCGGCCTCGGGCAGGTCGAACGGCGCCCGGTTGGTCTCGCCGACCATGGACACCAGGTAAGTCGTGAACGACGGCAACAGCAGAAAGACGTACCAGACCCGGTCTTGGGCAGACACGATCTGCGACGTGGACATCGTTCCGGCGAAGAGGAACACGGTGGCGAACGACAGGCCCATCGCGACCTCGTAGGAGATCACCTGCGCGGTAGAGCGCACCCCGCCCAGCAGCGGATAGGTCGAGCCCGACGACCACCCCGCCAGCACGATGCCGTAGACCCCGATCGACGAGAGCGCCAGGATGAACAGCACCGCCACCGGCAGATCGGTCACCTGCAGCGGGGTCCAGTGTCCGAACACGGAAACCTGCGGCCCGAACGGGATGAACGCGAAGGCCGTGATCGCGGGAATCGTGGAGATGGCCGGCGCCATTAGGAAGATCGGCTTTTCAACGCCGAACGGGGTGATCGGCTCCTTCAGCGCGAGCTTGATGCCGTCGGCCAGGCTTTGCAGATAGCCGCGGGGGCCGACCCGGTTGGGTCCCCAGCGCAGCTGC
>DATFYT010000167.1:0-27953 GCA_035314925.1 Mycobacterium sp. | reverse complement strand
ACAGCTGCGGCAGGCGATCGAAGTCGTGTCGAGCCGCATGCCCGATCGCATCGACGTGACGTCGGTCGCCGGTGAGGTAGCGCTGTCACCCGACTATCTCGGGCGGCTGTGCAAGCAGCAGACCGGCGTCTCGTTCTCGGCAACGATCCGCTGGGAGCGGCTGGTCACCGCGGTGAGCTACCTCCTCGATGGTTATTCCGTCACCGACGCCGCCCACCTGGCCGGGTTTGCCGACGGATCGCACGCGAACAAGGTCTGCTGGGAGATGACTGGGGCGACCCCACGAGAACTCGCTGAATCGGTCCGACACACCTTGATCTGACGCCCTGATCTGACGGATCCATACAAGCGTTCCCGTCGTGGTTGACCCACGCTTGGGATATGCCCGCAATGTCCCGATTCGAACGTGCCTACTGCTGCAGCAGCGTATGGCGTTCCAGCAGCTCAACGATCGCGCGTGAGCTCTGTGCGCAACGGCTGGGCCGCGACGTGCTGGAGATCGGCGTCGGGAGTGGATCCGTTGCGCAGCAGCTTCTTTCGGCAGCTCCCGAACTTGCTTGGACCGCAATAGATATCGATCCGCACATGGCGCAAGCCGCCGCCACGCGGTTGGGTGGGTTCTCGAACGCATCGGTGAAAACGGCCGACGCCACCGCGATGCCGTTTCCCGACGATTCCTTCGACTCCGTCGTCAGCTGCCTGATGTTGCATCACATCATCGACTGGGAGGGCGCCGTCGCCGAGGTCGCGCGGGTGTTGCGACCGGGAGGGATCTTCGTCGGCTACGACCTGACCCGCACTGCGCTGGCGAGCCTGTTCCACCGTTTGGACGGCTCACCGCATCGGCTGATCGTGCCGGACGACTTCCGGACCGAGTGCGCGCGACATGGCCTCACCGCAAGCCTGCAGTCCCGCGTTCTCGGCCACGTAATGCGATTCGTCGCCCACAAGCACGTCACTTACAAAGGCAAGGAGGAAATCTGATGTCATCGTTGAGTATTGGCGCAAAAGCAAAAGTGGTCCGGCTCGTCTTTGGCTTGCCCAAGCCCATCCGCCGACTGTTGGCGGGCCCGCCGCTACGGGTCGACGGGCAGGAACTAGACCTCGACGCACAGCTGGCCATTGCCCTCAAAAACCGTTCGGGCTCCGACGTTTTCGACGGCCCCGTGGAAGAGGCCCGAGCACGCTATGACGAGGCACCGAGTCTGATCGGCTACGAATCACCGGTGCCCGTCGCGACCCGAGAGATCGCCATCCCCGCCGATCACGGCGAGGTCCCGGCCACCCTCTACATTCCCGCAGACGTGCCCGAGCCATCGGGGCTGCTGGTGTATTTCCATGGCGGCGGCTTCTCGGTCGGTTCACGGCTGAGCCACGATCCCATCGCTCGTTACCTGGCCAGCCACGCTGGTGCGCGAGTTCTCTCGGTGGAGTACCGGCGCGCGCCGGAGCACCAATTCCCAGACCCTGCGGACGACGCGCTCGCCGCGTTCGAATACGCCCGTGACCACGCCTGCGATCTGGGTGCCGATCCCGCCCGCATCGCCATCGGAGGTGACAGCGCCGGTGGGAATCTCGCCGCCGTGACCGCGCAGCAGACGGTGCGACGAGGTGGTGGTGTGCCGGCTTTACAACTGCTGATGTATCCGGCTACCGATCTGAGCACGCGCCGGCCGTCGCGCGACCTGTTCGCCGAAGGCTCGACCTTCACCGACCGCAATCTCCAGTGGGTGATGGCCAACTACATACCAGCGGGAACCGATCTGACAGACCCGCGACTGTCGCCACAGCACGGCGACGTCACCGGCCTGCCGCCCGCCTACATCGCCAGCGCCGGCTTCGATCCGGTCCGCGACGACGGCGAGGCATACGCGGACAAGCTGCGGGCCGGCGGAATCCCGGTGGCCCTGACCCGTCAGGCCGACCTGCCGCACGGATACCTCAACTTTGTCGGCCTGGGCGGTCGATTCGCCGAAGCCGCGAGCGAAGCCGCCGGTGCGCTGCGACTCGGCCTCGCCGTGGGTTCAGGATCGTCGGCCCAAGGGCGAGCCGGTGAACTTGTCGGGATTGGCGATATCCCATAGGGCGCATACCTTTCCGTCGCGCACCGTCATGGCCATGATTCGCGGCAGCATTTCGCGGTACCCGTCGCTGGCCGGGAGGCCGGCGGTGTAGATGCCGAGTTCGCCGTTGACCAAAGCCAGCTCGTAGGCGGTGAACATCGACGGGCCATAGCGTTGCGCAAGGCCGAGCATGAACCGGACCACCTTGTCCGCCCCGTGGATGACCTGAACTGCCGTGGGCGCCTTGCCATCAGAATCGCCGGTGAACGCCACGTCGGGATGCAACAGCGCCACCACGGCTTCCAGGTCGCCGACGGCCATCGCGGCCATCAGCTTGCCGACCACCTCGTTGTGCGACGGATCGGGCTGCGGCGGCGACGACGCGGTGACGGCCTTGCGGGCCCGCGAAGCCAGTTGCCGCGCGGCGGCCTCGTTGGTTCCGAGCACCTGCGCCACTTCGGCGAACGGCACAGCGAATCCGTCATGCAACACGAACGCGACCCGCTGGTCGGGCGACAGACGTTCCAGCACCACCATCGCCGCGAACCGGGCATCCTCGCGCGCCACCAGCGCAGACAGCGGATCGGCGCCGTCAACGCCGGTCACCACCGGCTCGGGCAGCCAGTTGCCGGTGTAGGTCTCGCGGCGGTGCGCAGCCGACCGCAGCCGATCCAGCCCGAGCCGGCTCACCACGGTGGTCAGCCAGGCCCTGAGGTCGGTGATCGCGTTTTCATGCCTATCCCAGCGCAGCCAGGCTTCCTGGACGATGTCCTCGGCATCGGCCACGGTGCCGGTCAGCCGGTAAGCCACCGACATGAGATGCGGCCTTAGGGCTTCGAACTCGGTGACCTGCTGGGCGGAGGTCATACCCCCGAGCCTAGCCCGGCGACGGTGAGCGCCGGACGGCGCGAGTAAGGAGCCGGGCCATCGAGCCGAGCGTTACGCTCACCTGCAACATGACCGACAACCTCTGGCTGCATTTCGCCCGGCACGGCCCAGACATCACGCCGCCGGTGATCACTCGCGGCGAGGGCGTCACCATCTTCGACGACCGCGGCAAGAGCTACCTCGACGGGCTCTCCGGTCTGTTCACCGTGCAGGTCGGCCACGGTCGCACCGAACTCGCCGAGGTCGCCGCCCGACAGGCCAGCACGCTGGCCTTCTTCCCGCTGTGGGGATACGCCACCCAGCCCGCGATCGAGCTCGCCGAGCGCCTGGCCCAGTACGCGCCGGGCGATCTGAACCGGGTGTTCTTCACCACCGGCGGCACCGAGGCCGTCGAGACCGCGTGGAAGGTGGCCAAGCAGTACTTCAAGCTGACCGGCAAACCCGCTAAGCACAAAGTGATTTCGCGGTCGATCGCCTACCACGGCACCACCCAGGGCGCCCTCGCGATCACCGGCCTGCCGAAGTACAAAGCGCCGTTCGAGCCGGTGACGCCCGGCGGCTTCCGGGTGCCCAACACGAACTTTTACCGCGCGCCCGAATCGTTCCACACTGACGTCAAAGCCTTCGGGCAGTGGGCCGCCGACCGGATCGCCGAGGCGATCGAGTTCGAAGGACCCGACACCGTGGCCGCGGTTTTCCTGGAACCGGTGCAGAACGCCGGCGGCAGCATCCCGGCTCCCCCAGGCTATTTCGAACGGGTGCGGGAGATCTGCGACGAGTATGACGTGCTACTGGTCTCCGACGAGGTGATCTGCGCGTTCGGCCGCATCGGGTCGATGTTCGCCTGCTGTGACATCGGAGACGTCGGCTACGTGCCCGACATGATCACCTGCGCCAAGGGGATGACGTCGGGCTACTCGCCGATCGGCGCGATGATCGCCAGCGAGCGGTTGTTCGAGCCGTTCAACGACGGCAACACGATGTTCCCGCACGGCTATACCTTTGGCGGCCATCCGGTTTCGGCCGCTGTCGGGCTGGCCAACCTCGACATCTTCGAGCGTGAGGGCCTCAACGACCACGTCAAAACCCTCGCGCCCGTTTTCCGTGCCACCCTGGAAAAGCTGTACGACTTGCCCATCGTCGGCGATGTCCGCGGCGAGGGATTCTTCTACGGCGTGGAACTGGTCAAGGACAAGGCGACCAAGCAAACGTTCACCGACGCCGAACGCCGGGCGCTGCTCGGCGACGTGTCGTCGGCCCTTTTCGAAGCCGGACTGTATTGCCGCACTGACGACCGCGGCGATTCCGTGATCCAGTTGGCGCCGCCGCTGATCAGCGGCCAACCCGAGTTCGACACCATCGAAGCGATTCTGCGCAGTGTGCTGACCGACGTTGAGAGTCGCCTGTGACCAAACCGCGTATTGACCCGATCCGGTGGCAGCCACCGCCGTCACGGCCGTTACCCGATCCCGACCTGACGTCGAAGCTGCATGTGGTCGAGCTGCCCGGCATTGCCCCGGAAGATGTCGTCGCCGATGCCGAGGGCAACATCTGGACCGGTGTTGAGGACGGACGCATCGTTCGGATCACTCCCGACGGCAGTTCTGCGCAGGTGGTCACCAACACCGGCGGGCGACCGTTGGGCCTGGCGGTCGCCCGTGACGGCCGACTGCTGATCTGCGACAGCCATCGCGGCCTGCTGCGCTACGACCCCGCCACCGACACGTTGGAGACGCTGGTCGCCGAGGTGGCCGGACGCGCGTTGACGTTCTGCTCCAACGTAGTCGAATCATCCAACGGCACAATCTTTTTCACCGAATCGACCAGCCGCTTCCACTACGAGCACTACAAAGGCTCGGTGGTCGAGGGGCGCCCAACCGGGTCGTTGTTCCGCCGCGATCCGGACGGCACGGTCAGCGTGCTGGCGTCTGACCTGTACTTCGCCAACGGCGTCACGCTGACCACCGATGAGTCGGCGTTGGTGTTCGCCGAGACGACCGCCTGCCGGCTGTCCAAGTACTGGCTCACCGGAGACCGGGCCGGTTCGATCACCCCGTTGGCCATCGATCTGCCCGGGTATCCGGACAACATTTCGACCGGTCGTGACGGCAGGATCTGGGTGGCAATGGTCTCGGACCGTAACCGGCTCAGCGAATGGCTGAGCCCACGCGCACCGGTCATCCGCAGCCTGATGTGGCGACTGCTGCCCTATCGCTGGCTGCCGAACCCGAAACCGACGGTGTGGGTCGTCGCGTTCGACCCCGCCGACGGCCACGTCGTGACCCAGCTTCGCGCCCAGCATCCGGCCTTCGGCCTGGCCACCGGAGTAGTGGAAACACCGGGGCGGCTGTGGCTGGGCCGCATCGGCGGGCCAGGCCTCTGCTACCTGGATTTGCAACTTCTGCAACACCAGTCACAGCGCGGCTCCCGGGAATCGGGCCCCTGATCGCCTACTCTGCACAGACGATGGCCTACTTGCGAACTGTGTCATGCCTGGTAGCGGCGGCTTTCATGGTCGCGGCACCGGCCGCACTCGGCATCCCTGCGGCGCTCGCTGAGCCCGCCGTAGCCGGCGCAGGGCATGACGCCTGCCCGTACAAGGTGGCCACCCCGCCGGCGGTGGACTCGTCGGAGGTCCCGCAGGCCGGGGATCCGCCCCTGCCGCTGCCGGTGCCCGCGTCGCCGATCGGCGGTAACGCGCTGGGCGGCTGCGGAGTGGTCACCGCACCCGCCACCCCGCCGGTGCCCGGCGATATCTCCGCCGAGGCCTGGGTGGTGGCCGACTTGGACAGCGGCGCGATCATCGCCGCGCGTGACCCGCATGGCCGTCACCGCCCGGCCAGCGTCATCAAGGTGCTCGTCGCGATGGCATCGCTGAACGAGCTCAACCTCAATAGGACCGTCGACGGCACGCCAGAGGATGCCGGCGCGGAGGGCACCCGGGTCGGCGTTGCCCCGGGTGGCACCTACACCGTCAACCAGTTGCTGCACGGGTTGTTGATGCACTCCGGCAACGACGCGGCGCACGCGCTGGCCATTCAACTGGGCGGCATGCAGCTCGCGGTGGAGAAGATCAACATGCTGGCCGGCAAGCTCGGCGGCCGCGACACCCGCGCTGCGACGCCTTCGGGGCTGGATGGACCCGGCATGAGCACCTCGGCGTACGACATCGGGCTGTTTTACCGATACGCCTGGGGGAAACCAACTTTCGCCGACATCGTGCACACGCAGAAGTTCGACTTTCCCGGACACGCCGACCACCCCGGCTACGAGCTGGAAAACGACAACCAGCTGCTCTACCACTATCCGGGCGCGCTGGGCGGCAAGACCGGCTACACCGACGATGCGGGCCAGACGTTCGTGGGCGCCGCCAACCGCGACGGACGCCGGCTGATGGCGGTGCTGTTGCACGGCACCCGTCAGCCGATTGCGCCGTGGCAGCAGGCCGCCCACCTGCTGGACTACGGCTTCGCGACGGCACCGGGAACCCGGGTGGGAACACTGATCGAACCCGATCCGTCGTTGCTGGCCGCCAAGTCCGCCAACGGCGGTGACGCCGCTCCCGGCACATCGACGAACGCCGCCGGGTTCGTGCCGCCCGCCGACGCGCTGCCGGTACGAGTCGGTGTGGCGGTGATCGGCACCGTGATCGTGTTCGGGTTGATCATTGCGGCTCGCTCGAGGAATCGCCGACCGCAGAACTAAGCTCACCCAGTGAGCGGCACCCGGCGGCATGGACTCTTGCTGGGCCTCACCGCCGCAAGCCTGGGCGTCGTCTACGGCTACGACCTCTCCAACATCGCCGGCGCGCTGCTGTTCATCACCGACGAATTCGGTCTGACGACGCGGCAACAAGAACTGGTGACGACCGCAGTGGTGCTTGGCGAGATCGTCGGAGCGCTGGGCGCAGGCGTGCTCGCCAACCTGATCGGGCGCCGGCGGTCGATGGTGTCGGTGGCGGCCGGCTATGCGGTGTTCGCACTGTTGGGCGCGATGTCGGACTCGGTGCCGATGCTGCTGGTGGCCCGGCTACTGCTGGGCATGACCATCGGGGTGTCGGTCGTGGTGGTCCCGGTGTTCGTGGCCGAATCCGCACCGGCGCGAGTGCGCGGTTCGCTGCTCGCCGGCTATCAGGTGGCAACCGTGGTCGGCATCATCGTCGGCTATCTGGCCTGCTACCTGCTGGCCGATTCGCGCGAGTGGCGCGCGATGCTGGCATTGGCGGCCGTGCCCGCGACATTGGTTGCGCTGCTGTTGCTGCGGATGCCTGACACCGCGCGGTGGTACATGCTCAAAGGCCGGGTCGCCGAAGCCAGGCGGGCGCTGCAACGAGTGGAGCCCGACAGTGACGTCGAACGTGAACTCACCGAGATCGGCGCTGCGCTGCGGGAAGAAAGCGGCGGCAGTTTCCGCGAAATGCTGCGCCGGCCTTACCTGCGCGCCACGGTCTTCGTCATCGCGCTGGGTTTTTTCATCCAGATCACCGGCATCAACGCGATCGTCTACTACAGCCCCCGACTGTTCGACGCGATGGGCTTCCGCGGGAACTTCGCGCTGCTGGCGCTTCCGGCGATGGTGCAGGCCGGTGCGCTGGCCGCGGTGCTGGTGTCGGTAGTTCTGGTCGACCGGCTGGGCCGCCGCCCCGTTCTGCTATCGGGTATCGGCGCGATGATCGCCGCCGACGTGGTGCTGATCGTGGTGTTCGCCGCGCATTTCCCAGCGATATTCGGGTTCGTTGGCGTGCTGCTGTTCACCATGGGGTTCACCTTCGGCTTCGGCGCGCTGGTATGGGTCTACGCCGGTGAGAGTTTCCCGTCCCGGTTGCGGTCGATGGGGTCGAGCGCGATGCTGACCGCCAACCTGCTGGCCAACGCAGTCATCGCCGGCGTGTTCCTGACGATGCTGCATTCTCTGGGCGGCGCAGGCACTTTCGCGGTATTCGGCGTTTTCGCGGTGGGCGGATTCGCCTTCGTGTACCGGTATGCTCCCGAGACCAAAGGCCGGCAACTCGAAGAGATCCGCCACTTCTGGGAGAATGACGGCCGCTGGCCTGACGAATTGCCCAGCACGACAACGGATGTGCCAGCATGGCACTGATCGCCGCCGGCGCTGTCGCGCTGGAGCAGGGCATCTGTCGACCGGGTTGGGTGGAAACCTCGGGCGGACAAATCGTGGGCTGCGGGTCGGGCCTGCCGCCGCGGCCGGCCGAAGTCGACATGCCCGAGGCGCTGCTCGTGCCCGGCTTCGTCGACATCCATGTACACGGCGGCGGCGGCGCGTCGTACACCGACGGCAACGACGCAGATATCCTGCGCGCGGCGATGTTTCACCGCAGCCATGGCACGACCACCACGCTGGCCAGCCTGGTCACCGCGTCGCGCGCCGACCTGCTCACCGCGGTATATGCGCTCGCCGACTCCACCCGCGCGGGCACCGTCGCAGGTATTCATCTGGAGGGGCCGTGGCTGAGCGCCGCGCGCTACGGGGCGCACGATCCTGCGCAGCTGCGCGACCCGGCGCCCGGTGAGATCGACGCCCTGCTCACCGCAGGCGGCGGCGCGATCCGGATGGTCACCCTGGCACCCGAGCGCACTGGCAGCGACGATGCGATTACCCGCTTCGCCGACGCCGGAGTGGTTGTCGCCGTGGGGCATACGGATGCCACCTACGAGCAGACCCGCCATGCTGTCGAGTTGGGCGCGACGGTCGGCACCCACCTCTTCAATGCAATGCGGCCGGTGCACCACCGTGAGCCCGGACCCGCGATCGCGTTGTTGCAGGATCCGCGGGTGACCGTCGAGTTGATCGCCGACGGCGTGCACGTTCACCCCGCCATGCAACGAGCGGTGATCGAGGCGGCGGGAGCCGACCGGGTGGCGTTGGTCACCGATTCCACCGCGGCGGCGGGGTTGGGCGATGGCGAATTTCGACTCGGGGCAATGCAGGTCGATGTGGTCGAACAGGTGGCACGCGTGCGCGGGACTTCGACGATCGCCGGGAGCACCGCCACGATGGATCAACTCTTCCGCGCCGCGGCCGGCCTCGGCTCAGACCGCGACGCGGCGCTGGCCGCCGCGGTGCAGATGACCTCGACGACGCCTGCCCGTGCACTCGGCCTCGACCGCGCCGGCTGTTTGCGAACCGGGGCTGACGCCAACCTCGTTGTGTTGGAACGGGATTTACAGGTTACGCGCGTCATGGCCGGCGGCGAATGGCACACGGATCGCTAACGCTGATTCGCCGGGACCCACGCCGAGATCCGCGGAAGCCAGCGCGGAACGTTCCGCTGGTAGTCGACGTACTCGTTGCCATACCGCTGAGTGAGATGCGGTTCTTCCCAGAACCGGATGGCGATCTCTTGCAACGTCCAAAAGATCGCGAACCACAGCAGCAGCGAACCCGAGGCGGCGAGGGCCGCCTCCCCTAGCAGGATGGCGAGCACGCCGCTGATCATCGGATTGCGCACGTGCCGGTACGGGCCGACTACGACGAGGTGGACCGGCTCGCCCATCAGCTTGCCCAGTCCGAGCGTTCCCTTGCCGATCCGGTGGAACAGAGACACCGTCCACAACCACATGCCCAACCCGCCGGCGATGAGCAGGCCGCCGACGATGACGAGGCCGATGTTCAGAGGAGAACCGAAGTTCAGCCGCGCGTGAGCCGGGTTCACGATAAGCGCCGGTACGACCAGCGTGACCGTCACCGGGAACACCAGGATCGAGACCATGTGTCGCCACCAAAGCTGCCGTTCACGTGTGTCCGTAGCCATGTCAAACTCCTTTCGATCCAGATACTTCAACTCTCGTTGAAGAACAACGGTACGCCGCTGGCGGACCTAACGTCAACGGGCGCTGAAGTATGCTTTCGTACATGTCAGAGGCTCGGCGGCCAGGCCGGTGGCGCACAGGCCAGCAGAGCCGGCAGCGGATCATCGACGCCGCGCGCGAGCGTTTCATGCGCGACGGGTACGAGCGAGCCACCGTCCGCGCAATTGCCGCGGACGCCGGCGTCGATGTCGCGATGGTCTATTACTTTTTCGACAACAAGGAAGGCTTGTTCAGCGCGTCGGCGCTGACCGGTCCCGAGCACCCGCTCCACCAATTGGCCGCGCTGCTCGACGAAGGCCCCGACGACGTCGGCCCCCGGCTGGTTCGTCGTTTTCTCGAGCACTGGGACAACGGCGGCGCTTTCGAACCCTTCATGGCGGTGTGGCGTTCGGCGGCTATTCAGCCGCAGGCCCGACAGGTCCTACATGATGCCCTTGCCGGTCCGGTGGCCAAGCGTGTCGCCGCGGAGTTCGGTGTGACCGATGCGGAACTGCGAGTCGAATTGGTAGCCAGTCACCTAGCCGGATTGGCTTTCGCGCGTTACCAACTCAAGCTCGAGCCGATCGCGTCGACTGCTATCGAGGATATGGTCGCCTGGATGGGACCAACGCTGCAGCGCTACCTGACCGGCGACTAAGCAGCGCCGTCAGGTAGCGCTGTGACAGCGTCACGCGGCCGAATGGTCTGCCGTCTCCTCGGCCCGGCCGAACAGGAACGGATAGGCGATACCGGCGATCGCTCCACCGATCAGCGGCGCCAGCCAGAACACCCATAGCTGCTGCGGTGCGCCGTTGCCGTTGAAGAATGCGACAGCGGTGGACCGCGCCGGGTTGACCGAGGTGTTGGAGATCGGAATGGCAACCAGGTGGATGCCCGTCAGCGTCAGCCCAATGGCCAAGCCGGCAAAGCCCTTTGGCGCCCGGGCATCGGTCGAGCCGAGGATGACGAACAGGAACATCGCCGTCAGGACGATCTCGGTGAGGATCACGGCACCAAGCGAGTAATACCCGGGTGAGTGTTCGCCATAGCCGTTGGCCGCCATGTTGCCGGTCGCGCTGAAACCTGGTTTGCCTTCAGCGATGTAGTAGATCACCACCGCCGCGAGCAGCCCGCCGATCACCTGGACGACCCAATACGCGGGCAGGACTTTCCATTCCACCCGGCGAGCGAACGCGGCACCGAGCGTGACGGCGGGGTTGAAATGCCCGCCCGAGATCGTTCCGAACGCATACACGCCGACCAGTACCGTCAGACCGAAGGCCAAAGCCACGCCGAGATAGCCAATACCCAGTGGGTAGTGGCCGGAGTGAGCTTTCGCCGAGAAAATCGCGCTACCGCAGCCACCGAGCACCAGCCAGAAGGTGCCGATCGTTTCCGCTGCGAGTTTGTGGAACAGACTTGGTGTCGACATCGCCTACCCGCCTTTGCGTAGAGCAACTATTCGTGCAAATGAGGGTGACACGGTTGAGCGCAAAAGCCCCCTGTCGACGCCAAATCGTTTCGGGATAGTGACAACTGCGATGGTGAATACGTGTCCTAGCCTTTATTTCGACGGGTCAGTCGAGAAAGGCTCAGTGCCCCAATGGCGCCCACTGCAGCAGCGGTCAGCGCCTGTCGCACGTTGAGATCCTCGTTCAGATGAACCCTGGGCGTAATGGCCTTGGGCTCAGGCGGTTCCACCGGCGCGGCAGGCAGATCTTCCGTCGACGTCGCCGCCCACGCGGTCGCGAACAGCAGCAGCCGTGCGGTGACGTACGCGAACACCATGAGGCCCAGCACCGGCCCGAAGGTCGCACCCGCCGGGCTGTGCAGCACGGACTTCAGGTAGATCGACCCGACCACCTTGAACAATTCGAAGCCGATCGCCGCGATCAGAGCCGCCCGAGTCGCGCTGGCGAAGCTGACCGGCTCCCTGGGTAATCGGGCGATCATCCAGGTGAAAACCAACCACGACACCAGCAATGAAATCAGCATCGACCCACCGCGAAGGATCGCGTCCAGCACGGGGGCGTTGTGAATACCCATCCACCCCAACACCTTGCCCATCGGCGCCGCGGCGGCGAGCGCACTGAGGGCCAGCGTTGCGAGGATCGCCACGAACGACGAAACCATCGTCGCCAGATCGGAGAACTTGGTCCGAATGTATCCGCGCGACCCCTCGCCCTGTTTCCACATTTCGCTCAGCGCTACCCGAAGATTGCCAATCCAGTTCAGGCCGACCCATGCCGCGACGGCCAAACCGATGACGCCAACCGACGCCCGCGAAGCGATCGCCGAATTCATCAAGTCCAACAATTCCTGCCCCAGAGCGCCCGGCACCGCGCCCCTCACCTTGTTGTCGATCCCGGCCAGCACATCCGGCCGACGTGACAGCAAGAATCCGCCGACGCTGAAACCGACCATCAGCAACGGAAATAACGCGAAGATCGTGTAGTAGGTCAGCCCGGCAGCGAAAAAGTTGCCCTTGGATTCTTCGAATCGGTCGTTGGCCCGCATCGCGTGGTCGAACCAGCCGAATCGCGCCCGCAGCCGATCCAGGATTCCCGGTTTGGCCGGTTCGCTCATCACCACCCGCTAGGGACGTTTTGGCAAGAACCCTAGCCGGTCGTAGACCCGGTCGACCGTTTTTGCGGCTACGTCCTCGGCCCGTGCCGCCCCGGCGGCCAGGATAGCCTCCAATTCGGCAGGATCCGTGAGCAACTCGTCGACCCGGGCCTTGATCGGAGTCACGAACTCCACGACGGCCTCGGCGGTGTCCTTCTTCAGATCGCCGTAGCCGCGCCCGGCATACTGTCGCACCAGGGCATCAATCTCGACACCGTTGACCGCGGACTGGATGGTCAGCAGGTTCGACACGCCGGCTTTGGCGTCCGGGTCGTACCGGATCTCGCGTTCGCTGTCTGTGACTGCGGAGCGAATCTTCTTGGCGGACACGGCAGGAGCGTCCAGGAGACTGATCAGGCCGGCATCGGTGGCCGCCGACTTGCTCATCTTCGACGACGGGTCTTGCAGGTCGTAGATCTTGGCCGTGACCTTGGGAATAAGCAGGTCGGGAACCACGAACGTGTCGGGGAACCGGCTGTTGAACCGCTGCGCGATATCGCGAGCCAGCTCCAGATGCTGCCGCTGGTCTTCACCGACCGGCACCAATTCGCCGTCGTACGCGAGCACATCGGCAGCCTGCAGCACCGGGTAGGTGAACAAGCCGACCGTGGTCGCGTCGCTGCCCTGACGCGTCGACTTGTCTTTGAACTGCGTCATTCGCGAGGCCTGGCCGAAACCGGTGAAGCAACCCAGCACCCAAGCCAGCTGGGTGTGCGCGGGGACGTGGCTCTGCACAAAGATGGTGCTGCGACCAGGGTCGATGCCCAGCGCCAGGTATTGCGCGGCGGTCACCAGGGTTCGGCGCCGCAGCATGTCGGGGTCCTGCGGGATGGTGATCGCGTGCAGGTCGACGACGCAGAAGAACGCGTCGTAGTCGTCCTGCAACTGGGCCCACTGGGTGACGGCGCCCAATGCATTTCCGAGGTGCATTGAGTCGGAGGTGGGCTGCACGCCGGAGAAGACCCGGCGGGATCCCGTAGTGATGCTCATGATGACTCGATCTTTTCACGCCGACACCGCGCCATAGGACACGGTCACCGTCTTCCCGCACATCTCGCGATGCAAAGCGGCATGGCGGCGGCCGTCATCAAACCGGCCGGATGCCTGAGTACATCAACCCGCCCGGGTCGTACTGTTGACGAATGGCGTTGAGCCGCGACAGATTCCCGCCGAAATACCGCGACGCCGTACTGTCCGGCTCGACGTAGTTGACGTAGCCGCCAACGGAATTGGCCCCCATCGCCTCGTGCGCCGCTACCAGCCAGGCATCCCCAACGTCAACTGTGTTCGGCGGCGACGGCTCTGAGTACCACTGAATAGACGCCGCCTGCCGCCGCCACGGGAACGCGGTGTCCCCAGGATCTACGTCACTCACCGCTCCAGACAGCGACTCGATCACCGCCGCCGCGGAGCCCGCATCCTGAGGCCACGTTGTTGTCGCGGCAACGATGGCTTGCGCAGCGGATGACGTCAGCTCCCCGACGATGTCCGAGCCCGCAACGAAAACGCGCGGGTGCCATGCCTGGTCGCCACCTTCGAAGTAATGGACGAAGTCCATGCGGCTCAACGTTTGGTTTGTGTTGCCGGTGGCCTGCACACCAATAGCGGCGATGATGTCGCCTGCTCGACCCGGCCCGTCGCCCGGGGGCGTCGCCAACGTAACGCTGCACCCCGGCAAAGCCTGGCCCGCCGTGACGTTGACCATGCCCCAGATTGCCCGGTCCGCGGTGCTCAGCCACTGATACCAACCAAGGATGACTTGCTCAGCCGAACCCGTAGGGAATACCAGGGAAACGACATCACGGTCGGTGGTGGGAAATGTGCGCAACGTAAACGAGGTGACCACACCGAAATTGCCGCCTCCGCCGCCCCGCAAGGCCCAATACAGATCGGCATGGTCATCTGGTGCTGCGGTGATCACGTCGCCGCTGGGCAAGACGACGGATGCCGACACGAGCGCGTCGCACGTCAGACCCCACTGTCGGGCGTCAGATCCCAGCCCGCCACCCAGGGTCAAACCGGCGACTCCGACCGTCGGGCAGCTGCCGCTCGGGATCAATCGTCCCTGTGCGGCCAGTGTTGTCTGCACCGAATCCAGGTCTGCCGCAGCCGGAATCGTCGCGAGACCGCTCGCGTCGTCGTAGGTGATCCCGCCCGGCAGCTGACGCAAGTCGACGACCATAACGCCATTTGCCGCGGAGGCACCGATGTACGAATGCCCGCCGCTACGCGCGGCAACTTGGACGCCGTTCTCCGCAGCGAACGCAACAGCCTGCTGCACGTCGCCGATGGATGTCACCGTGACGACGGCCGCGGGTGTCGAGTTGTCGAAGCGGGAGTTGAAGAGCCCCTTCGCGCCGGCGTAGTCAGCGCTTGACGGCAGGATGACTTGGCCCTGGATGCTGCCGCCGAGGGCACCCCAGTCTGGCGAGCCCGGCGACGACGGCTGCCCGGCCGTTTCTCCGCACGACCCCAGTAGCACACCGGCGACCGCCCCAAGCCCGCCACGTAAAAAGGCCTGACGTGAGATGTCCTGCGCCATGGCCGGATACTAGAACGGCTCAGCATGCTGTGACGCTTGCTTCGGGTCGCTAGCCGAGCTTCTTGCGGTACCGGCGGTATCACCTTTAATGTCGGCTGAATGAGCTCCGCCCGCGCGCCCATCCACGTCGGAACCGGCGAACCGGTCCTACTGCTGCATCCATTCCTGATTTCGCAGCTTGTCTGGCAGAACGTCGCCCCGCGGTTGGCCGACACCGGCCGCTACGAGGTATTCGCCCCGACGATGGCCGGCCACAACGGTGGGCCCGCCGCCGGGACATGGTTCCTGAGCTCGTCGGTGTTGGCCGACCACGTCGAGCGTCAGCTCGACGAGCTGGGCTGGAACACCTGCCACATCGTCGGCAATTCGCTGGGCGGTTGGGTGGCCTTCGAGCTGGAGCGTCGCGGTCGGGCGCGCACGGTCACCGGCATCGCGCCGGCCGGCGGGTGGACCCGGTGGGCGCCGACCAAATTCGAGGTGATCGCCAAGTTCGTCTCGGGGATGCCGTTCTTGGCACTGGCACGCTGGGTGGGGCCCCGCGCGTTGCGCCTGCCCCTCAGTCGTCGGCTGGCCACCCTGCCCATCAGCGCATCGCCGGACGGGGTCAGTGACAGTGAACTCGAGGCCATCATCGACGACGTGGCACACTGCCCCGCCTACTTCCAGCTGTTGGTCAAGTCAATGCTGCTGCCCGGACTGCTGGAGTTGGCGGACACTTCCGTCCCCGCGCACCTGGTGCTCTGCGGAAAAGACCGGGTCTTTCCCGGACCGCGATCGCACCGGTACTTTCAGGCCCAGCTTCCCGCCGGGACGCGACTGACCGAGCTCGACGGACTCGGACACATCCCGATGTTCGAGGCACCGGAACGAGTCACCGACGTCATCACCAGCTTCCTCGACGAGCACATCCCGCCGATCCGCGAGGTCAAGTCGAGCTGAGCGCCTTGTCGAGGTTCTCGGCGATCGCGCCGAGGAACTCCTCGCTGGTCTGCCAGTCCTGATCGGGACCGATGAGCAACGCGAGGTCTTTGGTCATCTGGCCGCCTTCGACCGTCGCGACGACGACCTCTTCCAGCTTCTCGGCGAACTCGCTCACCTCGGGCGTGTTGTCCAGCTTGCCGCGGTGCTCGAGGCCGCGCGTCCACGCGAAGATCGAGGCGATCGGGTTGGTGGAAGTGGGCTTGCCCTCCTGGTACTGACGGAAATGCCGGGTGACCGTGCCATGAGCGGCTTCGGCCTCCACGGTCTTGCCGTCCGCGGTCGTCAACACCGACGTCATCAGGCCCAGAGAGCCGTACCCCTGCGCGACCGCGTCGGATTGGACGTCACCGTCGTAGTTCTTGCAAGCCCACACGTAGCCGCCCTCCCACTTGAGGCAAGAGGCGACCATGTCGTCGATCAGCCGGTGCTCATAGGTCAGGCCCGCGTCGTCGAACTTGTCCTTGAACTCCTCGTCGTAGATCCGCTGGAACTCGTCTTTGAACATGCCGTCGTAGGCCTTGAGGATGGTGTTCTTCGTCGACAGATACACCGGGTAGTTCTCTTTCAGCCCGTACGCGAACGACGTGCGGGCAAAATCCTGAATCGAGTCCTTGAAGTTGTACATCCCCATCACCACGCCGCCGTCTTCGGGGATGGACACCATCTCGTGCACGATCGGCTCGCTGTCGTCGTCCGGAGTGAAGGTCAGTGTGACGGTCCCGGGCCGGTCGACCTTGAAGTTCGTCGCACGGTACTGGTCGCCAAAAGCGTGGCGGCCGATGATAATCGGCTTCTTCCATCCCGGAACCAGCCGCGGGACGTTCGAGATCATGATCGGCTCGCGGAAGATCGTCCCGCCCAAGATGTTTCGGATCGTCCCGTTGGGCGACGACCACATGGTCTTGAGGTTGAACTCCTTGACGCGAGCCTCGTCGGGAGTGATTGTGGCGCACTTGACGCCGACGCCGTGCTTCTTGATGGCATACGCCGAGTCGATCGTCACCTGGTCGTCGGTGGCGTCGCGGTGCTCGATGCCCAGGTCGTAGTAGTCCAGTGTGATGTCGAGGTGCGGAAGGATGAGCAGGTCTTTGATCCACTTCCAGATGACCCGCGTCATCTCGTCGCCGTCGAGCTCTACTACCGTGCCTTCAACTTTGATCTTTCCTCCGCTGGACATGTGACCCAGACTACAAGGGAGCGCCTTTCAGCTGGTCACAGCGGGTGACACGGTGCTCTTATGTCCGGTCCAGCGGTCAAGTACCTCAAGCCATTCGGATCGTTTGGCCGAATCGCCCGCCCAGGCGATGTAGCCATCCGGTCGCACCAGCACCGCCGGCCCGCAATCGGATCGCTCCGCTTGGTGCAGGTCGATCACATCGAGCGCGGACCTGCCGCTTTCACGAATCAACACGAAGCCGGGCTCGCGCTGCAGCTCAGTGAGACGCTCTTGCGTCATCGGAATCTGCGTCGCCCTGGTGCCCACCAAAGCGCTCTCCCCCGACCGATGCGCATACCGCAGCGTCGTGCCCGCAAAGCTTCCTGCCACCTCGTCGCGTATCCGGGGAACCCGAAGAAGCCTGGGCACCAGCAGGTTACGTAACCTGCGCGCGACCCGTGGATGAAGCGTCACGCCGCGCGCCATCATTCCCGACTGCAGCAGCACCCGTTTGCCGATCGGATGGCGCTCATCGTGATAGCTGTCCAGCACGGTGTCGTCTGCACCATCGAGGACCGCATCGATCTTCCACGCGAGGTTCGCCGCGTCTTGAATGCCGGTGTTCATGCCCTGACCGCCCATCGGAGAGTGGACGTGCGCCGCGTCTCCGGCCAGGAACACCCGACCGTGCCGATATTGCGTGACTTGTCTTTCGTCGCAATGGAATCGGGACTTCCAGCCCACGTCGAGCACCCCGAGGTCGGCACCCATCGCCCGCGCCAATACGCCGACGATTTCCTCCCGACTCACGGGCGCGGTGTCGGGAACCTGATTGATGCGGTCCCACACCATCGCGCGGTACCAGGAACCGTCCGCATCGTGGCGGTCGTAGGGCGCCAGGAACGCGAACTCGTTGCGGGTACTGCCCAGCGTCAGGCCACCATCAGCGGGCCCATCCGCCAGCTTGACATCGGCGAGCACGATCGACGACAAGATCGTCTTACCTCCGAAGTCCGCGCCCACCAACCTGCGTACCGTGCTGTGCGAACCGTCGGCGCCGATCAAATACTCTGCCCGCCAAAAGGTTCGACGCCCAGCAGGATCGCCGTGCGTCCGCGCGGTGACTGTCACGCCCTCGGCGTCTTGGTCGAGCGCGACGACCTCGATGCCGTGCCGGATCTCGGCCCCTTGCGCCACGGCGTAGGCGCCCAGGGCCTGCTCGACGTTGGTCTGCGGAGTGATCATCGCGAACTGGTAGGGCGAGTCGAGGTGGGTGAGATCGATCCGCGCGCCGCCGAAAATCGTGACGCCCGGCGCCTTATGCGCGTGCGCGAGCAGGTCGTCGGCGATTCCGCGGGCGTCGAAAGCCTCCAGCGTGCGCGCCATGGTGGCGAAGGCGCGGCTGGACGGGTTGATCGCCGGCCAGCGTTCGAGCACCGCAACCGACCGGCCGGCTCGCGCGAGGTCACCGGCCGCGGTCAGCCCCGTCGGACCGGCGCCGACGACCAGGACGTCGACCTTGTGAACGGTCATCACGCCACCGCCGCCGGGTTCGGGTACCACCGACGAATGTCGTCGGGGGTGGCTACGGCGGCGCGATTGAAAACACAGCGGCAGCAGGGTTGGGCGATGTGCGCGGCGTTGACGATCGACTCGAACAGCGGCGTGTTGCCGGCGACAAGTCGCACGCCGGCGCCGATCAGCACCGCGTCATAGCGCTTGGCTTCCAGCCACTGACGGGCTTTGTCCGCGCCCGCATCGCCGAAGTCGATGAAGCAGTTGTCGACGTGATAGCCGGCGGCGCGCAGTGCGGCCACGTTCTCATCGTTGGCGGCGCGGAGCTTCTCCTTCGACAGGCCCGGAAACTGGGCGAAGTCCGACGAGGAGCAGTCGATGACGTCCGGGTCGAGCCCGATCTGAATGGCGGTAACGGTCATGGCGGCGACCTCTCGTCATGAGTTCAACAACTGTTGACTTCGACGGTAAGCCTTTGAAGCCCGCCGTGTCAACAGTTGTTGAATATACTGTTGGCATGCCATCGAAGGCGCGTGAGGGACGTGACGGACAGGCAACGCGGGCGGCGATCCTGGACATCGCGCGATCGCAGTTCGGCGACCACGGCTTCGAGCGCACGACGATCCGTTCGGTCGCATCGGAGGCCGGCGTCGATCCGGCGCTCGTCATGCACTACTTCGGCAGCAAGGCAGAGCTTTTCGCCGCGGCCTCCCGGTTCGACATCACGTTTCCCGATCTCTCGAATGTCGCGCCGGACCGCGTTGCCGACGTGCTGGTGCCGATGTTCATCGGCGCCTGGGGGCCGCAGGGACCGTTTCTCCCGCTACTGCGCGCGGCCGCGACGAATCGCGTCGCCGCCGATGCCCTGCTCCAGGTTTTCGTCGACCAAGTGGCCCCGGCACTATCCGCGGTCGCTCCCGATCACGCCGCCGAACGGGCCGCTCTGGTGGGATCACAGCTGCTGGGACTCGCGGTGGCCCGCTACATCCTCGGTGTCCCGCCGCTCGCCGGCATGGACGACGCCCAACTCATCGAATGGCTGCGGCCGGTGCTCGCCCACTACCTGGCAGACCCCGCGCCCTGACGTTGCTCGAGGATCGCCAACGTTCGCTCGGCCCATCGAATGTTCTCTTGTTCGAACGAAATTCCGCGCATCAGCGTCAGGTACGGACCGACTCGCTTGGCCTGGGCAACGTATTGCTGTTCGTCGCGGCCGTCGAGCATGCGAGCTCGCATCCGTTCGTAACGTTGCAGTTTGGCTGTCGCCCATTGCAGTCGTTCGACCATGAAGTCGCGCACAGCTTGCGCGTTACCGGCATCAACGGCCAGCAGTTTGACCGCGAGTTCATCACGGATCACACCGGGCTTCGGCGCCCGGGAGGTGAACTGGTGGATCGCCTCGTAGCCCGCCTCTGTCAGCGAATACACGCGCTTGTTGGGCCGCCGCTCCTGGTGGACGACCCGTGCTTGGATCAGACCTTGCTCGGCGAGCCGGTCGAGTTCGCGATACAACTGCTGCGGTGTAGCCATCCAGAAGTTCGCGACCGAGGCGTCAAAGCTCTTGGCCAGGTCGTAACCGGAGGACTCGCCCTCGAGCAGAGCCGCCAACACGGCGTCACGTAACGACATCGGTCAATAGTACAACGGGTGATTAATCAACAAAGTGATTAATCACACCTAGACATATGCCGGTCCAGGCTCTAGCGTCAGTCACACCTACTCAGCAAATTGACTATGCGAGGTGTCCGGTGAGTTCTAAGCATCCGTTCCGCAAGGCAGTCGAGGAACACGACGAGGCGGGCATCGCAGCGCTGCTGGCCGACAACGTCGTGTTCACCAGCCCGGTGGCGTTCAAGCCCTATGTCGGCAAGCCGATCACCGCGGCCATCCTGCGCGGCGTGTTGCGGGTCTTCGAGGACTTCCGCTACGTCCGCGAGATCCATGACAGCAACGGCCGCGACCACGCGTTTGTCTTCGAAGCGACGGTCTCCGGCAAGAAAGTCAACGGGTGCGACTTCTTGCACTTCGACGACGAGGGCCTGATCGACGACTTCGTGGTGATGGTGCGGCCGCTGTCGGGTGCGACGGCGTTGTCCGAGGCGATGGGCGCCCAGTTCGATCGCATCCAGCAAGAGGCGCTCGCACTGGCCGAGCAGTTCGCATCGGCGTAAGAATAGCGACCATGCGAATTGGATTGGGCATCAACTACGCGGGCGGCTTCCGGGAGGTGGCCGCCGAGGTTGCCGACCTCGAACGCGCCGGATTGGACATTGTCTTTGTCCCCGAGGCGTATTCGTTCGATGCGGTCAGCGCGCTGGGCTACCTCGCGGCCAGCACCCAACGGGTGGAGCTGGCCTCGGGCATTCTGCAGCTCTACACCCGGACGCCCACATTGACGGCGATGACCGCGGCCGGCCTGGACTATGTCTCCGACGGCCGGTTCACCCTCGGTCTTGGCGCCTCCGGCCCACAGGTCATCGAGGGCTTCCACGGCGTGCCCTACGACGCCCCGATAGCCCGCACCCGCGAAGTCGTCGACATCTGCCGCCAGGTGTGGCGTCGAGAGACCCTGGAGCACCAGGGCAAGCACTACACGATCCCGTTGCCCGCCGACCAGGGCACCGGACTGGGCAAGCCGCTCAAGCTCATCAATAGGCCTGTCCGGGAACGTATTCCGATACTCATCGCGGCGCTTGGGCCCAAGAACGTCGAGCTGGCCGCCGAGATCGCCGAGGGCTGGCAACCGATCTTCTATCTGCCGGAGAAGGCGCAAGACGTGTGGGGCGAGGCGCTGGCCGCCGGCCAGGCCAAGCGCGATCCCGCTTTGGGGAACCTCGACGTGTTCGCCGGACCGGCATTGGCCATCGGCGAAAACGTCGAGCCACTACTCGAATTCGTTAAACCGCACCTGGCGCTCTACATCGGCGGCATGGGCGCCAAGGGCAAGAACTTCTACCACACGCTGGCCACCAGGTACGGCTACGGCCCGCAGGCCGACCGCATCCAAGAGCTTTATCTTGCCGGCGGCAAGGACGGCGCCGCCAAGGCTGTACCCGATGAACTCGTGCGAGATGTCTCCCTGATCGGCGCACCCGGATTCGTCAAGGAGCGCGTGGCGGCGTTTCGCGAGGCGGGCGTGACCACCTTGAACGTGGTGCCGATCGCTGCAACAGCCGCCGATCGGGTCAAGCTCATCGAGACACTTCGCAGCCTGCTCGACTAAGCCCGCTGTGCATCCTCCAGCACAGCGTTGAGGGTCTTACTCGGCCGCATCACCGCGGTCGTCATGGCGGTGTCAGGCGCGTAGTAGCCGCCGATGTCCACCGCCTCGCCCTGGACCGCGGCGAGTTCGGCGACGATGGCGTCTTCGTTCTTGGTCAACGCATCGGCCAGTGCGGCAAAGTGTTTCCGCAACTCGTCGTCATCGCTCTGCCCGGCCAGTTCCTGCGCCCAGTACATCGCCAGGTAGAACTGGCTGCCACGGTTGTCCAGCTCACCGGTCTTACGCGACGGGCTCTTGTTGTTGTCGAGCAGTTTGCCGATCGCGTCGTCCAGCGTCTTGCCCAGAACCTTGGCCCGCTCGTTACCGGTCTTGAAACCGATGTCCTCGAAACATGCGCCCAGCGCGAGGAATTCACCAAGCGAATCCCATCGCAGGTGGTTCTCCTCGACGAGTTGGTGAACATGCTTGGGTGCCGAACCGCCCGCTCCCGTCTCATACATTCCGCCGCCGGCCATCAGCGGCACGATGGACAGCATCTTGGCGCTGGTGCCCAGCTCCAGGATCGGGAACAGGTCGGTGAGGTAGTCGCGCAGGATGTTTCCGGTGGCGGCGATGGTGTCCTGCCCGCGCATCGCACGCTCGATCGAGTGCCGCATGGCCCGTTCCTGCGACATGGTCTGGATGTCGAGACCCTCGGTGTCGTAGTCGGCCAGATAGGTGTTGACCTTCTTGCGCAGTTCGTTCTCGTGCGGGCGCTCCTGATCCAGCCAGAACACCACCGGCATGCCCGAATTCCGTGCCCGGGTGACGGCCAGCTTGACCCAGTCGCGGATCGGGTCGTCCCTGACGATGGGCATGCGCCAGATGTCGCCGGCTTCGACGTTTTGCGTCAGCAGCACTTCGCCGGTGTCGAGGTCGACGATATTGGCGACAGCGTCCTCGGGGATCTCGAACGTCTTGTCGTGCGAGCCGTACTCCTCGGCCTGCTGCGCCATCAGCCCGACGTTGGGGACCGTGCCCATCGTCGTCGGATCGAATGCCCCGTGCGTCTTACAGAAGTTGATGATCTCCTGGTAGATACGGGAAAAGGTGGACTCGGGGTTGACGGCCTTGGTGTCCTTCTGCCGTCCGTCGGCGCCGTACATCTTGCCGCCCGCGCGGATCATCGCCGGCATCGACGCGTCAACGATCACGTCGCTGGGCGAGTGAAAGTTGGTGATGCCCTTGGCCGAGTCAACCATCGCCAGCTCGGGCCGTTGTTCGTGGCAGGCGTGCAGGTCGCGGATCACCTCGTCGCGCAGCGACGCGGGCAGCGACTCGATCTTGCTGTAGAGGTCGACCAATCCGTTGTTGACGTCGACGCCGAGTTCGTCGAACAGCGCCTGGTGCTTGGCGAACGCTTCCTTGTAGAAGATCTTCACGGCGTGGCCGAAGACGATGGGGTGGGAGACCTTCATCATCGTCGCCTTGACGTGCAGCGAGAACATCACGCCGGTCTTGTAGGCGTCCTCCATCTCCGCCTCGTAGAACTCGCACAGGGCTTTGCGGCTCATGAACATGCTGTCGATGACGTCGCCGTTTCGCAGCGACACCATGGGCTTGAGCACGATCGTCTTGCCGCTCTTGGTCTCCAACTCCATCTTCACGTTGCGTGCCCGGTCCAGCGTCATCGACTTCTCACCGTGGTAGAAGTCGCCGTGCCGCATGGTCGCGACATGCGTGCGCGACGCCTGCGACCACTTCGCCATGCTGTGCGGGTGCTTTCGTGCGTACTCTTTGACCGCGTGGGGTGCGCGGCGGTCCGAATTTCCCTGCCGTAGAACGGGATTCACCGCGCTGCCAAGGCATTTGGCATAGCGATCGCGGATTTCCTTGTCCTCGTCGGTTTTCGGACTTTGCGGAATGTCCGGAATCTTGAATCCCTTGCCCTGCAATTCCTTGACGGCCGCGATGAGCTGGGGTACCGAGGCGCTGATGTTCGGCAGCTTGATGATGTTGGTGTCGGCCAGCTTCGTCAGGCGGCCCAGCTCGCCCAGGTTGTCCGGCACTTTCTGATCGTCGGTCAGGTAGTCGGAGAACTCGGCCAGGATCCGTGCTGCCACCGAGATGTCACTGGGCTGGATCTGGATGCCCGCCGGCTCGGCGAAGGCACGCACGATCGGCAGAAAGGAGTAGGTCGCCAGCAGCGGCGCCTCGTCGGTCAGGGTGTAGATGATGGTCGGCTGTTCGGCGCACACAGTCCCTCTCCCGGCGTCACTATCGGTCGGATTTCTTCAGGTGCTTCGCGTGGTAACGGTGACTGCCAGTATCCCGCACGAAGGAATCGGTGGCCATAAAGGGGTGCGCCGGCAAATCCCTGCTCAGCCGGGGATGGCGTCCCCGTGCAGATCACCTAGTGGCACTAACTGGGCAACGTGCGATAGGCTTCCGGCAGGTCATGAGCGCCAGCGTCAAGCCCCGGCTTGCTGGCCGGCAACCCTCCAACCGCGGTGGGGTGCCCTGGGTGATGACCAGGTTTCGTAGCCAACACCGGCTACGCGGCAAGCGCGGGTCCGCCGTTACGGGCCCCCCGAGTAGACAGGGAAACCTGATGCGCACTCATTTGGGCTGGCCCATTGTGCGTCGCAGTTGCTGAACGCGCGGCTGCCGGTCGACGTCTAAGGCCTTGAGTCGGCGTCCCGTGCACCTGCGAGCACTCGACCCACCCCACTTTTCCCAGAAGGCAACCAACGTGAGTTCCGAAACCAACGCTGAGAGCGACACCGATTCAACCGCGCACTGGTCATTCGAGACCAAGCAGGTCCACGCCGGCCAGCAGCCGGATCCGACCACCAACGCCCGCGCGCTGCCGATCTACCAGACCACCTCCTACGTGTTCGACGACACCTCACACGCCGCGGCGCTGTTCGGGCTGGAAGTCCCGGGCAACATTTACACCCGCATCGGCAACCCGACCACCGACGTCGTCGAACAGCGGATAGCCGCGCTGGAAGGCGGCGTAGCGGCGCTGTTCCTGTCCTCGGGTCAGGCCGCCGAGACGTTCGCGATCTTGAACGTCGCCGGCGCGGGTGATCACATCGTGTCCAGTCCCAGGCTCTACGGCGGCACCTACAACCTGTTCCACTACTCGCTGCCGAAGCTGGGCGTCGATGTCAGCTTCGTCGAGGACCCCGACGACCTGGACTCGTGGCGGGCCGCCGCGCGGCCGAACACCAAGGCGTTCTTCGCCGAGACCATCTCCAACCCGCAGATCGACGTGCTGGACACTCCCGGCGTCTCCGGGGTGGCCCACGAGCATGGCGTGCCGCTGATCGTCGACAACACCGTCGCCACCCCCTATCTGATTCAGCCGATCAGCCAGGGCGCCGACATCGTGGTCCACTCGGCCACCAAGTACCTCGGCGGGCACGGCGCCGCGATCGCCGGTGTGATCGTCGACGGCGGCACCTTCGACTGGGCGCAGGACCGCTTCCCCGGCTTCACCACCCCCGACCCCAGCTACCACGGCGTGGTGTACGCGGAGTTGGGGCCGCCCGCGTTCGCGATCAAAGCGCGGGTGCAGTTGCTGCGCGACTACGGGTCGGCGGCGTCGCCGTTCAACGCTTTCCTGGTCGCACAAGGGCTGGAAACCCTGAGCCTGCGCGTCGAGCGCCATGTCGCCAACGCCCAGCGCGTCGCCGAATTCCTCGACGGCCACGACGATGTGCTGTCGGTCAACTACGCCGGCCTGCCCAGCTCGCCGTGGTACGAGCGGGCAAAGAAGTTGGCGCCCAAGGGAACCGGAGCCGTGTTGGCCTTCGAGTTGGCCGGTGGTGTCGCGGCGGGCAAAGCGTTCGTCAACGCGCTGAAGCTGCACAGCCACGTTGCCAATATCGGTGATGTGCGATCGCTGGTGATTCACCCGGCGTCGACAACGCATTCCCAGCTCAGCCCCGCCGAGCAACTGTCCACCGGGGTAAGCCCCGGGTTGGTGCGGCTGGCCGTGGGCATCGAAGGCATCGACGACATCCTGGCCGACCTCGAGCTTGGCTTCGCCGCCGCCCGAAAATACGGCGGAGCCACGGCCGGCAGCGGTGACCCGCATGCCGTGGCGGCGTTCTGAGGAGCCCGAGGTGACGATCTCAGACGTACCGACCCATACGCTCCCCGCCGAAGGCGAAGTCGGCGTAGTCCACATCGGTTCGCTGACGCTGGAAAGCGGTGTGGTCATAGACGACGTCGACATCGCCGTGCAGCGGTGGGGCGAACTGTCGCCAACCCGCGACAACGTCGTGGTGGTACTGCATGCGCTGACCGGAGATTCGCACATCACCGGACCCGCCGGGCCGGGACATCCGACGCCGGGCTGGTGGGACGGCATAGCGGGCCCGGGCGCGCCGATCGACACCGACCGTTGGTGCGCGGTGGCCACCAACGTGCTCGGCGGCTGCCGCGGATCGACCGGACCGAGCTCTCCTGGCCCTGATGGAAAGCCTTGGGGTTCAAGGTTTCCGTTGATATCGGTGCGGGATCAGGTCGAGGCCGACGTCGCCGCACTGGCGGCGCTGGGCATCACTAAGGTTGCCGCCGTGGTCGGCGGTTCGATGGGTGGAGCCCGGGCGCTGGAATGGATAGTCGGCCATCCCGACCGGGTGGGCGCGGGTCTGCTGCTGGCGGTGGGTGCACGCGCGACGGCCGACCAGATCGGCACCCAGTGCACCCAGATCGCGGCCATCAAAGCCGACCCCGACTGGCAGGGCGGTGACTATTACCGCTCCGGGCGAACCCCCGATGCCGGCCTGCACATCGCCCGCCGCTTCGCGCATCTGACCTACCGCGGCGAGGTCGAGCTGGACAGCCGCTTCGCCAACGACGCTCAGGGCAAAGAGAATCCGGTGGCCGGCGGCCGCTACGCGGTGCAGAGCTATCTGGAACACCAGGGCGGCAAGCTGGTGTCCCGCTTCGACGCAGGCAGTTACGTGGTGCTCACCGAGGCACTGTCCCGGCACGACGTCGGGCGGGGCCGCGGCGGTGTCGCCGCGGCGTTGCGCCGCTGCCCGGTGCCGGTGGTGGTCGGCGGAATCACCTCGGACCGGCTTTACCCACTGCGGTTGCAGGAGGAACTCGCCGAACTGCTGCCCGGGTGCCGCGAGCTGCAGGTGGTCGACTCGATCTTCGGGCACGACGCCTTCCTGGTGGAATCCGAAGCGGTCGGCGAACTGGTGCGGCAGACCGTCGACTTGGCCTGTGGATCGGCCACCGGTGAAGGCGCGTGTTCACGGTGACCCAGTTCAGACAGGCCCGCTCGTTGTCATTTGGCTCTGAAGCGGCGGCGTATGAGCGCGGCCGACCGTCCTATCCGCCGGAGGCGATCGACTGGCTGTTACCGGCCGGGCCTAAAGACGTGCTAGACCTCGGCGCCGGGACCGGGAAGCTGACCACCCGGCTGGTGGAACGAGGGCTGGACGTGGTCGCCGTCGATCCGATCGCAGAGATGCTGGAGATGCTGCGCACGTCGCTGCCCGCCACACCGGCTCTGCTCGGTACGGCGGAAGAAATTCCGTTGGCGGACAACAGCGTTGATGCGGTGCTCGTCGCGCAGGCGTGGCACTGGTTCAACCCGGAGCGGGCGATCCCAGAAGTGGCGCGGGTGCTACGGCCCGGCGGACGACTGGGTTTGGTATGGAACACCCGCGACGAGCGGCTCGGCTGGGTGCGGGAGCTGGGTAATATCATCGGCCGCGACGGGGATCCGGTCCGCGACAAGGTGACGCTGCCTGACCCGTTCAACGAAGTAGAGCGTCATCACGTCGAGTGGACGAATTACCTTACGCCACAAGCATTGATCGACTTGGTCGCTTCTCGCAGCTACTGCATCACCTCGCCGACCGAAGTGCGTACCAAGACGCTGGACCAGGTCCGCGAGTTGCTGGCCACCCATCCGGCATTGGCGAACGCGGGCGGCCTGGCGCTGCCGTACGTCACGGTGTGCGTGCGGGCGACGTTATCGACGTAGCGATTAGCGCTCCCCCTCGTCGTCGTCGTCTTCGTCGTCGCGAAGCAGTTTTTCCGGGTGGTGGAACGTGTTGATACGCGGCTGTCCGTAGTCCAGATGCGGGGGCGGGATCCATTCGGTGTCGCCGCGCTGATTTTTGCGGGTGGTCCAGCCTTGTTC
>DATFYT010000166.1:0-3110 GCA_035314925.1 Mycobacterium sp. | reverse complement strand
GACGCTGATCGATCCGCGTTCACGTCGCTGCCGCTTGTCCGCGACGGCTTGCCTCGCCAATTGGGTAACCTCCGTGCACTCAGCGCGCACTGCCGCGCGCTATCGTCTCGAATATCGTAAGCCTTCTGGTAGGGGCTGCGGTCGAGAAGCGCAGCGATGCTACGCAGTCAGTAGCGGCGCCATCCAGGTCAATTCGGCCGGTAGCTGCGCGCTCCAGAACGACGCGTCGTGGCCGCCCGGGGAAAACCCGCCCGCCGGCGGGCTGGGCAACTGGGCGATGAACTGCTTGGTCGCGCTGTAGAACGGATCGCTGTTACCGCAATCCACCCGGATCGGAATGGACGCGAGCGCGGGCATTCCGGACACCGAGTCAGCCGCGAAATCGTCGGGGCCGTCGAACGCGCCCGGGGCGGCCGCTCCCGACGACATCCACAGCGCCGGGCTCACCGCGCAGATCGCCGCGGTGCGGCCCGCACCGAGCCGGCCGCCGAGCAGCAAGGCGCCGTAACCGCCCATCGACCAGCCCAGAAACCCGACCCGGGAGGTGTCGAGGCCCTGGCCGCCCAGCATCGGGATGAGCTCGTTCAACACCATCGCGCCGCAGTCTTCGCCGGAAGCCCTTTTGTGCCAATAACTTCCGCCGCCGTCGACAGCCACTACCGCGAACGGGGGCAGGCCGGCGGCGACGGCCTGGGCCAGCCCCTGTTCGACCCCGCCCTCCATCACGGTGGCCGCGCTACTGCCCTTGCCGTGCAGCGCGATCACCGGTCGCAGCGGTTTGGTCTGTCCGGGTGGTCGTGCGATGGCCCAGTTGGTGGCCACGCCACCGCGCGCCGCGGACACGAACGAACCGGTCAGCATCGTCGGCGCGGGCGCCGGCTCCAGCGGCGGGTGCGGCGCCAGCGGAATCCCGGTGCCGGTCATGACTACCGGCGTTGCGACCGGAGGACGGCCGGGAAGCAAGCGGTCCATCGCATAGGCGCCGAGCGCCCCCGCCGCCGCCGCGCCGCCCAGGCGCAACACGGCGCGACGACTCATCTCCGGCATGCGGGTCATCATAAATCGCCGCGTATCGCCCCTCGCCGCTCTGCGACTCAGGGGTGTTTGCCCGAAAGCACAATGCGGCACCAGCTTGGCTGGCACCATGTCCTAGGTGACTGCAGCTGTGGCTCCCGAGGGAGCCTTCGCTCCCCAGGTAGCTGTCGCTGCCAGGCAGGTCGTTGCTGCGCCGGCCGTTGCCTCCGCGCCGGCTGTTGCCTCCGCGCCTGCTGCAGTTGCGCCGAAGGCGGTTGCCGCTCCCAAAGGTGCCGTCACACCCAAGGGCGAACGTCGCCGGTATGCGCTGGTCAGCGCGGCCGCCGAGCTGCTGTGTGAAGGCGGATTCGAGGCGGTCCGGCATCGCGCCGTGGCCCGCCGCGCAGGTCTTCCGCTGGCGTCGACCACCTATTACTTCTCCAGCCTCGACGATCTGATTGCCAGCGCGGTGGCTCATATCGGGTTGCTGGAGGTGGCGCAACTGCGTGCGCAGGTGGCCACCCTGTCGCGTCGGCGCCGCAGCGCCGACACCACGGCGGATCTGCTGGTCGACCTGCTCGTCGGCGGCGAATCCGAAACGCGCCTGACCGAGCAGCTGATTTCGCGCTACGAGCGACACATTGCTTGTGCCCGCCTACCCGGATTGCGGGAAATCCAGCGCCGTAGCCTGCGCCAGCGGGTCGACGCCGTCGCCGAGGTCATCGAACGGTCGGGACGATCGGCGCGCCCCGAGCTCGTCTCGGCGTTGATCTGCACTGTTGACGGCGCAGTGGTTTCCGCCTTGGTCGATGACCGGCAGGATCCACGCACTGTCGCGCGGTCGACTGTGATCGATGTCATTGACGCGGTGGCGCCGTTCGACCGGCGACCCGTGCAGGTGTGATTCCGCCTCAGCTGAATTAGCCGTTCACACCACTCTTTAACGCAATATTGCGTGCTCTCGCAGCGTATTGATCGGCGCCGCGTCAAGCTAGCCGTCGAGCTGCCGGCGGATCGCGGTCAACCCGCGCTGCGCTTCGTCGAGAAGTGCCGCGACGTGAGCCACTCGCGCACGTAGGTCGTCGTTGTCTGGCTGTGGCGCCGAGCGACGACGGCGGGCAGGCGCGGTATCGGGTGGCAGCGCCGGCGTGACGATATAACCGGTCGCGAAATCGCCGTACAGCGTTACGTCCTCCGGGCGGTGATACGAAAACAGCGCAACGTATGCGCACACCACCGCGTCGACCGGGTCCTCGTCCCGGTCGAGTTGTACCGGCCGGGTCGCAGCCTCGACGCGTTTGCGAAGCTCCACCCAGGACACGTTGTGGTTCACCCGCAGCCGGGGCGACGCCTTGTCGAGGCCTTCGATCAGTGTCATCAAGTGCAGCAGCTCATGCTGACGTGCCTCGAAGGTTCCCTTCTTGTACTTGAGGGTTTTCTCCAGACCGAACAAGGCGATAGTCGCTGGATGCGGATACACCTCGATCGCCCGCCGGGTCGACGTCGACGCGGGATTCATGTCGAGGGTGAGTGCGTCCGCGATCCGCGCGCCGCGAGGACTCTTGAACGCGGGGTTCTCGGTGTTCGCCGGATGGGCGCCCGCCTCGAACGCATGAAAGTCGCGGTTGAGTGCCGTCTCGCACGGCCGGGCTCCAGTTGGGTTCCGCACGATCAACGGGGCGTCGATGGCCACCAGGCAGTCGTCGCTGACGTAGGGCTCCACCGCGGCTTCGATGCTTTCGTCGTCGTGCCCGGCGCCGACGTGCAGCAGCCGGCCGTCGGAGTCGACGACGGCGATCCCCGTGTTGTTCTTCTCGCCCCAGGCCAGATCGAGCCCAACAAAGTGCATGAGCCTTACTGTGCCTGATCCGCGCCCGGCGCGACGTCGTTAAGCTGTGTGTTTGTGACAATCCCGAACATCTTGGCCAGCCGCTACGCCGGCGCCGAGATGGTGTCGATCTGGTCGCCGGGGACCAAGATCGTCACCGAGCGCCGGCTCTGGTTGGCGGTGCTGCGGGCGCAGGCGGAATTGGGCGTCGAGGTCCCCGAAACGGCGATCGCCGACTACGAACGGGTGCTCGACGATGTCGACCTGG
>DATFYT010000165.1:0-4217 GCA_035314925.1 Mycobacterium sp. | reverse complement strand
ATGCTGGCACCCGGTCAGTCGACTGCCAGCAAACGAACGAAGGTATTCGGCCACGTCGATTCTCTTGCAGCACAAGGAAATACCGTGGCCGTGTTGGATCGCGGGCAGACATCGGTCACCACAATCGGCGTCGACGGCAAGGTCGGGCAGGCATTGCGGGCCGGCCAGGGTGCCACCACGATGGCGGCCGATCCCGCGGGCCGGTTGTTGGTGACCGACACCCGCGGCGGCGAGCTGCTGGTGTTCGGTATCGACCCGCTGATCCTGCGTCAGGCCTACCCGGTGCCGCAGTCGCCGTATGGCCTGGCCGGATCTCGCGCGCTGACCTGGGTGTCGCAGACCTCGGCGAATATGGTGATTGGGTACGATCTGTCAACCGGAATCCCTGTGGAAAAGGTACGGTACCCAACCGTGCAGCAACCCAACACGCTGGCCTTCGACGACGCCGCGGGGACGTTGTATGTGGTGTCGGGTTCGGGCGGGGGCGTTCAGGTGATCGAGCACGCGGCGACGGGCCCACATTGACAACGGCACGGCGCAGCCGACTGCCGGCGGGTTGGGACAGCGAGCTGTCCGACGAATACGAGTGGGTGCCGTTGCGCTTGCCGCCGGAGGTGACCAGGCTCAGCGCGTCGACCCGACTGTCCATCGAAGCGGAATACCGCGGCTGGGAGCTCACCCGGGTGCGACTCTATACCGATGGAAGCAGGCGGGTATTGTTGCGCCGCAAGAAGTCTCGCATCGCTAACGCTCGGCCCGACCAGCCGGAACTGTGACGGTGAGCGCCCCGCGCGACGACCGTCATCAGTTGTACGGCGCGCTCCGCCAATTGCTGTTCCTGGTGCCGCCCGAACGCAGCCACGAGCTGGTCTTCGCGGCGCTGCGTGGTGTCACGAAGGCGGCGCCGGTACGGCGACAATTGAGCCGACGACTGGCGCCGACCGACCCGGTGCTGGCCAGCACGGTGTTCGGGGTGCGGTTTCCCGGGCCGCTGGGTCTGGCCGCGGGCTTCGACAAGGACGGCATCGGGCTGAAGGCCTGGGGTGCACTCGGATTCGGCTACGCCGAGATCGGCACCGTCACCGCCCACCCGCAGCCGGGCAACCCGGCTCCTCGGCTGTTCCGGCTGCCCGCCGATCGCGCACTGCTCAACCGGCTGGGCTTCAACAATCATGGCGCCGCTCAGCTGGCGTCCACACTGGCCCGGCACAGCGCCGATGTGCCGATCGGCGTCAACATCGGCAAGACCAAGGCCACCCCGCCCGAGGACGCCGCCGATGACTACCGGGCCAGCGCCCGCCTGGTCGGCCCGCTGGCGACGTACCTGGTGGTCAACGTCAGCTCGCCGAATACCCCCGGGCTACGCGATCTGCAGGCGGTCGGGTCACTGCGCGGCATCCTGTCGGCGGTGCTCGCTGAGACCTCGACGCCGGTGCTGGTGAAGATCGCGCCGGATCTGGCCGACTCCGACATCGACGACATCGCCGACCTGGCAGCCGAGTTGGGTTTGGCCGGCATCGTCGCCACCAACACCACGGTGTCGCGCGACGGGCTGCGCACCCCTGGCGTCGATCGACTCGGCAGCGGCGGCATCTCGGGACCACCGTTGGCGCGCCGCGCCGCCGAGGTGCTGCGGCGACTCTACGGCCGAGTCGGCGACCGGCTGACGTTGATCAGCGTCGGCGGCATCGAGACCGTCGACGACGCGTGGGAGCGCATCACCGCCGGGGCGTCATTGCTGCAGGGCTACACCGGCTTGATCTACGGCGGAGGCTTGTGGGCCAAGCACATTCACGACGGCCTCGCTGTTCGGCTGCGCGGCGCAGGGTATTCGTCGCTGAGCGAGGCCGTCGGATCCGCGACCCGCTGACAGTCAGCGCTGCTCGTAGGTTCCGTGAATGACGGCTCGGGCGATCGCATGCTGAAACAGGTTGAAGCCCAGGAATGCGGGGCTGGCGTCCTCGGTGAGGTCGAGCTTGTCGACATCGACCGCGTGCACGGCGACGTAGTAGCGGTGCGGGCCGTGGCCGGGGGGCGGCGCAGCGCCGACATACCGACGCATACCGGCGTCGTTGACCAGCGTCAACGCGTCGCCCGGTAATTCGTTGCCATCGCCGGCACCGTCGGGCAACTCGGTGACCGAGGCGGGCAGGTTGGCCACCGCCCAGTGCCAGAAACCCGACAATGTCGGGGCATCCGGGTCGTAGACGGTCACGGCGAAGCTTTTGGTCTCCTCGGGAAAACCAGACCAGCTCAGCTGCGGGCTGACGTCTTCGCCGCCGGCGCCCATGATCCCGCTGATTTGCGGTGTTGCCAGCGGCTGCCCGTCGGTGATCGATGCCGACTCCACGTGAAACGACGGCAATTTGGGCAACGCAGCGTACGGGTCGGGCGGTGCGATCATGGTCGATCCCCTCTCTTGTGTTTGGCTCAACTTGCGGCTAGCAGTGTGTCAAGAAGTGTGTCAGCACTTCGGTGCCGAACCTGAGCGCGTCGACGGGTACCCGTTCGTCGATACCGTGGAACAGCGACGCGAAATCCAGATCAGGAGGCAGGCGCAACGGGGTGAAGCCGAAGCAGCGAATACCCAAGCGCGCGAAGGCTTTCGCGTCAGTGCCGCCGGAAAGCATGTAGGGTACCGTCCGGGCGTCGGGATCCACCGCCAGCAGTGCGGCGTTCATCACCTCGACCAGGTCGCCGTCGAAACTGGTCTCGTACGACGGCAAGTTGGTGATCCATTCGCGACTGACCTCGGGACCAATCAGCTCGTCGACCTCCGCCTCGAAGGCCGCTAGCCGGCCGGGAAGCACCCGGCAGTCGACCACTGCCTCCGCCGTCGCCGGCACCACGTTGGCTTTGTAGCCGGCCTTGAGCATCGTGGGGTTGGCGGTGTCATGCAGGATCGCCTTGAGCATGCGGGCCATCGGGCCGAGCTTGTCGATCATCCCCGCCAGATCGGAGGACTCGGTGTCGAAGGCCAGGCCCGTCTCGTCGGTGATGGCCTCCAGGAACTGCTTGACGGTGTCGGTCACGATCAGCGGAAACTGGTGGCGACCCAGCCGCGCCACCGCCTCGGCGATCCGGGTGACGGCGTTGTGGTCATGGGTCATCGAACCGTGTCCGGGCCGGCCGCGCGCCGTCAGCCGCATCCAGTGCAGCCCCTTTTCCGCGGTCTCGATGAGATAGAGTCGACGCTCGCCGCCATCTCGGCGCGGCACGGTCAGCGAGAACCCGCCGACCTCCCCCACCGCTTCGGTCACGCCTTCGAACAGGTCGGGCCGATTGTCGACCAGCCACTGCGCCCCGTACTTGCCGCCGCTTTCTTCGTCGGCGACAAACGCGAACACCAGATCGCGCGGCGGCACAACGCCGGCCCGCCGGAATTGCCTGGCTGTCACGATCATCATGCCGACCATGTCCTTCATGTCGACCGCGCCGCGGCCCCAGACATAGCCGTCCTCGATCGCACCGGAGAACGGGTGCACGCTCCACTCGGCCGGCTCCGCCGGCACCACGTCAAGATGCCCGTGGATCAGCAGCGCACCGCGGGAGCTGTCAGCGCCCTTGAGGCGGGCAAACACATTGCCACGTCCCGGCGCACCGGACTCCACGTATTCGACCTGGTAGCCGACCTCTTCCAGTTGCGCGGCAACCCACTGGGCACATTCGGCCTCGCCCTCGGTGGTTTCCAGATCGCCGGTGTTGGTGGTGTCGAACCGGATCAGCCTGCTGACAACGTCCACCACGTCGTCGACGGGTGTTTCGGTTGGCACCGTCACAGTCACCTTTCCTACCATTGCGGCCGCCGCTGCCGCGCGGCGTCTACGCCTTGGCGTACCCGCAAACCGAGCCGCCTCCACCTCAGGGCGCATCGTCGCGGAAGTGGTTAGATTGCCCGCCTCCACCTCAGGGCGCATCGTCGCGGGACGGGTTTGGGTAGGAGCAGGCCAATCCGATAGCCTTAGCTGCCAAATTAATTGGCCTGGGTCCGAGTGGCGGAATGGCAGACGCGCTAGCTTGAGGTGCTAGTGCCCTACTAATGGGCGTGGGGGTTCAAGTCCCCCCTCGGACACATCTGCGATGTCTCGGGACATCGTGCACATGTGTCTTGGGACATCGTTCACGGTTTGGTTTGTGGTTGGTAGTCCTTGGTCGGGTCGAGTTGGAGTTCTCGCAGTAGTTGCCCGTCGGTGGTGGTGATCCGGATGTGTAGGTCG
>DATFYT010000164.1:0-2473 GCA_035314925.1 Mycobacterium sp. | reverse complement strand
TCGTGCTCGACCGCCGATCCGGCGGCCGACTGGTCGATGCCTGGGCCGGAGCGTCGCTGGTCCGGGTCGGGCCGCGCGGCTACCACGAACTGATAATGCTGCACGGCCAGACCGAAATCGCTTTACTGCCATCCGACCCCGGGTCCACGACGGCCGACGGCGTGATCCTCGACGATCACCATCCGCGCCGCGTCCGCTCCGGCCCGTCCGGCGACCTGACCGAGCTGTACTACCCGGCCAAGACATACGGGGTCAACGGGAACCGCGGATACGTGCGAGCGCTGATCCGCAGTGACAATGGCTGCGAGCATGCCCGGCTGCTGGAAGTGACCGCCACGCACGACGGTGTCAGCTATTATGTAGTCGCCGAGCGCCCGGACTGTGAACTCGACGCATTTGCTATCAGTGACGATCTGTCCACCGTCGCATTGCTTTGGAACCTGCAGGGCCGCAGCGAGTTGCAGATTCTCGAATACTCCGACAACACGCTGACCGAACCGATCCCGCTGCCGGGCCTGGTCGCAAGCCAATTGTCCGTCAGCGCCGGTGGCTCCATGGTGGCGATGACCGTCGAAGGGCCATCGGCGCCCCGCACCGTCGAGCTGGTCGACCCCCGCTCGCGGCAATGGGAACCGATCGACCGCGAACCCAGTCGCGGCCCGGTCATCCCCGGGTTCTCTGCGAGGACCGTGCCGGAGACGATCACAACACGCGACGGGCTGAACCTGAATGCGTGGCTGTACCGGCCGGGGCCGGGAAGCGGCGGTGGCGCGGTGATCTACCTGCATGGCGGTCCGGAAGGCCAGGCCCGGCCTGGCTATAGCGAGATCTTCGCGCGGCTGGTCAATGACGGGATCAGCGTGCTGGCACCGAATGTCCGCGGCTCCGGCGGGTTCGGCCGGACGTTTGTGCACGCCGACGACAAGGAGAAACGTTTCGCCGCTATCGACGACGTCGCCGACTGTGTGCGTTTCCTGGTGGACAACGACCTGGCTGACCCGGCGCGCATTGCCTGCGCGGGCTGGTCTTATGGCGGCTTCCTGACGATGGCGGCCTTGACATTTCACCCCGCATTGTTCGTGGCGGGCATCAGCGTCTGCGGGATGAGTGACCTCACGACGTTCTACCGCCACACTGAGGCGTGGATCGCCGACGCGGCATATCCGAAGTATGGCCACCCCGTTAACGATCGCGATCTGCTCGAGCGATTGTCGCCGTTGCGCCGGGTAGACGCGTTGACTGCGCCGTTGCTAGTGGTGCACGGGGCCAACGACACCAACGTGCCGGTCAGCGAATCTGAGCAGATCGTCGACGCGTTGCGCGGGGCCGGTCGTGACGTCCGGTACCTGCTCTTCGACGACGACGGACACGGGATCGTCAAGCGGGAGAATCGTGCAGCGTTGGCCACGGCGATGAGTGAATGGTTGAGCAAGGCGTTCGCCGCCGCTGGACCGCTCCCGGCCACCCGTGAACCCGGCCGCAGTGCCTAGTTGCGGGTAGCGGTGACATAAAGCATCGAGGAGAGCGTCTCCTCCTCATCGGTTGAAGCGCTCGGCAACGAAAGACCATAGGCGGCAAACAATTCCGACACATTGTTGGTGGCTGTTGCCCATCCGTGGGTGCTGAGATATTCGACCACGTCGTTGCGATCGCCGGCATACCACAGGTCGGTCATCTCGATGTCGAAGCCGTGTCCTCGCCACTGGTCGGTGACCTTACGCATCCGTTCGGCCATCGTCTGTACGGCATCGCTGGCGCCCTGCGTGTTCTGGGTGGCCAACTGACTTCCCGCTGGGCTTAGTGCAGTGATGTTGTCCAGCAGCCGATCCTGGGCGTCTGGCGGCAAGAACGGCATCAGGCCTTCGGCGCTCCATGCGGTTGGTTTGGTGGGGTCCAGGCCGGCCGCGCGGAGCGCTGCGGGCCAGTCATGGCGAAGGTCGACGGGTACCGCCCGCCGATCGGCGGTCGGGGTGGCGCCAAGCTCGGCCAAGGTTGCCGTCTTGAACTCGATGACCTGGGACTGGTCGATCTCGAACACCGTGGTTCCGGGCGGCCAGGGCAGCCGGTAGGCGCGGGCGTCCAGCCCCGAAGCCAAGATCACCGCCTGGCGGATCCCCTCGTCGGCCGCGGCCATGAAGAAGTCGTCGAAGAACCGGGTGCGCACGCCCATCATGTCGCCCATTCGCTGCATCCCGAAGGCGCCATTGTCGTCGACGTCGGCGGGATCCAGCTCGCCGCTGGCCAGTCGGGTGAAGAAGTCCACGCCAACTGCGCGGACCAGCGGCTCGGCCAAGGGGTCGTCGATCAGTGGGTTGGGGCCACGGCTGGCCAGTGCCCGCCCTACCGCGACGCCGGTCGCAGTGGCGCCCACGCTGGTGGCCAGGTCCCAAGTGTCGTCGTCGGTTCGTGTCATTACCGCGCCCCTTTCGTCCCGATGTCGTCCTTTAACCCTGATGTCGTCCTTTAACCCGAA
>DATFYT010000163.1:0-23303 GCA_035314925.1 Mycobacterium sp. | reverse complement strand
CGGATACCGCGGTGGTCAAGCGGTTGGGTTCGGTCGGTCAACCAGTGCCCGGCATCGAGCTCCAGATCCGCGACGAACACGGCACGGTGCTCGGGCCGGGGCAGACCGGCGAGTTGTTCGTTCGCGGTGACCAGGTCTCCGGCCGCTACACCGGGATCGGCTCGGTGCTGGACGCCGAGGGATGGTTTCCGACCAGGGACATCGCCACGCTCGACGACGATGGCTACTTGTTCATCGGCGGGCGCAGCGACGACACCATCATCAGGGGTGGCGAGAACATCGCCCCGGCCGAGCTGGAGGACGTGCTGATCGAGCACGCCCATGTGCGCGACGTGGCCGTGGTCGGCGTCGAGGATCCGCAGTGGGGACAGGCGATCGTCGCGGTGGTGGTGCCGGCCGTTGGCACCGACCCCGACCCCGAGGAACTGCGCGAGCATGTCCGCAAGAGCTTGCGGGGTTCGCGGACCCCTGACCGGGTAGTCTTTCGCGACGAGCTGCCCACGAACGCGACCGGCAAAGTGCTCCGCCGCGAAATTATCGAAGAGCTTCGCGCCGCTCCGGCCGAGCAGTAAGGAACCTCAAAGATCATGATTAAGAACGGAACCCGTCTCGCCAGCCAGGTGTGCGACACCCAGGTCATCGTCGTCCGAAGCGCGGACAGCCTCGACGATCTGCGCTGCGGCGGCGCACCGATGGTGGCTTTGGATGCCGAGCGTTCCGGGGACCTGGATCCGGCATTCGCCGCCGGCACCGTGATGGGCAAGCGCTACGTCGACGAGACGGGCGCCGAGGTGCTGGTTACCAAGGCCGGTGCTGGAACGCTGGCGGTCGGCGAGACCGCGCTGAGCCTCAAGGAAGCCAAGCCGCTACCCGCCAGCGACTAGCCCGCTAGTTCGCGCGGCGCTCCGCCAGTCCGTTGCGGCGGACGAATTCCCTTGCCTTGACCAGGAATTCGAGCTGTTCATAAACTTTACGTAGCGGGTCGCTGCTCCGCAGGGAGCGGCACAGCACCACGGCGCCTTCCAGCGCTGCGATCGACATCACAGCGAGTGAATCGGCATCCGAGTCGAGGAAGCCATCGGCGACGAACGCCCACGTCAACGCCGTGCGCCAGTGCGCGAAAATCCGTCTGGCCTCCGCGGCCAACAGCACATCGTCATCGGCCGAGCCGATCGCGGCGGCCACCACGGGGCAGCCGGCGTTGAAGTCGCTGTCGGCCAGCACGCGTTCCCAGAATTCGACGAACTGCCGCAGCAGCACCTTGGCGCCCCGCCCGGCGGCGTCGTCGATGTCGGCGGTGATCGCATCCCCGGCATAGCGCAGCGCCTCGGTGAGGATCTGATTGCGCCCGTCGGGAAAGTGGTAGTACACCGAGCCGCGGGGCGCGCCGCTGCGGGTGAGCACTTCGTCGATGGTCACGCCCGCGGCACCGCGTTCCCGCATCACCTCAGCGGCGCTGATCAGCATCTTGGTTCGGGTATCGCCGCGCTTACTGCGCGCACGCGTGGGCCGCGTTGCCAGCGACATGGTTGTACTTCCCTTTTCCCGTCGGGCCGTCACGCAGCGTGCGACTGGCGCAGGTGCGGGAGTCGCCACTGGATGGCCCGTTGGCCCAGCCCCGGGGACCGGAACGACTTGCGGCGAAGGTCAGGAATTTCCCGGCTGAAGCGGTAGCCGGCGATGTTGATCTCGACATGCAACACGGTTCTCTCCTGGGCTATCAGCCAGCACACGATTATGCAAAGGATCATATAACGAGGACACTATCGCAAGCAACCGCTAATCTACGCACGCCCAACATCAAGACTTAAATCCAGGTAGATCCAATCCCAGGCGTGGCCCACTTCCACCGCGACGATCGCGATAATATGGTCTATTGCATAATTTGGCGTCGTGCGATTGACTCGGACCATGACTAGCGCACTGCCAGCCCTGGAAACCGTGACGTTGGAGCGCGACGGGCACGTCTTGCTGATCGGCCTGAACCGACCGCACAAACGCAACGCCTTCAATCAGGCGATGCTCACCGACCTGGCCCGCGCCTACGGGCTGCTCGAGTCGGACCCGTCGGTGCGTGTCGGCGTGCTTTTCGCACACGGCGATCACTTCACCGGCGGTCTTGATCTTGTCGACGTCGGCCCCAGTATCGCGTCCGGCGATCTGCCCCTGCCCGACGACGGACGCGATCCGTGGCGACTGGACGGTTCCTGGACCACGCCGCTCATCGCGGTCGCGCACGGCTGGTGCATGACCCTGGGCATCGAGTTACTGCTGGCCGCCGATGTCCGCATCGCGGCGACGGGCACCCGGTTCGCCCAACTCGAGGTGCAGCGCGGCATCTACCCATTCGGCGGCGCGACGCTGCGACTGCCTCGCGAGGCCGGATGGGGTAACGCCATGCGGTGGCTGCTCACCGGCGACGAGTTCGACTCCGCCGAGGCGCACCGGATCGGTCTGGTCCAAGAGGTCGCCGATGACGCCGCGGCCGCCCTGGCGAGCGCCCGCGCGATCGCTCACACCATCGCCGGGCGTGCTGCGCCGTTGGCTGTGCGCGCCACGCTGGCGTCAGCGCATCTGGCCCGCGATCAGGGTGATGCGGCCGCCATCGAGCGACTCCGACCCGAGGTGGCTGCCCTGTTCGCCACTGCCGACGCCGCTGAGGGCGTGCAGTCTTTCATCGAGCGTCGCCAAGCTCAATTCCAGGGGCGCTGACAGCGTTACGCTCGGCCCAGCGGATCAGGGAAGGCTTCAGCCATGGGCCACTACAAGAGCAACGTGCGCGACCTGGAGTTCAACCTGTTCGAGACGCTGGGCCTAGAGCAGGTGCTGGCCGACCAAGCGTTCGGCGACCTGGACGGCGAATCGGTGCGGCAGATGCTTTCCGAGGCCGCCCGGTTGGCCGAGGGCCCGGTGGCCGAGTCGTTCGCCGAAGGCGACCGGCACCCGCCGACATTCGATCCCGACACGCATGTCGTGAGCTTGCCGGACCCGTTCAAGAAGTCGCTCAGCGCGTGGCGCGACGGCGAGTGGTTCCGGGTCGGGCTCGACGAAGACGTCGGCGGTGTGCCGGCACCGTCGATGGTGCAATGGGCAATCAACGAGTTGGTGCTCGGCGCCAACCCGGCGGTGTTCATGTTCTTGGCTGGGCCGTTTATGGCGAACATCCTCTACGGCATCGGCAATGAGCAGCAACGGCACTGGGCATCGATGGCGATCGACCGCAACTGGGGCGCAACCATGGTGCTCACCGAACCCGACGCCGGCTCCGACGTCGGCGCCGGCCGCACTAAGGCGATCGACCAGGGCGACGGCACATGGCACATCGACGGCGTCAAGCGGTTCATCACCAACGGCGACACCGACGACCTGTTCGAGAACATTCTGCACCTGGCGCTGGCCCGGCCCGAGGGCGCGGCGCCAGGTACCAAGGGACTGAGCCTGTTTGTGGTGCCCAAATTCCTGCTCGACCCAGAGACCGGCGAACCGGGCGAGCGCAACGGGGTGTTCGTCACCGGGCTGGAACACAAGATGGGCCTCAAAGTTTCGGCGACCTGCGAACTGACGTTCGGCCAGCACGGAGTCCCTGCCAAAGGATGGCTGGTCGGGGACAGCCACAACGGCATCGCGCAAATGTTCAAGATCATCGAGTATGCGCGAATGATGGTGGGCACCAAGGCCATTGCGACATTGTCGACGGGCTACCTGAATGCGTTGGAGTACGCCAAGACGCGGATTCAGGGAGCCGACCTCACCCAGATGACCGACAAGACCGCTCCGCGGGTCACCATCCTGCACCATCCCGATGTGCGCAGGGCGCTGATGACGCAGAAGTCCTACGCCGAAGGCCTGCGCGCGCTCTATCTCTACACCGCTGCCCACCAGGACGCGGCGGCAGCCGCCATCGTGTCCGGCGCCGACGCGGAGTTGGCGGAGCGGGTCAACGATCTGCTGCTGCCGATCGTGAAGGGCGTCGGCTCCGAGCGGGCGTATCAAACGTTGACCGAATCGCTGCAGACGTTCGGTGGCTCCGGCTTCCTGCAGGACTACCCGATCGAGCAGTACATCCGCGACGCCAAGATCGACAGCCTCTACGAAGGCACGACCGCGATCCAGGCGCAGGACTTCTTCTTCCGCAAGATCGTTCGCGATCACGGGGTGGCGTTGCAACATCTGGTCACGCAGATCGAGGCATTCATCGAAAGCGGCGATGCCCGCCCCGAACTTGCCGACGCGCGTTCGCGGCTGACCACTGCGCTCGACGACCTGCAGGCCTGGGTCAACACCATGACCGGCTATCTGGTCGATTCTCAGCAGAGCGCCCGCGAACTCTACCGAGTGGGCCTCGAGTCAGTGCGCTTCCTGCTCGCCGTCGGCGATCTGCTGATCGGATGGCTGTTGCTTCGGCACGCGGAGATCGCGCTGGCCGCGCTCGATGGCGACGCGGCAGCGGCTGATCGGGCCTTTTACAACGGAAAGGTCGCTGCGGCAAAGTTTTTCGTCAACAGCATGTTGCCGCGACTGACCGCTGATCGCGGGATCGCGGCCAACGTCGACCTGGCGATCATGGACCTGCGCGAAGAGGCGTTCTGATCGGTTGGTAGCTCGAGTGTGCGGCCAGCCGCACGTTCGGGCGCGAGTGTGCGGCTGGCCGCACACTCGCGGGAAGGCGCTACGTAGATCACGTCCTCGTTGCCGGTGCTGAACGCGTTCTCCTTTTCGGCGTTGGCGTTTCGGCGTATGGGTCGATCTCGACGGCAGCGGCAATTTGCCGCCAGAGGACGTCGACGATGCGGTCGGGCCGCGGCCGCGGTGTGCGGCTAAGTGCGGTAACCATCACCCGCTGCATCGCGCCGAACATCGCTGCGCCGGCCAGTTCGGGATCGACGGACGAGGGTAGTTCGCCACGCTTCTGGCCACGCCGGATGTTGGCGGCAGCGTGTTTGACGATCTCGTCGATGTGCCGGTTCTCGGTAAGTGCGACCCGTGGTTCGCGGGATAGCCGGGTGTAGATCACGACGGCGGCCGGATCGGTGTAGTGGAAGTGCACGCCCTTCTCGAGCCGGATGCGCTCATGCTGCAACCAGGTACCCAGATCGTCGAGATTGAGGTCAAGAACCTCGACGCGTAGCCGCGCGAAAAAGTCGTCCAGTAGCGCGCTGACGAGCCCTGCTCGTGACCCGAAGTAGCGATTGACCAGGCTCGGCACGACGCCCGCGGCCTCTGCGACCCAAGCGATCTCGATGTGACCGTCGTTGGCGATTGCGATGTCACGGGCACAGGCGAGTAGTCGTTCGCGTGTCGCACGCCCCTTTTGAGTCCTCGGTTCAGCGGTCGTCGTCACGCTGGGAAGAGTATCAAAAAATAAAATTGACGTCACTTCAGTTCTGACTTACTGTTCTTGCTGAGGCGCAGACATCGAACGCCGTCAGGAGGCTTGGTTATGACTGCGGTTGAGCCAACGCGCGCCGTCGCCGACGACGTACAGATTGTGCGCCGCGTGCTCGCTCACATCGACGCGGGGACGACCGATGAAGGTGAAGTGTGGCGCGAACCGGTGGAAAACTACCTCGAACCAACACGATTCGCGGACGAACTGCGGTTGCTGCGCACGCTCCCCAGCGTATTCATCCCGTCGGCGACCATTCCGAACCCGGGGGACCACGGTGAACGCGTCTGCTTCGGTACGCCGCTGTTCGCGGTGCGTGGCAACGATGGCAGGGCACGAGTATTCCGCAACGCCTGCCGTCATCGCGGGACGCCCCTCGTCGAGGGCACGGGGTGCTCTCGTGCGCTGGTGTGCCGCTATCACGGCTGGACTTATCGTCTGGATGGCTCGCTTGCGCATGTTCCCCACGCAAACGCTTTCCCGGATTTGAATATGTCGGCGCGCGGCCTGGTGGAAGTCACGAGTATCGAAGCCGATGGCCTCATCGTCGTCGGTGCGTTGGAGCCGGATGCGGCACAGAGTTCGTTGCGGGCGTGCGCTCAGGACGCGATGACAGCACTTACCGACGGAAGCCCGTGGCGCAGCAAACTATTGCCGGTCGACCGCCTCGTCGGATCGGAGTCCGTGGTGCGGACAATCAACTGGAAGGTGCTTGTCGAGCAGTTCCTGGAGGGCTATCACATTCGCTCGACGCATCGTGAGACGTTCTACCCATTGCAGTACGACGACCTGACCGTGGTGGAGACTTTTGGTCCCAACAGTCGAATCACGTTCCCGTACCGCAACATAGAAAGGCTCCGCAACCGCCCTGAGTCAATGTGGACGACCAAGCGGCGGGTCACGTTTGTCTATCAGCTCTTCCCGAACGTGATGTTGGCAACGTTTCCCGATCAGGTGATCGTGATCGTCGTCGACCCGATCGATGTCGACCGGTCGCGAGTCACCAGCTACCTCCTGGCCACGCCGGAGGCTGCAGAAGCGGCGCTGATCGCGATCGGTCGACAGGGCGACGCCGGGTCTGGCCCCTCGCTACTCACGCGGGGTGCGTTGGAAGACAACGAAATGTCGGCCGGTGTGCAGCGCGGGTTACGCGCCGGCGCTAATGCCTTTGTGGAGTTCGGCCGACATGAAAGCGCCATTGGGCACTTCCACGGCGCGCTGAGTCAACGCCTCGCGCTATTGACTCGAAGCCGATGACACGCGCTAGCTGTCGAGGGTGTAGCCCATCGGCATCAGCACGCTCTTCTGCTGGGTGAAGTGCTCGACGCCCTCCGGCCCGTTCTCCCGGCCGATGCCGGAGTTCTTGTAGCCCCCGAACGGACAGCACGGATCGAAGGCGTACCAGTTGATTGCGTACGTTCCGGTGCGGATCTTCTCCGAGATCTCGATGCCGTGCGGCACATTGGTGGTCCACACGCTGCCGGCCAGTCCGTACGCCGAGTCGTTGGCGATCTTGATCGCGTCTTCCTCGGTGTCGTAGGGGATGATGCTCAGCACCGGCCCAAAGATCTCTTCCTGGGCGATCGTCATCTTGTTGTCGACGTCGGCGAACACGGTGGGCTGCACGAAGAAACCGTTGTCCAGCCCTTCGGGACGGCCGCCGCCGGTGACCAGCCGCGCGCCCTCCTCGATGCCCTTGGCGATGTAGCCCTCGACGCGGGCGCGCTGCTTCTCCGAGATCAGCGACCCGATCTGGGCCGCCGGGTCCGACGGCGTCCCCACCGGGAGCGCCTGCACGAAGTTGCTTACCGCGTCGACGATTTCGTCGTAGCGCGAGCGCGGCGCCAGGATGCGGGTCTGGGCCACACAGGCTTGCCCGGTGTTCATGATGCCGGAGAACACCAGCATCGGGACCGAGGCGGCCAGGTCGACATCGTCGAGGAGGATGGCCGCCGACTTGCCGCCGAGTTCCAGGGTGCACGGCTTGAGCATCTCCGCCGCGCGGCGGCCGATCTCCTTCCCGACGGCCGAGCTGCCGGTGAAGGAGAAGACGTCGATGTCTCGATTGGACGTCAGCGCCTGGCCGGTTTCGATCCCGCCGGGCACAACCGACAGCACACCCTCCGGCAGGCCGGCCTCGGCGAATACCTCCGCCAAAGCATTTGTGCTCAACGGGGTTTCGGCGGCCGGCTTGAGCACCACCGTGCAGCCGGCCAGTAGCGCGGGGCCGAGCTTGTTGATCGCCAGGAACAGCGGCACGTTCCACGCCACGATCGCCCCGACCACGCCGAGCGGCTCACGGTGGACGATGGTCTGTCCGTAGCCGCCGTTGCGGACCTCCTGCCACTTGACCTGGTCGACGGCGGGGCCGGCGAAGAAGTTCATCGTCCCGATCCCGCTCATCCACTGCATCGTCTCGACAGAAGTGGGGGGCTGGCCGGTCTCGAGGCCGAGCAGCTTGACGAATCCGTCCTTGCGCTCTTCCATCAGCTTCAGCACGTTGGCGATGACGGCCGCGCGCTCCTTCGGAGGAGTCGAGGGCCACGGGCCACTGTCGAAGGCGGCGCGCGCCGCGGCGACCGCCGCGTCCACGTCGGCCGCCGCCGCCATCGGCACCTTGCCGACGTACTCGCCGGTGGCCGGGCAGTGCACCTCGATGACTTCGTCAGTCGACGGCTCGGCCCACTTGCCGCCGATGAAAAGCTTGTCGTACTCCGTTGTCAGACTGTCGGCCATTTTGCGCCGCTCCTCCTCATCGCTCCGCTCGGCGTCGTCGCCGGCGGCTATGGCCGCCACCCTACCCAAGGCGACGCTGGATTAGAACATGTTCCATTATCGCGGCTGAAGGACCAGCACGAGATTGCTCACCAGGAACTCCCGTAGCACCGGCACCGAGGTCAGCCACCACGCCCATCGAGGGTGGTAGCGGGGGAAAGCGGCGACCAAGGCGCCGGTGCCGGCCGCCCAATTCAGGCCGTCGGCCGCCGATACCGCGAACAACGACGATCCGTAATCATTCTTCGGTCGATGGCCGTGTTTGCGGGTGTAGCGCGCCGCGGCGCGTGCCCCGCCGAGATAATGCGTCAGGCCCATCTCATGGCCACCGAACGGGCCGAGCCAGACCGTGTAGGACAGCACCACGAGGCCGCCCGGCCTGGTCACCCTCAGCATCTCGCCGCCGAGTTGCCAGGGCCGGGGCACATGCTCGGCGACATTGGACGACAGACAGATGTCCACCGAGTCATCGGCGAACGGCAGCGCCATCCCGGACGCCCGAACGAACGTGTCTGCTTCGCCCGCCAAAACCGGCCCGGCGGCATGCATTTCACGTGGATCTGGTTCCACGCCGATGTAGCGGACACCCGCAGCGGCGAACGCGGCGGCGAAGTACCCCGGTCCGCCGCCGACGTCGAGCAGCGTGCGACCAGCCGGAGATTCGCCGTGGGCGGACCGCCAGAGGTCGCTCACCAGCGCGACGGTGTCGGCTGCCAACGCGCCGTAGAACCGGGCCGGGTCGCGCTGCTCGTAGCGGAACTCCGACAGCAGCCGGACCGAGCGGCGCAGGTCAGCCCGCCGCGCAAACACGTCAGTCACGGCCACCGGCCAACCCTAAATCCCGAGCATCGCTAGGCTGACGTGATGTCTGGTCTGCGGTCGGTGTTGCTGCTGTGCTGGCGCGACACCGGCCACCCGCAGGGCGGCGGCAGTGAAACCTACCTGCAGCGCATCGGCGCTCAGCTGGCCGCATCCGGTGTCGCGGTCACGTTGCGCACTGCACGTTATCCCGGCGCGCCGCGTCGTGAAGTCATCGACGGTGTGCGGATCAACCGTGTGGGCGGGCGCTACTCGGTATACGTGTGGGCGCTGCTGGCGATGGCGGCGGCCAGGCTCGGGATGGGGCCGCTGCGGCGGGTCCGGCCGGATGTGGTGGTCGATACCCAGAACGGCTTGCCGTTTCTGGCCCGGCTGGTTTACGGCCGGCGGGTCGCGGTCCTCGTACACCACTGCCATCGCGAGCAGTGGCCGGTGGCAGGTCCGGTGCTCGGCCGGCTCGGCTGGTTCGTCGAGTCGCGGTTGTCGCCGCGGGTGCACCGCCGCAACCAATATGTGACGGTGTCGCTGCCGTCGGCCCGCGACTTGGTTGGCCTCGGTGTCGCCAACGATCGAATCGCGTTGGTGCGTAATGGTCTTGACGAGGCCCCGGAGGTTTCTTTGCGTGGCCCGCGGGCGGGCAACCCGCGCGTGTTGGTGTTGTCCCGGCTGGTGCCGCACAAGCAGATCGAGGACGCGCTGGCCGCCGTGGCGCTGTTGCGGCCGTCGATACCAGGGCTGCATCTCGACATCGTCGGCGGCGGGTGGTGGTGGCAGCGCTTGGTCGAGCACGCTGCCCGTCTGGGCATCAGCGACGCAGTGACGTTCCACGGTCATGTCGATGACGTCACCAAACACCATGTCATGCAACAGTCTTGGGTGCATGTGCTGCCCTCGCGCAAAGAGGGCTGGGGCCTGGCGGTCATCGAGGCGGCTCAGCACGCGGTACCCACGATCGGCTACCGATCTTCCGGTGGGTTGGCCGACTCGATTATCGACGGGGTGACCGGTGTGCTGGTCGACAGTCGCGCCGAGTTGGTGAATCGGCTGCAACAGCTGCTGACCGATCCGGTGCAGCGTGATCAACTCGGCGCCAAGGCGCAAGCGCGCAGCGCCGAATTCTCCTGGCGGCAAAGCGCTGACGCGATGCGTATGGTGTTGGAGTCGGTGTTAACCGGTTACCGTGTCAGCGGAATGGTCTGAGTCTGTCCGCCTCGAAATCGTCATACCGATGGCTCCGCCGATGAGCATCGCCAACCACGCCAAGTGTGCTATCACCACGAGCAGGCGACGGTTGGCGGGCGCGCCGGCGGTCTCGCCGCCGACCCGGTAAAGCATCAGGTCCCGGCCGCGAAAGGTCACCGGTAGCCGCTCGAATGTCCTTGCGGAGGAACCTATATCGCCGGGGGTGCCCGCCTCGATCACCAGCCACCCCACGCCGGCACGGCGAATTACATTCGGGTCGGCGCCCGCCAACAGCAGCCGCTGCACCTGGTGCGCCCGGTTTCCCTCACCCGGAACCGTCGCACCGGAAATGTTCAGGTCTCCGGTCGTCAGTACGTTGGCGCGTACCCAGCGCGGCAGCGGATCCAGCACCGGTGCCGCCCCGGACCAGGCGAAGCGCCGCATGGTATCGGCCGGCAACACCGCGACCGCCTCGGGATCACGGTTGATCAACGCCGCGACGGTCGGCCAGTCGGTCGGGTAGTGCACCGGCTCAACCTTTCCCGCCACACCCCATGCCAAATCCGGAAGGCAAAACAGCAGCGCGGCGCAGCACACCAGCGCGGTCACCGGGGGCCGTAACCAACGCCGCAACGCCCACACCGTGCCCGCACCCGCCAGCGCGTATCCGGGCATGGCCAGCGCCACCCACTTCTGCCCGTCGCGCAACAGGCCCAGGCCGGGCGCGGCCTCGACTACCGCGTGCAGCACGGCCAGCCCCGGCCCGGTGGCCAGCGCGGCGGGTATCAGCACGGACGCCGCGGCCAGCACCACCAACGGCAGCGCCGCCCGTCGGCGCATCACCGTCGGCAGCCCGATGGCCACCACAACAAGCAGCACCCCGGCCGATACGACCCCGAAAAGTGTTGCCCGCGAGGCCGGTACGGCCTCGCTGTTCCAGATTCCACCGAGGCTGGCCAGACTGCCCAGCGTGCCCAGCCCGGGCTCGGCGCGGGCGGCGAACGCGGCAACGTCCGGGGTCGGCGTCCAGATGCCGTCGGCCGATGACAAGCCCAGCGCCGCAGCCGTCAACCACGGCAGCGCCGCCACCACCGCACCGGCCAGCACGGCGGCGGCGCACAGCCAACGCGGGCGGCCGGCCCCCGGCGCAGCGACGCACACCAGTCCGACCGTCGCGGCCATGATCAGCCCGGTCGGGGTCAACCCGGCCAGCGCGATCCAGAAGGCCAGCCCGAAAAGACCCGACGACCTCGACCGCAGCCTCAGCATCGTCGTCGCCACCCAGGGCAGGCAGCCGTAGCCGAGCAGCAAGCTCCAATGCCCCTGCAGCAGCCGTTCACCGACATACGGATTCCAGATGGCCAGCGTGATCGCGACAAACTGGCCACCGGCACCGGCTTCCGGAACAACCAGCGCGACCAACCGGGACGCGCCCCATCCGGCCAGCCACAGTCCCGCGACCAACAGTGCCTTCACCACGATGCCGCCATCGATGGCGTGCGAGGCCAACGCGACGGCGAAATCCTGCGGCGTCGCCCGCGGGGCCGACATCAACCCGAGCGCGCTATCGGATAGATACGACCGTGGCGTGGATACCGCATCGCGCAACAGCAAGTACCCGGGGCTGATCAAAGGCGCAACCATCAGCAGCGCCAACGCCAGTGCGTACCCGGGACGGGACCACTGCAGAACCCAGCGGGGTACGGGCCTCACGCGGCCAGGCTAGGACGGGTCGGGTGGACCCGAGTCGGGCGAACTCGCGCCCGGCGGCCCGGACTCTCGGTGGAGGTCTTTGGGCGGCGTTGGCAGTTTCTCGGTCTCGGCCTCGGCACCGGGTACTCGCTCGGGCGGCGGTTCACCGCGGCCGAAGAAGCCGTGATCGGCGGTGTCCAGGCCCGGGTCGAGCAGCGCCGCCTCGGTCCGCAAGCTGAAGGAGCCCAGCAGCAGCCCGCCGATCAGCGCGATCACACCGGCCGCGGTGAAGCTGATCGGCAGCACCCGCGACCATAGCGCCAACCGGTCGCGCTCGTTACGCGCGGCATTCACCTGCGACTCGACGGTGTCTTCGTTGGAGGTGACCTTGTACTCGACCATGGTCATCTCTGGCTTCAGCGGATCGCGGGCAAAGTAGTGATTGGCGTGATCATCTTCTTTGACGATGGTCCCCGACTCCGGATCCACCCAGAAGGTCCGCTGCGCGGCATAGTAGCGGGTCATGGTGATCTTCTCGTCCGGATCGCCCTGCACACCCCACATCGCCGCGGTCGCGCTCACCTTGCTGTCCTCGTCGTTGGAGTACAGCGACGGGTACTTGATCGGCTCGGACAACTTGCCGTCGGCGTCGTAGCCGACGTCCTGGGTGAACTTGTAGGTGGTCAGGCCGTTGACGTCTTCTTCGCCGGTGTAGTTGGCGTCGAACGCTTTCTCCGCGATCGGGTCGAAATACGGGTACGTCCGCTTCTCGGTGTGGAACGGGAAGCGGTAGGACAGTCCGTCGTGTGGCAACGCGATGTTGGTGGCTGGGTTTTCGTCGTTGAAGCCGCGCGGTTTCTGGACGGCGCCGCCGGGATGGGTGTCATCGGAAACCGCCATGGCCGTTTTCCGATTGAGGGTGACGGTGTCGACAAGTGCGAGCTGCAGGCCGGTGTCCTTTTGCTTGTCGGCGCGCCGAACCGAGTTACCGACTTGAAGCGTGACGACATCGGCGTTGGCGGGGGATTCGACATCGACTTGTTGCTGGGATACCAGCGGCACGTTTTTATTGACGACGAGCTTTTGACTGTTCATTGACGCCGGGTCGATGGCGGTCCCAGTGCCGTCACTGATCAACGTGGCATTCAGATCGAGCGGGATCTTGGTGATCCTGCTGCTGGTGTACGTCCACAGCAGCAGCGCGGCGACGAGCAAGGCGGCTCCGAGTCCCATGATCCCGCACGAGGCCATCCGCAGCATGACTGCCCGGTTCACGTCGCCGTGACCTCCTTCTGGTCTCATTCGGTTCGGGGCCACTTAACCCGTCCGTCGCGACCGCCCCGATCCGGGGGCCAGCGAAGCAAAACTCGTTCGACCCTAACAGCAAAATTTAAGGTCGCAGTTTAGGTCCTCAAGGTGGGCAAACGGGGTGTACCCGATTTGCCCGGTTGCCCCGCGCGGGCACACTGTCTTCATGAGTCAAGCCCAGCGGGTGGGAGGAATTCGCAGCTTCTTGCCCGCCGTGGAAGGAATGCGGGCATGCGCGGCGATCGGCGTCGTCATCACCCACGTCGCATTCCAGACCGGGCACTCAAGCGGGGTTGACGGTCGGCTGTACGGTCGGTTCGATCTGGCGGTCGCGGTGTTCTTCGCGTTGTCGGGTTTTCTGTTGTGGCGCGGACATGCTGCGGCGGCCCGCGGCCTGGGATCACGCCCGTCGACCGGCCATTACCTGCGATCGCGAGTGGTGCGCATCATGCCGGCCTACCTGGTCGCCGTCGTCGTGATCCTGGCCCTGCTGCCGGACGCCGATCACCCGAACCTCACGGTGTGGCTGGCGAATCTCTCGCTCACCCAGGTTTACGTGCCGCTGACGTTGACGCACGGGCTGACCCAGATGTGGAGCCTGTCGGTAGAGGTCACCTTCTATCTGGCATTGCCCATCCTTGCGCTGCTCGCGGCCGGGCTGCCGGTCCGCGCTCGGGTGCCGGCGATCGCCGCCCTCGGCGTCGCCAGTTGGTTTTGGGGCTGGATTCCTTTCGTCGCCCCGGCCGGGCTCAATCCGCTGAACTGGCCGCCGGCATTTTTCTCCTGGTTCGCGGCGGGCATGCTGCTCGCCGAGTGGGTGCACAGCCCGATCGGGTGGCCGCATCGGCTCGCCCGACGTCGGGTGCTGATGGCCGTCGTCGTGGTGGTGGCTTATCTGATCGCTGCCTCACCGCTGGCCGGGCCCGCGGGGCTGGTGCCCAGCAGCGCCGCGCAGTTCACGGTCAAGACCGCGATGGGTGCATTGGTGGCGGCGGGCCTGGTGGCGCCGTTGGTGCTGGATCGGCCCGACACTGGGCATCGGGTCTTGGGTACCAGGCCGATGGTGACGCTGGGTCGCTGGTCTTACGGGATCTTCATCTGGCACCTTGCGGCGCTGACCATGGTGTTCCCGGTGATCGGCGAATTCTCCTTCAGGGGCCGCATGCCCGAGGTGCTGCTGCTGACGCTGATCTTCGCGATTGCCATCGCCGCGGTGAGCTATGCGCTTGTCGAATCGCCCTGCCGAGAAGCGCTGCGGCGCTGGGAATCTCGCCGAAGGCAAAAGTCCGCCCCAGCCGCCGACGGCGCCGTCAGCCCGCGTCAGGAAGACGCAATCGCGCCATGACGTCGGCGCGGACCGCCGAACGGCGGGCCTTGCCGGCGTCGTCGCGCAGCGGGGTGTCGACGAACTCGACGGTGGCCGGCACCTTGTAGCCGGCGATCCGGTCGCGCAGAAACGCCTGCACCGTCTGCTCGTCCAGCGCCGAACCCGCCTGCACCAGGGCATAGGGCACTTGGCCCAGATCCTCGTGGGGTACGCCAACAACCAAGCAGGACAGCACATCCGGATGCGCCGACAGCGCGTTCTCGATCTCCGCCGGGTAGACATTGCGGCCGCCGACGGTGAACATGTCCACCCGGCGATCGGACAGGTATAAAAATCCGTCCTCGTCGAAATAGCCCAAGTCACCCAACGAGTCCCAGCCGTCGCGGGATTTCGCCGTGGAGCCGACGTACCGGTAGGTCGGCGGGCTGCCGGGGTTGGGCCGCATGTAGATCTCGCCCTCCACACCAGGCGGGCATGGGTTGCCGTCGTCGTCGAGCACCTTCATCTCGCCGGCGACGACGATCCCGACGGACCCTCGGTGGGTCAACCACTGGTCGCCAGAGATGAAGGTCAACGCCTGTAATTCGGTGCCGCCGTAGAGTTCCCAAATCTTCTCCGGGCCCAGCAGGTCGATCCAGGCCTCCTTGACGGTTGGCGGGCACGGTGCCGCCAAGTGCCACAACCGCCGGATCGACGAGAGGTCGTAGGAACTCGGATCGGCGTGGTAGGCGGGCAGTGCCCGCTGCATGATCGTCGGCACGGTGACCATGAAGGTGACCCGGTGATCGGTGATCAGCCGAAGAAACTCGTGCGGCTCGAAGCGGCTCATCAACACGAGATGGTGGCGCATGATCAACGCCATCGCCGCAGTGGTAAAGCCGGTGTTGTGCGTCAGTGGCACCGGCACAAAGGTGGTGTCGCCCTCCTGCGCGCCGAGCGGGTAACCGATCGCGGGCGGTATTCGGCTGTCGCCGCCGGCTTCAATGAGCTTCGGGCGCCCGGTGCTGCCGCCCGAACCCATCGCTTTCCACACCGGCGACACCGCCTCGGGCACGGCCGCGTCAGATAACGCCGAATCGGGTATGAAACCCACTGGAATACTTGGTATTTTGGGATGCTCGCGGCCCACCAGCAAGGCCGGTGGCCGCAAGTCCAGCAGGCCCTGCAACTCCGCATCGGGCAGCCGCGCGGACAGCGGCTGGGGCACCGCTCCCAGCTTCCAGCACGCCACCGCAGCCTGGATCCACTCGATGGAGTTGGGCAGCACCATCGTCACGTAGTCGCCGACGCCCACGCCGCGTTCGGCGTAGGCGCGCGCCAGTCGGTTGGTCGAGCGGTCCAGTTCGCCGCGGGTCAGCGTGCGCCCGTCGCAGGTGACGGCCGGCTCGTCGGGGGCGATCTCAGCCAGCGCCGAAATCTGGGTGCCGATCGGCGGGATCGGCGCAGCCTGCGTCACTGATAGCTGCCCTGTCGCTCGAAGATGCGCCGCGGGTTGTCGACGAGCATGGTGTTCAACTGCTCGTCGGTGACCCCGCGTTCTTTCAATGCGGGGATCACGTCGTTGTGGATGTGCAGGTAATGCCAATTGGGGGCGGCCACCGGCAGCAACTCCTCGGGCAGTGCGTCGAAATAGCAGTTGGCGTCGTGGGAAAGCACCATCTTGTCGGCATGGCCGCGTTCGCACATCTGCGCCACGATGTTCACCCGCTCCTCGAACGGCAGGATCACGTCGATGCCGAACCGGTCCATCCCCAGATAGGAGCCACCGGCGATGAGCTCTTCGAGGTAACCGACGTCGGTGCTGTCGCCGGAGTGGCCGATGATCACCCGGCTCAGGTCGACACCCTCTTCTTCGAAGATGCGCTGTTGCTCGAGCCCGCGCCGCAGTCCCGCGTGGGTGTGTGTGGAGATCGGCACCCCGGTGCGCTTGTGCGCCTGGGCGACCGCTCGCAACACCCGCTCGACACCGGGGGTGATGCCGGGCTCGTCGGTGGCGCACTTGAGGATGCCCGCCTTGATGCCGGTGTCGGCGATGCCCTCCTCGATGTCGCGGACGAACATGTCGGTCATGATCTCCGGCCCACCGAGTTGGGCTCCCGGGCCCATGTAGTGGAAATAGAACGGGACGTCGTTGTAGGTGTACAGGCCGGTCGCGACGACGATGTTCAGCTCGGTCTGCGCGGCGACGCGGGCGATCCGCGGAATGTAGCGGCCCAGCCCGATCACGGTGAGGTCGACGATGGTGTCCACGCCGCGAGATTTGAGCTCGTTGAGCCGAGTGACGGCGTCCGCCACCCGGGCATCTTCGTCGCCCCACGCCTCCGGATAGTTCTGCGCGATCTCGGTGGTCATGATGAACACGTGTTCGTGCATGAGCGTGACGCCGAGATCAGCGGTATTGATTGGTCCCTGAGCGGTATTCAATAGCGACATGCGCCCGATGTTAGGTGCTCTACTGCTCGCGCATGACGGGCTTCGCCGGACCGGTGGTAGTCATGCCCGGGTTTGATACGCCTTCCAGCGATCCGGGTCGCATTCGAGCGCGCTACGGTCCCAGCCGGCGCAGACCGCCTCCGCTTCGTAGCTGTCCTGCAAAAATGCCAGCAGCACCTCGTGAGGATCGGCTGCCTGCCGCACCACCTCGTACGGAAGGAGAAACTCGCCGTGCTCCTTGCTGTAATCGGCTTCTGCGGGCCGCACCGAATACTCGGCGAAGCCGTCAGGTTCGGGATAGGCGTAGGCGTAGAAAGCGCCTTCCTCACCGCCGCCCGGCCAGAACCCGCAGCTGCTCAGTTCGTGCGAATATCCCTCGACCATTACCCAGTCTCCAACATTGGGAGCACCGCCGGGATGGCGGGGCGCGCCGCGGCCGGAGAACCTGGTGCACGCGAGATCCATTGCACCCCAGAAAAAATGCACGGGACTGACTTTTCCGACGAAGCGGGACCGGAAGCGGCCGAATACCCGGCTGGCCGCAAGCAGTTGGCGCCAGAACAACTGCGCGGCGACAGGGTCGTATGACGCATGCTCGACGTCCTCGTCGAATCGCAAAGCCGGGTCTACCTCGTTGGGGTGTGCCTGGATGCGGGTGTGCAGTCCCAACTCGTCGAGTGCATGCATGGTCTGCGAATAGAACTCGGCCACCGATTTCGGTTCCAACGCCACCGTACGGGTCGCGCCGGTGCTGCTCCGGATCACCAACTCGTGGTCGATGAAATCGAACTCAATGTCGAATGCCTCTGTCCCGTAAGGAATCGCCGAGGTGGTCAAACCACGCGCAGTCACATAAGAGGTCACCTGCCACCAGTGGTTGACCATCGGCGAGTGAGTCAGTCGAATCTTGCCGACGATCTGGGTCCACATGTGCAAGGTGTCCCGCGTTGGAATCCAGTCGTCGACTCGCAAGCTGGGCCACGCGTCGCTGTGTTGCGCCATTCGGTGATCACTCCTCGCTTCGACCGCCATCGGCGGTATCGATTGGTCCCTGAGCGGTAGTCAGTAAGACCTGGGGCCGATGTTAGGTGGTCCACCGCTCGTGCATGACGGGCTTCGGCGGACCGGTGGGCTCGATCATCGTCGCGGCCGGTCCTGCCCGAGGTCGCCGGCCGGAATCTGGTGCACGACTTGCGCGCCGCCGGTACGCAACGCCGCCATTGCGGCATCCGCGACGGCGTTGGTGGCGTCCCCGTCGTAAGTCGACGGCCCGTCAACCGAGTGGTTCGCCACGGCCGTCAGCCACGAGACGTTCTGGGATCTATACGCGCCGTCGAATCGTTGGATCCAGTTGTCCGGCAGGCGCTGGGCTGCCACGCTATCGCGGCCGGCATGCGCCGTCAGAGACGGTGATCCGAGGGTGAGGCTGCCGCCGCTGGCGACAAGGTCGAGTCCGATGTCGTATCGCATTCCCGGTCCCCGACCAACCTCGACGACACCGAGGATCCCGGATTCCGACTTCAGCGTGATAAGGACGGTCACCGTCGATCCGTCGTCACTGCTTTTGGCCGCGCAGCTGACGACGCTGATCTCCTCACCGACAAACCAGCGGAACAGGTCGATATCGTGTGCGGCTGAACTGGCGATGAGCTGCTGTGCGTCAAAGGTGTTGAAAGCCAGCGGGTTGTGATGGCGTTGGCTGATCAGAATGGGCTGGCCGACTCCACCGGACCGCGCGGTGTCGTGGATATGCCGGTAGTCGGTGTCGTATCGGCGCATGTAGCCGACTTGGACGAGCCGGCGGCCGCTGGCCCGTTCGGCCTTGACCAGGTGCAGAGACTCTTCGGTCGAAAGGGTCAGTGGCTTTTCGCACAGCACGTAGATGCCGCGTGCGATGCACGCCTCGACGATCGCGTGGTGAGTGTCGTCGGCGGTGGCCACGACGGCAGCGTCGATATCGGCGTTGCGCAGGCAGTCCAGCGGTTCGTGAAAAACCTGGGCAGCCGGTGTGATAGCGGCGGCGCGTTCGGCAAACGGCGGGTGGCTATCCGCCACGGCAGTAATCTGTGCCCACGGCGCCAGGCTCTGAAAGATCTTCAGGTGATGCAGTCCCATGCCGCCCAGCCCGAGTAGGGCCAGCCGTACCGGAGCGGTGGTGTCAGAACGCGTCGTCGTCGAGGTCCATCAATGCGGTCGAGGTGCGGGCCAGAATACCGCGCGTCGCGGTGATCTCGGGCAACACATTGGCGGCAAAGAACTGCGCCGCGGCGATCTTGCCCTCGTAGAACGCCTGCTCTTTACCCTTCGCGCCGGAATCCAATGCCCGCAGCGCGATTTCCGCGTGGAACAGCAGCTGCCAGCCGATGAGCAGATCCCCAACGGCCAGCAGATACCGCACCGAACCCAGCCCGACCTTGTAGAGCTCGGTCGGCGTCTCGGCCGATCCCAACAGATACCCGGTCAGGGTGGCCGTTATCGCCTGCACATCCTCCAACGCGGTGCCCAGATAGGCGCGTTCCACCTTGAGCCGTTGGTCTGCGACGTCGCTGTCGATGAACGCGTGGATCTGCCCGGCGATATGCGCCAGCGCCCCGCCCTGATCGCGCGCGATCTTTCGGAAGAAGAAGTCCTGCGCCTGGATCGCGGTGGTGCCCTCATACAGCGAGTCGATCTTGGCGTCGCGGATGTACTGCTCGATCGGATAGTCCTGCAAAAATCCCGAACCGCCCAGAGTCTGCAGCGATTCGGTCAGGTACTGGTAGGCCCGCTCGGAGCCCACGCCTTTGATGATCGGCAATAGCAAATCGTTGACCCGGGTCGCCATGTCTTCGTCAGCACCTGAGACTGCCGCGGCGACAACGGGATCCTGATGAGCCGCGGTGTAGAGGTAGATGGCACGCAAACCCTCGGCGTAGGCCTTCTGCATGATCAAGGACCGCCGCACGTCGGGGTGGTGGGTGATCGGCACCCGTGGGGCATTCTTGTCGAGCATCCGCGTCATGTCTGCACCCTGGATCCGCGTCTTGGCGTAGTCGAGCGCGTTGAGATAGCCCGTCGACAATGTTCCGGACGATTTGATGCCGACGAGCATGCGGGCGTTTTCGATGACCTTGAACATCTGGGCGATGCCGTCGTGCTTGTCACCGACCAGCCAGCCCTGGGCCGGGATGCCGTGAGCGCCGAACGTCAGCTCGCACGTCGGGGATGCCTTGTATCCCATCTTGTGCTCGAGGCCGGTCGCGAAAACACCGTTGCGGCCTAGGATCTCGAAGGTATCCCAGTCGAACAGATACTTCGGCACGACGAAGAGGCTGAGGCCCTTGGTGCCAGGGCGCGCGCCGGCGGGACGGGCGAGGACCAGGTGCAGGATGTTCTCGACCGTGTCGCCGAGATCGCCGCCGGAGATGAATCTCTTGACACCTTCGACGTGCCAGGAGCCGTCTGGCTGCTCGATGGCTTTGGTGCGTCCGGCCCCCACATCCGAGCCGGCATCCGGCTCGGTCAGCACCATCGTTGCGCCCCAACGCTTCTCGATTGCCGCGTTGGCTAATGCGCGCTGCTCATCGTTGCCGAGTTCGTAGAGGATGTCGGCCATCGCCGGGCCGGCGTAGTAGAAGAACAGCGCTGGGTTGGCACAGATGACCATCTCCAGAACCGCCCACACCAACGTCCTGGACACCGCGGTGCCACCGATCTCCGGGGCGACGCCCAGCCGCCACCATTCCGCGTCCCAGATCGCCTGCACCGTCGTACGGATCGGGTCCGGCACGGTGATGGTGTGCTGGTCCGGCAGAAACACCGGCGGCTCGCGGTCGGCGGCGACGAACGACTCGGCGACGGGGCCTTGGGCGAAGCGGGCAACTTCGGCCAGGATCTCACGCGAGGTGGAGCTGTCGAGCTCACCGACCGACCCCGAATCCAGGATCGGCCCCAGCTCAAGCGCTTCGAATAGGTTGAACTCGATGTCGCGCAAGTTCGCTTTGTAATGGCCCATGAACGCCTCCTCGGTGCAGAGTATGTAGTGTCTTGCCGTTTCACGCGGGTATTTTCCGAGGTTTCGGACATCGCTCGTGCCGTCATCGCGCCGCTGTTGAGACGCGGGGTCAGCGCATTTTCTTTGCGTGCGTACAGATCACGTGATGTGCTTGCTCAGCCGTGTCCCTTGACCAAGCCGAGCTCGCCCAAATAGGCCTGGGATTCGATCAGTCCTTCGTCGCTGGGTGGTTTACCTTCGCCGAACACGCGATCGTGTTGCTTGGCCCGCAGTTCGAGATGCGCGTCCGCCGGTTTGGCGTAGCGTAGCGCCGCCGTGCTTCGGCGGGAGTGAGGACTTCCGTCGACCTCGGCGCGACGCCGAGGATGTACGGGGCGGCGACCGGCACCATGGACGGGGCGATGAGGCCGGCGACGGCCAGTTTCAGCCGCGGAATGCGGTTGATAATGCCGAAACTCAATGTGAGTACGGGCCGGACACCGATATCGACGATGCAAGGCTGGTCGAAACCACTCAGCCGCCGCATCCACCGCGGCATCGTCGCAATGGTTCCGGCGCTCAGAAACCAGTTGATGATCTCCACCGCGGGCTTGAGAGCCGGCGGTGCCGGCGGCAGCACGACCGTTCCTCGCATCGATTACATCCAGAGCCTTGAGGAGTGACCTGCCTCACAGTAAAGTGACCAGTGGTCATCGACACGAGGAGGACCGAATGCCGACCGTGACCTGGGCTCGCGTCGACCCGGCGCGGCGCGCGGCGGTCATCGAAGCCGCCGAGGCCGAGTTCGGCGTGCACGGATTCTCGGGCGGCAGCCTCAACGTCATCGCCCGGCGCGCGGGAGTCGCGAAGGGCAGCCTGTTCCAGTACTTCGCGGACAAGCGCGACCTGTATGCGTTCATCGCCGACATCGCCAGCCAGCGGGTGCGTGCCTACATGGAGGACCGCATCCGCGAGCTCGACCCCAGCCGGCCGTTCTTCGACTTTCTCACCGACTGGCTCGACGCGTGGGTGGCCTACTTCGCAGACCACCCGCATGAACGCGCGCTGCACGCCGCGGCGACTCTTGAAGTCGACACCGAAGCCCGCGTCAGCGTGCAGAACGTCATTCACCGCCACTACCTGGAGGTGCTGCGGCCGCTTGTCCGCGACGCGCACCTCCGCGGCGACCTGCGTGCGGAATCCGATACCGACGCGCTGATGTCGTTGCTGCTGATGATCTTTCCGCACCTGGCGCTGGCGCCGTATGTGCGCGGACTGGATCCCATCCTCGGACTCGACGAGCCTACGCCGGAGCAACCGGCACTGGCGGTACGCCGGCTCGTCGCGGTACTGGCGGCTGCATTTGCCCCGCTACCGCAAGCTCACCGGATTGACACAAAGGAGGTCACCACATGACACGGACACACACGGGCTCGATGGTTGCGGGCGGGCTCAACTGGGACAGCTTGCCGCTCAAGCTATTTGCCGGTGGCAATGCGAAGTTTTGGAACCCGGCCGACATCGACTTCTCCCGCGACCGCGCCGACTGGGAGCGGCTTACGGACGACGAACGCCACTACGCCACCCGACTGTGCGCCGAGTTCATCGCCGGCGAAGAAGCAGTGACCGAGGACATTCAGCCGTTCATGTACGCGATGCGGGCCGAAGGCCGGCTGGGCGACGAGATGTACCTGACGCAGTTCGCGTTCGAGGAAGCCAAGCACGTTCAGGTGTTCCGCATGTGGCTCGACGCCGTCGGCATCACCGACGACCTGCACAGCTACCTGGACGACATCCCTACCTACCGCACGATTTTCTACGAGGAACTGCCGGACTGCCTCAACGCGCTGAGGGTCGATCCCTCGCCGGCCGCGCAGGTCCGGGCGTCCGTCACCTACAACCACATGGTCGAAGGCATGCTGGCGCTGACCGGCTACTACGCCTGGCACAAGATCTGTGTGGAACGCGGCATCCTGCCCGGGATGCAGGAGCTGGTCCAGCGCATCGGTGACGACGAGCGACGCCACATGGCATGGGGCACCTTCACCTGCCGGCGCCACGTCGCCGCCGACGATGCCAATTGGGACGTCTTCGAAACGCGCATGAACGAGCTCATGCCGCTCGGGCTGCGCCTCATCGAAGAAGGCTTCGCCCTTTACGATCCGATGCCATTCGACATTTCGGTCGACGAGTTCATGCAGTATGCCAACGACAAGGGGATGCGGCGGCTCGGCACGATCAGCAGCGCCCGCGGGCGTCCGGTCGGCGAGATCGACCTCGACTACTCGCCGGTGCAGCTGGAGGACACCTTCGCCGACGAGGACGAGAAGGCACTGGCGGCTGCGTCTGCGTAACCGGCCCCAGCCTGATGGTGGCGACCCGCTGCACCCGGCTACGCCGCGCTTGCG
>DATFYT010000162.1:0-6241 GCA_035314925.1 Mycobacterium sp. | reverse complement strand
CACCCATCGACGGCGTTCCGCGCTTCGTCTGGTGGCTCGGCGGGCCGTCTTCGCGGATCTCGTGACCGAAGCCCTGCCTGTTGAACAGCCGGATCAGCAGCGGGGTCAAGAGGATGGACACCGTCAGCGCAATGGCCACGGCGACGAGGATGTCGATCATCCGAGATCGCCCTGGCGGTCAGCGGTGTCGGCGAGCAGCGAGTCGGCCAGTGCCCCCAGGCCCGCGGCGTTGGAAGCCTTGACCAGCACCACGTCCCCGGGCTGCAGTTCAGCCCGCAGCAGGGTCAGGGCGGCGTCGGCGTCGGTGACAATAGCCGCTTCGCCGCCCCACGAGCCTTCCATGGCCGCGCCGTGGTGCATGGCGCTCATAGACCTCCCCATTCCGACGACAACGAGTCGAGACACATCTAAGCGCACCGCCAGCCTGCCGATGCGGTCATGTTCGGATATCGCGTCCTCGCCGAGCTCGGCCATCTCGCCCAACACCGCCCAGCTACGGCGGCGGGCGGCCCCGCTGCCGCCGCGGGCAATCCAAGCGAGAGCCTGCAAGCCGGCCTGCATGGAATCCGGGTTCGCGTTGTACGCGTCGTCGATGATGGTGACCCCGTCGGCGCGCGTGCTGACCCGCATCCGGTGCTGCGACACGGGGCCGGCGCCGGCCAGCGCCTTGGACACCTGCTCGGTAGTGGCGCCGCATTCCAGCGCTACCGCAGCCGCACACAGCGCATTGCTCACCTGATGATCGCCGTGCACGGCCAGCCGGATGTCGACGTCGCTGTCGGCCGAGTGCAAGGTGAACTGCGACCTGGCCAGCTCGTCGAGTGTGACGGGACCGGCCCACACATCGGCGGGCCCGGCGTCGGTCCTGCGGTGCCGGCTGACCCGCACCACGCGAGCCGCGGTCACATCGGCCATCGCCGCCACCGCCGGGTCGTCGACATTGAGAACGACCACTCCGGATCGCGGAACAGCCTGCGGCAGTTCGGATTTGGTCTGTGCGATGGCTTCGCGTGAGCCGAACTCACCCAGATGCGCGGTACCGACATTGAGCACCACCCCGATGGCCGGCGGCGCGATCGTTGCCAGCTCGGCGATGTTGCCCGGATGGCGCGCCGAGAGTTCCAGAATCAAGTAGTCGGTGCTGGCGGCGGCGCGCAGGACGGTCCACGGGTGGCCCAGTTCGTTGTTGAACGACCCGGGCGGCGCCACCACCTCGCCGAGCGGCGCGAGCACCGCGGCCAGCAGGTCTTTCGTCGACGTCTTGCCGGACGAGCCGGTGATCCCGACGATTGTCAGCCCGCCGGCCACCAGCTCGGCGGCCACCGCCGCGGCCAGTTTGGCCAGCGCGGCCAGCACCGCCGCACCCGACCCGTCGTCGTCGTGTTCGAGAACACCGGCCAGTCCGCTACCGCGCTGTGCTGTGGGTGGGACGGGGCTGACAATGATCGCCGGCACCCCGACCGGCCGGGCGGCCAACACCGCGACCGCTCCCGCGGCCACCGCCGCCGCCGCATGGTCGTGCCCGTCGGAGCGGGCCCCCGGCAGCGCCAAGAACAACCCTCCGGGGGTGACTTTGCGGGAGTCGAATTCGACGGTCCCGGTGACATGTAGATCCGCGGCCGCCGGCGCGGAAATGTCGGCCAGTTCGCCACCGACGATCTCGGCGATCTGCGCGACGGTGAGGTCGATCATCTGCGCCGCGCCTCGAGGGCGGCGGCGAGCTCGACCCGGTCGTCGAACGGGTAGGTCTGCCCGCCGCGGGTCTGGCCGGTTTCGTGGCCTTTGCCGGTGATCAGCACCACGTCGCCGGAAGCCGCCCACGCGACGGCGTGGTCGATCGCTTCGCGCCGATCGTCGATCTCGACCACCCGTGCGGCTCCCCCGGCTTCGGCTGCGCCCGCCAGGATCTCGCGGCGGATGGCCGCCGGGTCCTCGCTGCGGGGGTTGTCGTCGGTCACGATCACCAAGTCGGCCAGCTCAGCGGCGATCCGGCCCATCGGCGCCCGTTTACCCGGGTCGCGGTCACCACCGGCGCCGAACACCACGGCCAGCCGGCTATCCGGGCGACGCAATGATTGCAATACCGCGCCCAACGCGCCCGGCTTATGGGCATAGTCGACCAGCGCGAGAAAGTCCTGGCCGCGGTCGATCTGCTCGAGCCGCCCGGGAACGCGGGTATCCCGCAACCCGGTTGACGCCTGCTCCGGGGAAACCCCGAGTGTATCGATAATCGCCAGCGCCACAAGGCAATTGGCGATGTTGTATTCGCCCGGCAGCGGGACACCGACCCGGTGGTGCACGCCGGCGGGGTCGACCGCGGTGAACTCCTGCTCGCCCCCATCGGCCGTCGCGTTTTCGGCGCGCCAGTCCGCGGGCCGGCCCTGCGCGCTGACCGTGATCGCGGCGTCGGCACGGTCGGCCATCAAGCGACCCGCGTCGTCGTCGACGCAGACGACCGCGCGAGAGGCGCGCAGCGGCGACGACGGGTCGAACAACCGCGCCTTGGCCTCGAAGTAGTCCTCCATGGTCGGGTGGAAGTCGAGGTGGTCGCGGGACAGGTTGGTGAAACCGCCGATCGCGAAGTGCACGCCATCGACGCGGCCCAGTGTCAGCGCGTGACTGGACACTTCCATCACCACCGTGTCGACACCACGCTCGGCCATTGCCGCCAACTGGGCCTGCAATGCGGGCGCTTCGGGGGTGGTCAGCACACTGGGCACATCGACGCCGTCGATCCGCAGGCCGATCGTGCCGATCAGTCCCACTGTCCGCCCGGCCGCCCGCAGGCCGGCCTCGATCAGATACGTCGTGGTCGTCTTGCCCGACGTTCCGGTGACGCCGACGACGGCGAGGCGCTCGGAGGGATGGTCGTAGACGGTCGCGGCGAGTTCGCCTAGCACGCTGCGGGGTTCGGGATGAACCAGCACGGGCACCGCAGCCGACCCTTGGTCGGCGATCTGGGCGACGCCGGCGGCGTCGGTGAGCACCGCGACGGCCCCGCGTTCGATCGCATCGCCGAGATAGCCGGCGCCGTGTGTCGACGCACCGGAAAGCGCGGCAAACAGGTCGCCCGATTGCACGTCCTGGGCACGCAGGGTGACACCGGTGATGCGCAGATCGGGCACCAGGCTGCCTTCGGCCGGCACCGCGCCCACTTGAGCGGCCAGCGTCGATAGCGGCACGCCCAAGCCGACGCTTGGGCGCAGCGCAGTGGGCACCGATACCACCTTCCTCTGCCGCTGATTCTCAAGGCCTTAACCGGCCATGACCCTACCGACCTGGGAATGCCGACGATAAAGTTCCCGGATTTGCCCGGGCGGTTGGATGCGGCGGTCGGCTGCTTCGGCTCAGACGGGGCCGCCGCCGAGCGCGCGCAGCTTCTCCACGTTGTCGCGCTCTAGCGTCGCAAACTCGATCCCGTCGTTGGTCAGGTCCAACGCGTGAGCGCCGACCCTTGCCAACAATCCACGCGAGGTTTCCAACCAGGTCGCCGTCTTGATGCTCAGCGCCGCGGCAGAGACGCCGACCCAGCCCGACTGGACGGTCGTTATCCGGTTGTCCGACGACAAGTGGGCACTCGCCAGATCCTCACCATGCGCAGACACCTGCGCCGCAGAGCCCGCCAGGGCCGCTGAGTCGACCCGAAACCTTCCCGCAAACGCCATCGCCACCACCTCACGCCGAAACCTCACTAGTCCGCGATACCAGCAGCTGCTAACCGGCCGCAAGTCACGGTGCGCCTACATGGCTTGCAATGTCAGCGGCGGGCCGGGATCCGGTGACAGTGGGACGTTTTCGCGCTGCAGCAGCCAGCCGGCGATGTTGTGGAACAATGGGGCCGCCGACGATCCCGGTGACCCGTCGGCGGCGTGCTGCGGGTTGTCCATCATGATGCCGATGACATAGCGCGGGTCGTCGGCGGTAGCCATCCCGGCGAAGGTGATCCAGTAAACGTTGTCGAAGTAGCAGCCGCACGCCGGGTTGATCTGCTGCGCCGTGCCGGTTTTGCCGGCGATCTGGTAACCCTCGACCGCCGCCGCCGGCCCGGTGCCCTGCTGGACGCCCCTCGGATCATGCTGCACGACCGCGCGCAGCATGTTGCGCACCGTCCGCGCGGTCTCCGGCGATACCACCCGAATCCCTTCCGGGCGAGGCTCTTCGGTGCGGGTGCCGTCTGATGCGATCGTGGCCTTGACGATCCGCGGCGGCATCCGCAGCCCGTCGTTGGCGATCGCCTGATACATCCCCGCCATCTGCAGCAAGGTCATCGAAAGGCCTTGGCCGATAGGTAGGTTGGAGAACGTGCTGCCCGACCACTGGTCGAGCGGCGGAACCAGCCCGGCGCTCTCACCGGGCAGCCCGACGTTGGTGCGCTGCCCCAGCCCGAACTTGCGAAGCATGTCGAAGTAGCGGTCCGGGCCGACGCGCTGGGCCAGCATCAGCGCGCCGACGTTGGACGACTTCCCGAACACACCGGTGGTGGTGTACGGCGCCACCCCGTGATTCCACGCATCGTGCACGGTGACCCCGCCCATGTTGATCGAGCCGGGCACCTGCAGCACCTCGTCGGGATTGCTGAGCCCGTACTCGATTACCGAGGCGGCCGTGACGACCTTGTTCACCGACCCCGGTTCGAACGGGGACGTGACCGGCAGGTTGCCCATCTGCTTGTTGCCCTGACGCCCGATGTCCTGAGACGGGTCGAAGGTGTTGTCGGTTGTCATGGCCAACACTTCGCCGCTCTTGGCATCCAGCACTACCGCCGAAACATTGCGTGCCCCGGATAGGTTCTTGGCCTGCTGAACCTGCTGCTGGACATAGAACTGAATGTCGTCGTCGAGGGTGAGCTGGACGGTCGAGCCGTTGGCCGCCTTGTGCTGATTGCGGTAGCTGCCGGGTATGACCACGCCGTCGGAGCCGCGGTCGTAGGTGATGGAGCCGTCCGTGCCGGCCAGTTCGGCGTCCATCGAATCTTCCAACCCGAGCAGACCATGGCCGTCCCAGTCGATTCCGCCGACGATGTTGGCCGCCAGCGACCCGCCGGGATACTGGCGCAGGTCTTGGCGCTCGGTGCCCACTTCGGGGTATTTGGTGGTGATGGCGGTGGCGATCGCAGGGTCGACGGCGCGGGCGAGATAGACGAATGTCTCGTCACTGCGCAGCTTCTTCAGCAAGGTGGCCTTGTCCGGCTTGTTGTTCAGCCGCAGTGCCACCTCCCGTGCGATCTCCGTCAATCGCTTTTGTGGATCGGGCGCCTTCGCGTTCTTCTGCTTGGCCTCTGCCAGCTGCTTGTGGATCCTGCGCGGCTGGAAGGTCAGCGCGCGGGCCTCCATGGTGAAGGCAAGTTGGTCGTTGTTGCGGTCGATGATGCTGCCGCGCAACGCTTTTTGGACATCGGTGACCTTGAGTTGGCCGGCGGCCTCGGCCCGTAGCCCGGACGCGCGGGGCACTTGCAGGTAGAACAGCTGAACCGCCGCCACTAACAGCGCCAGGAAAATCACCGCGTTGCCCGCCCTGTGCCGAAAGACGAACGACGCGCCGCGGCTTCCGAGCTCCACGGCCTGGCGGGTACGGCGATCCCGCGCGGAGCGCACCGGTGGGCTCGCCTTCGCCCGCGCATCCTTTTTCGGCGCCGTCGATTTCTTCGGCTTCTTGGCTGTGGTCACACCTCGAGGCTGCAGCGGCCGCGATGATCGGCTGCCCGACCGGTCCCCGCGGCTCACCGCGCAGCGCCGGGCGTTGTCACGGTCAAGGGGCCGAACTGCTCGCCGATAAGCGGCGCGGCGGGTGGTCCTGCAAGGTGGGGCACGCCCGGCGGTGCTGCGTCAACCGGGGCCGGCGCGGCAGCGGGCGGAACCGCGGGTGCGCCCTGGGGCGCGGGCCCAGTTACCGGCGGGGGCACAACGGGGGCCGCCGGGGCCACGGGCGGCACTGCGGGCACCGCCACGGGCGCGGGCCCGGCGGGTATGGGCACCGCGGGCACGGGCACGGCGACAGCCGGGGGCAGGGTGGGCGCCAACCCCGGCGTACCCGGCGCGCCGGGTACGGCCGGCGGTACGACTCCCGGTCCGGCAGCGGGCAGTTGCGGCGCGCCAGGAGGTGACGGGAAGTGCTGGGGGCCCAGCGTGGTGGCGCCGTCGGGGGTGCGGACCATGACGTCGGGCCCGGGCGCCAGCGGGACGGCCGGGGCACCGTTGCCCGGCAAGACCCGCGCCGGCACCTCGACCGCCGGCGCTGGAGG
>DATFYT010000161.1:0-4081 GCA_035314925.1 Mycobacterium sp. | reverse complement strand
CAAGCCGTTGATCCTGGTGGCCGGGTACTCGGCCTACCCGCGACGGATCAACTTCGCCAAGATGCGCGAGATCGCCGACCAAGTGGGCGCCACCCTGATGGTGGACATGGCGCACTTCGCCGGGCTGGTCGCCGGCAAAGTCTTCACCGGCGACGAGGACCCGGTGCCACACGCCCACGTCACCACCACCACCACGCACAAGTCGCTGCGCGGGCCACGCGGCGGCCTAGTGCTGGCCCAGCCGGAGTACGCCGACGCCGTCGACAAAGGCTGCCCGATGGTGCTGGGCGGGCCGTTGTCACACGTAATGGCCGCCAAGGCGGTCGCGCTGGCCGAGGCGCGCCAGCCCACCTTCCGGGCCTACGCGCAGCGGGTTGCTGATAACGCCAAGGCGCTGGCCGACGGGTTCCTGCGGCGCGGGGCGCGGCTGGTCACCGGCGGCACCGACAACCACCTTGTGCTGCTGGACGTGACGTCATTCGGGCTGACGGGGCGGCAGGCCGAATCGGCGTTGCTGGACTCCGGCGTCGTCACCAACCGCAACTCCATCCCCGCGGACCCCAACGGCGCCTGGTACACCAGCGGCATCCGGTTTGGCACCCCGGCACTGACCACCCGCGGCTTCGGCGCCGCCGAGTTCGATCGGGTCGCCGAGCTGGTGGTCGAGGTGTTGGCCAACACTCGACCCGCGGCGGGGCCGCAGGGCCCGTCAAAGGCCAAATACGTGCTGGCCGACGGCACCGTTGAGCGGGTGCACGCCGCTGCCGCCGAGTTGCTGACGGCTCACCCGCTCTACCCGGGGTTGACGCTCTAGGGGTCATCGAGCTGATCTCGCTCACTGCTCGCGGCCGATTTTACGGAACCTGTGTATGCGGGTTACAGTTACCGCGTGGCACAGAAACCTGTCGCTAATGCGCTGATCCTCGAACTCGAGCCCGTCGTGGGCGAGAACCTCGACCGGCACCTTGGCACCGAGGAGCTCTGGTTCGCACACGACTTCGTGCCGTTCGAACAGGGCGAGAACTATGCCTTCCTCGGCGGGCGTGATTGGGACCCGTCGCAGGTGACGCTGCCCAAAGTCATCACCGACGCGTGCGAGATCCTGCTCATCACCAAGGACAACGTGGCGGGTTATCACCGCGAGCTCGTCGAGCACTTCATTCTCGAAGACATGTGGGCCAATTGGATCGGCCGGTGGACCGCCGAAGAACACCTGCACGCCATCGCACTGCGCGAGTACTTCGTGGTGACCCGAGAGATCGACCCCACCGCCAACGAGCAGGTCCGCTTCGAGCACGTCTCAGTCAAGGGGTACCGCGCCGACCAGTACTCCCAGGTTGAAACCCTGGTGTTCATGGCTTTCTTCGAGCGGGCCCACGCCGTGTTCTGCAACAACCTGGCGGCCCAGATCGAAGAGCCGGTGCTGGCCGGACTCATCACCCACATCGCACGCGACGAAGAGCGGCACGAGGAGTTCTTCGCCAACCTCGTCGCGCACTGCCTCGACTACGCCCGCGACGAGACCATCGCGGCGATCGCTGCCCGCGCGGCTGACCTCGAGGTCATCGGCGCCGACATCGACGCCTATCACGACAAGGTGCGAAACGTCGCCGACGCAGGCATTTTCAGCCCAGATCAGCTGCGGCGGGTGATCTCCGACCGCATCACCGCGTGGGGAGTCGCCGACGAGGCGGCGCTGCGGCAGTTCGTCAGCGCCTAGCCATCTCGGCGCGCCTGCGCGGCGCACATGCGCAGACCGGAGTACCGTCGCATCCGATGGCTAGCGACATGCTCTGCTGTCCGGGCGGCGCCTCTCGTCACGACTTCGACAGGACCGCCGGCCCCGGTCCTGGCGCCGCGGCCCCCGCCGAATCGTCCGTGCGGGCCGCACGGGCTTCAGCCCGGTTATGACGCCCCGCGTGCATGGGTGGCGGTGGGGCCACCACCCGCAGGCGGCAGCGAACCGGGCGATTAGTTCGAGGAGCGCTCGTGACTGATTCCCCGGCGGTTCAACAGGACACCAAACGGACGTATGTGCTCGACACCTCGGTGTTGTTGTCCGATCCGTGGGCCTGTTCCCGCTTCGCTGAACACGAAGTGGTGGTCCCGCTGGTGGTGATCAGTGAGCTGGAGGACAAACGCCATCATCATGAGCTGGGCTGGTTCGCCCGCCAGGCGTTGCGTTTGTTCGACGACCTGCGGCTCGAGCACGGGCGGCTAGATCAGCCCATTCCCGTCGGGACACAAGGCGGTACGCTGCACGTCGAACTTAACCACAGCGATCCGGACGTGCTGCCGGCCGGGTTCCGCACCGACACCAACGACTCGCGCATCCTGTGCTGTGCCGCCAACCTTGCCGCGGAGGGCAAGCGAGTCACCTTGGTGAGTAAGGACATTCCGCTTCGCGTGAAAGCGGGTGCGGTGGGCCTGCCCGCCGACGAGTACCACGCGCAAGACGTCGTCACGTCCGGCTGGACCGGGATGACGGAAATGGAAGCCACCCCCGAAGACATCGACGCGTTGTTCGCCGACGGCGAGGTCGATTTGGCTGCAGCTCGAGACCTGCCGTGCCACACCGGTATTCGGCTGCTCGCCGGCAGCTCGCACGCGCTCGGCCGGGTCAATGCCCACAAGCGCGTCCAGCTGGTCCGCGGCGACCGTGAGGTCTTCGGCCTGCGGGGCCGCTCCGCCGAGCAGCGGGTGGCCCTGGATCTGCTGCTCGACGAATCGGTGGGGATCGTGTCGCTGGGCGGCAAGGCCGGCACCGGTAAGTCGGCGTTGGCCCTGTGCGCCGGCCTGGAGGCCGTGCTGGAGCGACGCACCCAGCGCAAAGTGGTGGTCTTCCGACCGCTCTACGCGGTCGGTGGCCAGGAGTTGGGCTACCTGCCCGGCAGCGAGAGCGAGAAAATGGGTCCGTGGGCCCAGGCGGTCTTCGACACCCTGGAAGGTCTAGCCAGCCCGGCGGTGCTCGAAGAGGTGCTCTCCCGCGGAATGCTCGAGGTGCTGCCGCTGACCCATATCCGTGGGCGATCGCTGCACGACTCGTTCGTCATCGTCGACGAGGCGCAATCGCTGGAACGCAATGTGTTGCTCACCGTGTTGTCACGGCTGGGCACGGGATCGCGGGTGGTGTTGACCCACGACGTCGCTCAGCGCGACAACCTCCGGGTGGGCCGGCACGACGGGGTCGCGGCCGTGGTCGAGAAACTCAAGGGACACCCGCTTTTCGCGCACATCACGCTGCTGCGCAGCGAGCGGTCGCCGATCGCCGCGCTGGTCACCGAGATGCTTGAGGAGATTACCCGGGCCCCGCTGCCCTAGGGCTAGATTGTCGCGCGGCGACCTGCTGCGCCCGGCTTCGCCGCGCTTGCAATCGCCGCGGGTAAGCTTCCCGCCGTGCCGAGACGACCAGACACCCTTGCGTGGCGGTACTGGCGCACCGTCGCCGGTGTGGTGGCAGCCGCCGCCGTCGTCGCGATCGGCGCGTTCACCGGGCACGTCAGGTTCGCCCGCGCCAACGATGTCGTCGACTGCGCACAAGTCAAGTGCGTGGCGTTGACGTTCGACGACGGCCCCACGCCGTATACCGATCGGCTGCTGGGCATTCTGACCGCCAACAAGGCCAAGGCGACGTTCTTCGAGATCGGCAACAAGGTTGCCGCCAACCCGGCCGGCGCCAAACGAGTCGTGGATGCCGGCATGGAGCTCGGCAACCACACCTGGGAACACCCCAACATGACGACGCTGCCGCCGTCCGATGTTCCCGGCCAGTTGACCAGAGCCAACGATGCGATCGCCGCCGCCACCGGTGTGACGCCCAAGCTGTGGCGGCCACCGGGCGGGCTGACCAACGAGGCGGTCAATGAGCAGGCCGCCAAGGTCGGGCTGGCCGGAATCCTCTGGGACGTCATCCCTTACGACTGGATCAACGACTCGAACACCGCCGCCAGTAGATACCTGCTGTTGACCCAGATCAAGCCCGGCTCGGTGGTGTTGCTGCACGACACCTACTCCAGCACGGTTGATCTGGTCTACCAGTTCATCCCGGTGCTGAAAGCCAACAACTATCACCTGGTGACGG
>DATFYT010000160.1:0-20896 GCA_035314925.1 Mycobacterium sp. | reverse complement strand
TGGGGGTAACCGGTACACAGTTGGACGGTCTGCTGGCGCTGATGCGTGACGAGGCTGCGGCGGCCGGACGCGATCCAGCCGATATCGAAGTATCGCTGGGGCATTCGGTTTCGAAGATCGATGCCGAACGTGCCGAAAGGCTCGCGGCTCAGGGCGCCGACCGTCTGGTGCTGGCGATGCCACCGATCACCGATCTGGACCAGGCCAAGGACGAGTTGTCGGCCTGCGCGCAACGTCTTTCGCTACCGACGTGATGCTCGGCGCAACGGAGCGGGCTGCTCTCAGCGACTTGGTGCACCGGTACGCCGCCGGTGTCGATGACCGGCAATTCGATTCTGTCACGGAACTTTTCACCGAAGCTGCGGAGTTGACGCTGCCAGAACCGCCGGCCGCGCTGGAGCCAGTCCGCCGCCATTGTGGCCATGCCGCGATCCGCACCGCGATCGAAGCCGTCGCCGCCACCATACGGACCGAACACGCGATCGTCGGTGAGGTCTTCGACGCCGGAGCGCAACCCGATGATGCCCGCGGGCGCATCGCGTGCGTGGCGCATCACTGGAGCCGACACGGGGATGAGCTGACCGACGTGGCCTGGCATCTACGTTACGACGACGAGTATCGGCTGACCGAGGCCGGATGGCGGATCACCCACCGCGCGTTGACAATCAACGCTATCGAAACCCGGCCGGTGCGCCGTGTGCGGTTCGATGGCCCTGCCGGCTGAGACGGGAGATATCAATGAAACTATGCTCTGGCTCGGTTCTTCACACCGTGCGGCGACATGCTGCTGCGAAGGCCCGCAAGATGCTGGGTTGGGAACCGCGTCACACCATGGAGGAGGCGATCGCCGAGACCGTTGACTGGTACCGGGGCGTTCTGTCTTTCGGGGGCGCAGCAACACCGCGATGAGTGCCGCGCGAACAGAAGGCGTCGTCAGTGTTCGCGAGCCTGGCCCGCGACGTCTTCTAGGAGATCGGCGGTGCAAGCGAGGCTTTCGGTGGGTTTGGTCATTTGGGTGGCGACCTCGCGGGCTCGACTGGCATATTGCGGAGTGAGGATCAAGCGGAGGTCGGCGACCAGCGATTCCGCGGTAGACGCTGAAAAGCAGCGCGCAACACCGACTTTCAGCTGTTCGATACCGGCCGCCCACAGCGGCTGATCGAGCCCGTTCCAGAGAACCAAGGTGGGGATTCCGGCGCGCAGGCCTGCGGCCGTGGTGCCGGCTCCCCCATGATGGACGACCGCGCGGCACAGCGGAAAGATGGCCGCTAGGCCTACCGTATCCACAACCTTGACGTGCTCGGGATGCGGGATGTGGGTGAAGTCATTCGGCCCAGACCAGATCAGCGCCCGCTCGCCCAAATGCGCGCAGGCCGCGCTGATCGCGGCGACCGTGTCAGCGGGGTGTGCGATCGGCATACTGCCAAAGCCGAAGTAGATCGGCGGCGTTCCCGCGGCCGCCCACGACAAGACCTCGTCGTCGGCGGCCGTCGGCAATTCCAGCGTCAGTGCCCCGACAAAGGGGCGTCGGCCAGCCAATTCCGCCCATTGGGCTGCCTGCTCGGGCAAGCACATCTCGTCGTAAGCCTGGATCTCCAGCGATTGGTGTGGCCCAGTTGCCTCCGGTAAGCCAAGTGCTCGGCGTTGGGCATGTTCAGCCTGCTTCGCCACGCTCCCCTGCGGCGACCCGAGCTCCAAAATCTGCGTCGGGAAGAAGTGCAGTGCAGCCAGCGGAATGCCGTAATACTCCGCGACATTGGCGGCCAGCCCCTGCTCGGTTATGCCCGCCAATAGCAGGTCGGCCCCATCTGTCAACGACATCAACGTCGCCGTCTTCTCCGCCGCGACCTGGGCAACATATTCGATAGCTTCGTGGATCGCGCTGAGCGGATTCTGGATCATGCGGACGAAATCCTCGTCGCGCAGCTGCGCCTGCCAGTCCCGGCCGTACGGAACCGCAGTAAGCCCCGCGGACTCGATGACGGCAAGCATGTCAGGCGGCACAGTAAGGGCCAGGCGCACGCCGTGACCTCGGCGCAGCAGCTCCCGAGCGACGGCGATGCAGGGCTCCACATCGCCGCGACTTCCAAAGCCTGCCACTACAAATTTCATCGGCGGAACCTGACCGTACGCTCGCGCCGGGCGGTGCCTTCTAGGAGATTGCCTGCCCGGGAGAGACTTTCGGAGGTTTGAATCATCTGGGTGGCGACCTCACGGGCTCGAGTGGCGTATTGCGGGGCGAGGACGGAGCGCAGGTCGGCGACGAGTGTTTCCGCGGTAGACTCTGAAAAGCGCCGCGCCAAACCGACTTTCAGCTGTTCGATACCGGCCGCCCAGAGCGGCTGATCGAGCCACAGCCACAAGATTAAGGTGGGGATTCCGGCGCGCAGGGCTGCGGCCGTGGTGCCGGCGCCGCCATGGTGGACGACCGCGCGGCAGGCCGGAAAGACAGCCGCGTGGTTGATCGCGGGCACAACCTTGACATGGTCGAAATGCTCGACGTGGCTAAAGTCATTGGGGCCCGCGCAGATCAGCACCCGCTCGCCTAACTGCGCGCAGGCCGTGCTGATGATGGCGCCGATGTCAGCGGACGGTGTGATCGGCGTACTGCCCAGACCGAAGTAGATCGGCGGCGTTCCCGCGGAGATCCACGACAACACCTCCTCGTCGGCATCGGTCGGTAGCTCCAACGTGAGCGCCCCGACGAAGGGGTGTCGCTCGTCTTCTTGTATCCACTGGGCGGCCACCTCGGGCAGGCAGAGCTTGTCGTAGGCCTGGATGTCCAGCGAGCGCGCCGACGGTTCGGTTGCCTCCGGCAAGCCCAGCGCCCGGCGTTGCGCGTCTTCCGCGACCTTCGTCATTCGCGAAAACAGCCAGCCCGATGACCACATCCGCTCGGGGAAGGGATGCAGCGCAACCACCGGGATGCCGTGGTACTCCCCGACATTGGTGGCCAGCCCCTGCTCGTTGAAGCCCGCCAATACCAGGTCGGCCCCATTTGCCAGCGCGGTCAGCGTCGCGCCCTTCTCCATCTTGACGCAGGTAACATGCTCAACAACTTCGGGCACTACGCTGAACGGATTCTTCATCTTCGGCATGATGTTGGGGACCAAATCCGAGCCCGGGTTCATTTCCTCGCGCGAGTCCGGCCCGTAGGCGACCCCAACAAGCCCCGCCGACTCGATGAAGCCAAGCATGTTCGGTGGCACCGCCATGCGCACGTCGTGACCTCGGCGCAGCAGCTCCCGACCTATGGCGACGCAGGGCTCAATATCACCCCGACTTCCATAACCTGCCACCACAAACTTCATCGACGGAACCTAACTCGCGGTGCTGCCCACATCTCCAAGCAGGAACGGTACTGCTCTATTACCGCCGGTGCTCCTTTGACCTTTGCAGTCGAGGTGATCAGAATTGAGCGCAAACCGGGCAGGAGGTCTCATGTTGCGACCACGCCGGTTCGAGCACGAGTATGACCCGGGTCCGGTGCTGATCCAGGCCCGCAAGGTGCACTTCGACGTCTCCGACGTCCCGCTGCACTGGATCCCCGGCCATCCGGTGGCCTCGAATTTCGCCAGCCTGCTCAACATTGTGCTGCCGCCGATCGAGCGCTGGTTCGTGGCCGCTTTTAATGAGGCACTGCCGTTTGTCAAAGACCCTAAGCTAGCCGAAGACATGCGTGGATTCATCGGCCAGGAGGCAACGCACGCCGACGTCCATGACCAAGTTCTCCACGAGCTGATGATGGCCCGCGGCATCGATCCGAAGCCGCTGCTTGACCAGGTGGATTTCATCTTTTCCCGCACGCTGGCGCCAAGCACCTCGCCCGACCCGAAACGTCGACTCAGCCAGCTGTGTGATCGGCTGTGGCTCATCGCCGCGATAGAGCACTACACCGCGGTGCTCGGTGACTTTGTCCTCAATTGCCGCTGGGAGGACTACGACGCCGATCCCACCATCGCCGACCTGTTCCGCTGGCATGGCAGCGAAGAAGTCGAACACCGCAACGTCGCCCATGACGTCGCCGCCTATTTCCACGACAGCTACCCGGACCGGATTCGTTCGATGCTGATGGCGGTGACGATGGTTTTCGTCTTTTTCCAGCGGGGCACCTGGTACCTGATGAAAGTCGATCCGGACATCGACGTCAGCTGGTGGAAAATGCAGTGGCTGCGGGCGATGGATTCGAAGCATGGGCTATTGCCGACATTTCGAAAGCTCTTCGGCTCCAACACTTTGATGTACTTTCGGCCCGGCTTTTCACCGGAGGAGATGGGGTCGACGGCGCAGGCTGTCGCGTATTTGGCAAGTTCCCCGGCGGCGCGCGCAGCACATCTTTGATGGGCGTGTTTGAGCGGTTGCGACAGACGCCGCCAAGTGCCTCGGGGCGCTCGTCGCACGACGTGCTGCTCGGCCTGGCCGATGCCGCGGTTACCGGGCTGTGGGCCTTATCGGGATCGATCAGGCGTATCGCGGCGCCGGCGCATCTCGACAGCAGCATCACGCTGACCGTGGTGCGACGCAACGTGGTTGCCCACGATCAGGATGTGGTCGCGCTGACCTTCGCGGGCGCCGACGGTGCGCCGCTGCCGCCCTGGCGTCCCGGCGCGCACCTCGACATTCATCTGCCCAGTGGGCGGGTGCGCCAATACTCGCTCTGCGGTGACCCCACCAAACCGGACAGCTACCGGATCGCGGTGCGGCGCATTCCCGATGGCGGCGGCGGCTCGGCCGAAATGCATGACGTCCTCAGCGTTGGCGGTCAGGTCACCACGAACGGACCGCGCAACGCCTTCCCGTTGACCGTGCCCGGTCACGGATCGCCCACGCAGCGTTTGCGATTCGTCGCCGCCGGCATCGGCATCACACCGATCCTGCCGATGATGCGCCACGTCGACCGCATAGGCGTGGAGTGGTCGATGATCTATTCCGGCCGCAGCCGTGACAGCCTGCCATTCCTCGACGAAGTGGCGGAGTTCGGCGACCGCATCGAGATTCGCACCGACGATGTGCACGGCGTCCCGACCGCTGCTCAGTTGTTAGGCGACTGCCCCGACGGAACGGCGGTCTATGCCTGCGGCCCCGCGCCGATGTTGACGGCGATTCGCGCTGGGCTCGCCGGCCGCGACAACGTCGAGTTGCATTTCGAGCGTTTCGCCGCGCCTCCGGTGGCCGACGGCGCGGAGTTCAGCGTCCGTGTCGCCTCGACCGGCGTCACGGTGCAGGTCGGTGCCGAGGAGACGCTGCTGTCGGCGTTGCAGCGGGCCGATGTCTGGCCGCCGTACTCCTGCCGACAGGGCTTCTGCGGGACCTGCCGTAGCCGGGTGCTCGACGGTCACGTCGACCACCGTGACACGTTGCTCACCGAGCCCGAGCGAGCAGACGGGATGATGCTGATCTGCATTTCGCGCGCGGCAACGGGGCAGCGGCTCACCCTCGACCTGTAACCGCGCGCCGCGGCTCAGCCGGTCTTCGGCAGCGGGATGCCTTCGCTGGTGGAGAATTCAGCGTCGCTCTGGGTCGACAGTCCCCAGCGACACCACGGACCGTGTGAATAGCACGTCGGTCAGGTAGGCCAGCGTGACCGCCCAGCGGTTGACGCCTCGCGGAATCGCGTACAAATGATAACCGCGGGTGACGAATTTCGCCGGGTACCCGGACAGCGGGATGTTCAGCGGATTCGCCACGGCCTGATGCGGTCCGAGGTCGACCACCAACCCCATATTGCGGTGCTTGTAATCTCGTTTCTTCCCGCGCCCGAGACTGGCGGCGACGTTGTTGGCCAACGCTTTTCCCTGGCGAGTCGCATGCTGTGCGGTGGGCGGGGTGATCTTGCCGGGCTGCGTCACGTCAGGTACGGCGGCGGCATCACCGGCCGCATATACGTCGGGATGCCCGGGCACCTGCAGATCGGTCTGCACCTTCAACCTGCCCTTCTCAGTCGGCAGGCCGAGCGTCTGGATGAGCGGAGCGGCGGTCACCCCGGTAACCCATGCGACCGTGCGGGTGTCCACCCGCGAGTTATCGCTCAGCACAACGTGATCCGCATGGACTTCGTTGGGTGTCAGGCCCAGCCGGACATCGACGCCACGGCGCCGCAGCACGCGCATCGCGCGAGCGTCCAGTTTTTCGCCGACTTCCGGCATCACCTGCTCGGCGAGATCGAGTAGCAGGAATTTCACCTCGGACGCATCGAAGTTCATATGCTTTGCGGCGGCGTCGGCCAGCGCGCGAAGCTGCACGACTAATTCCGTACCGGAGTAGGACGCCCCCACCACCACGATCGTGCGCCGCGCCCGGGCAAGCTCGGCGTCGTTCTCCAGGCAGGACAACTCCAATTGTTCGAGAACGTGGTCGCGCAGGTAGAGCGCCTCAGCCGGCGACTTCAAACCCTTTGCATACTGGGCTAATCCAGGGATATCGAACAGGCGTGTGACCGATCCGGGCGTCAACACGAGCCGGTCCCACGACAGTTCGCAGGAGCGCTGCTCGAGATCGGTGAACTGCAGCCGGTGCCGCTCCAGGTCGACGCTGTCGACGCGCCCGCGGATCTTTCGGACACCGTTGAGCATCCCCGCCAACGGGATGGTCACGAACCGTGGATCGACCACCCCGCCGGCCACGTCCGGCAGCAGCGGCGTGTACAGCATGTAGTCAACCGGCGAGATGATCGTGACGTCGATGTCTGATTTGCGTACTCGGCCCAGCCGTCGTGCGCACTCGAAGCCGGTAAATCCGCTGCCCACCACTACGACCGACGTCATTACCCACACTGTAGCGACGCGCGGCGCTCGGCACCGGTCCGCGCGGCGCCGCTATGGGCTCTCGAGCAGGGTGCCGAATTTAGCGGCCAGCCACGGTCTGCGACCCCCCGCCCGCAGCTTGCCACGAAGTAGTTGGGGTAACTGCGGCACTCGATTCAAGCCGAGGAGCAGGAATGTGACCGGGTCGGCAGTGATCACGCAATCCGCCTTCTCTCCTGCCACCGTGACGACACCCGTGCCGTTGGCGATTGCCACTCGATAACGAGGCGCGCCTCGCAGTCGCAATTCGAAGCTGGCGTTTGTGGTCCGCGGCCGCAGGTATTTCGGCACCAACGAGAGCGCGGCAGGTATGGCGAGCAGCGCGTCGTCCCGCTCAATGTTCCAAGGACGACGTGCGGCGCGCGCGATATCCAGGCCGTGCACGAGCTGCTCCCCCAGCAGCAAGCAGGTCATCACGGCCGGCTCGAGGACCAAGCCGTCGGCGGTGAGAAGCGCGACGCGCTCGGATGTGTCGATCGCGGAGGCGGCCGCAAGATATTTCGCGGCCGCTGCCTCGAGCAGGTCGGCGAGTCGGCGCATGTCGCGCTCGGGGACGTCGACCAAGTGCCGGTCGTTGGCCGAATTTCTCGCCCGCGCAGGCGATCCGTCCGGGATGTTGAATTCCGCGGTCTCGCCGTTTACGTGCCTGGTCAGTACTTCGGTGTATTCACCCATGTCGGCGACCACATGCGCTGCCGTCTGGCCGGCTGTCCACGCTAGCCCCGGCACCGGCGCTGACGAGTCGGCAATGCTGCGCCACAGTTGCGCGCTGCGGACAATCGCGGCGGCCAGCGCGGAGCTGGCCCGAGCATCGGCGCGCCGGACGTCGTCGATGGGCCCGGCGGGGGTCGCAGGGACAGTTTTCATCAGGAGCAACCTTCCGTCTGACCGATTTAAGATAGTAGCACTATGTCACATAACATAATTATGTCAATAGTCTGTAGCGATCCGCGCAACGGGAGTGGGAGCCATGTCCGAGTCGACACCGCAGTCGTCGTTGCGTGCCCAGCAGGTTGCGCAGACCCGAGAGTCGCTGATTCGTGCGGGCCGAGAGTTATTCGGCGAGAAAGGGTTTCGGCAGACTTCTGTGGAGGATTTAGCGCGCGCCGCCCGGGTCACGACCGGCGCCCTCTACCACCACTTCCCCACCAAGACCGCACTTTTCGAGGCGGTTTTCGAGCATGCGCACACCGAACTGATGGCCGCGTCGATGGCAGCGGCGGAGGACGCAACCGATGACCTCGACCTGCTCGCACGCGGCTTCGAGGCATTCCTCGACGCGGTGTTGGAAGCGGACTTGCAGCGCATCCTCATTCTCGACGCCCCCGCGGTGCTCGGCCCGGGGCGCTTCACCGAACTGGATGAGCGCTATGCGTTCGCTGTCATCGTCGCGGCACTGCGGGCCGCGACCGAAAGTGGATCCCTGCACGTCGACGATCCCGAGACTGTCACCCGACTGCTGCTCGGCGCGCTGACCCGCGGCGCGATGTTGATCGCCAACGCAGCGGATCCCGTCGAAACCCGGCACGCGGTCGCGCTGTCCATGCGGGCTTTGCTGTCAGGGTTCACCGCTCCTGCCTGAAAACGGTTCCCGAGCCGTTTTTTCGCTGCACGATCCGGGTAGTAGACCGGAATGGGAGACACCTCGCGCGACCCTATCGACCACCACCGAACCACACAGCCACGTGCCGGCAAATCGATGAAGAGCGGCGTGACGACGCCCGGTCTCCTTCTCTTAGCCGTCGGCGTGGTGGCAATCGTGGTTTGCCTGGCCAGCTTTGCCCAACGACAAGTCACGGTCGGAATCGGCGCGATCGCCGTCGCTTTGCTTGCGACCGGCGCGGGCTTCGCGTGGCTCGGCATGGAATCAAGACGGATTCGCCAAGTCCAACGGGAATGGAGAAACAGCCACCGCCCTGGGCCGAGTGAACCTCGCGAAAGTCATTGCAACGCAGCGAGGTTGCACACTGAGTCATGCACATCGGACTTGATGATCCTCGCGACGAGACGCCCGATCGGCCCGTTCAGCAGACCTCCGGTCAGATCAGCGGTCATATGAAAAGTTGAGCCGGGATGGTTCTCGGTGACTGTCATCGCTACCGCAATACGGATCCCGCCGCGGCCGCGGCCAGACAATTCGATCGCTTTCGGCTCTTCGTACCGGGTGATCGTCCAGTGAATGACGTTGCGAAAGCCCTTCACTTTGATGCACGACGAGACCCGAGTGCCTTTGCCGATCTTGTCCGGAACGGGACCGCGCCAACCGGCGAAGATCGTCATCCAGTCGCCGAACCGCTTCAAATCGCACGCCAGCTTCCACGCGGATTCCGGCGCCAGATCCGACGACGTCGAAACGTCTACTCGTGCCACCCGACGTCACCTTTCTTCTCACTGCAACGCGGGTGGCTTGCATACCCGGCTGCGGCCGCGCGATAAACCGGCGATTAGATACCGGTCCAAGTCTGGTCGAGTTGCTCGGCGACGTCGATGACTTGCGCCTTTTGCGATTGCGGCGATTCGATTTCCTCGCTGACGTATTGGGCGATGAAGCGGCGGATCTCGCCGTCAACGCGGGCCACGATGCGCAACAGCTCGCCGCGCAGGCTTGTCGACGACACGTGGACGGTGATGTCCGATGACCGTGGCTTGGCGACGTCGACGATCAGCAGCAGCGGTTCGGCCGCGCGCGCTGTCGCGGTCAGCGCGATGTCACCGTCAACCTTGAACCGCTGTTTGTCCAGGCGTAGGTCAAGGAGCAGATCAATGAGAAGCGGGATGTGGATGTCGAAAGTGATGCTGTCGGCGACGTTGCGGCTGACCTGAGGTTGCTTGATAGTCACCTTGGCGCTGACTTTGGCGATCTTGCCCGGCCCTTGTGCAATCGGTTCCATGTCGAACTCGTTGCCGGCAATCGCGGCGAATGCGGCGCCGACACGCTCTTCCGTCACGGCGACTTCGAAGAATCGCCGTCCAAAAGTCTCGTAGCTCACGTAGTCGTAGCCCTGCATAAGTAGATACCGTCTCACGTCGCCTTCCGACACCGCGGCTGATCCGAACGTGTCGGCCGAAGCCGCCTGTGCCAGTGGTAAACCGGTCAGATCCCTGCTGACCGGCCTCCCCGCACGAAAAGTGCGGCGACGATAGCGATCGCGCCGACCACGGTCACCGGAATAGTCCACGACCGCCGGCTGGAAAGGGCTGATTGGCATTCGGCGACGAAATCGGTGTGCGGGACGATCTGGTTCAGAATCGGAATGCTGGCCACCGAGTTGTTATTAGCCTTGCGCGCGCTGGACAGATCCGAGATCGCGGCGTTTCCGCATCCAAGGCTGCCGCCGTTGCTGTCCGAGACCGAGACCGGCACCAACAATCCGATGATCCCGACGACCAGGGCCACTGCCCCCAGCAGCAGAACGAACCGCCGCACGGTCATACCGCGCTCCTTCCCCTGCACTTTCTCAACGAAACGTACGACGCCAGCAGCCTGCGCGGCGGCGGTTATGAGAGAATTCGGCTGTCGCACCGGCGCGAACCGGCCTCGGCGATTCTGGTCGCGCTGTTAACCGCGCCACACAGTCACCCGCTGATTCTTCGATCCCGGCCCTGGCCTGTCAGGCTGGCAGATCCTGGAGGTGTTTTGAGTCTGATGCTCACCTGGGTAGGTGGCGGAGAGCGCCGCGAACTCGCCGAACAGCACGAGAGGTCGGCACATGCAGTCGCCGGCGTGGTCGTGATCCTCAACGCTGCCCTGGCCTGGCTGGTGACGACGGTCGCCGTGCTGGAAGCGACCCGTTGGCCGGTGCTGGCCGTCATGCCGTTGACCTTGGTGTTCGGCGTGCTGGTCGGCGCGATCACCCGCGGCATCGCGAGCGGGCCGATAAGCGGGCTGCGCGCAATCGTCGGACGTGGACTGGTGGCGGTTGCCGTCGGCGTGGTTGTCGGTGAGTCCGCGGCCTTGGCGGTCTTCGCCGGGTCGATCGACCGTCAGCTGGCGCTACAGGCCGGACGCAATGCCGACTCGGCACCGGCGGTCGTGCAGGCATCGACGAGCCTGGCGCAGCTGCGCGATACCCGGGTCGCGCTCGACAAAGCGGTCGACACCGCTCGCGTCCACCGGGACGAAGCGCTGGTCGTCGCACGCTGCGAATACCATCCCACGCCGGCCTGCCCACAGACCCGCATCACCGGTGTGCCCGGTTCCGGGCCCGAAACCCGCACGGCCAATGAGCTTCTCGCGGACTCCCAGCAGGAGTTGGACACCGCCGTCGCCGCTCGCGACCGCCAAGCCGCTGGACTGGACCCGAAGATCGCCGACGGCGAGCGGGCCCTGTCCCACGCGCGCCAATCGGTGACCGCGGACGCTGATCACGGCCTGGCTGCGCGGTGGCTTGCCATGCAGGACTTGACGTTGGCCGGCGCCGGCGCACTCATGTTGCGGCTCATCACGATCGCGTTCTTCATCTTGCTCAGCCTGCTGCCTTTGATCCTGCGATTGTGGCGCGGTGAAACGGCCCATGACCGCCACGCCAAAGCCCGTGCCGAACGCGAACGCGCCGAGCTCGACGCGGAGACCGCGATCGCGGTCAAACGAGCCGAGGTGCGTGCGGCCGCCGAAACCATGTGGGCCGAACAGCAACTCGTCCAAGCCCGCCTGGCCGTCGAGGCGCAAACCGAGATCGACCGCGCGCAGCTTCGTCGGCAAGTGAGCGCCGCACTCGAGGGCGCGACACACATCGCTGAGCCGGTGGCCGACGACATCTACCTACCGATCGCCGCCGAGGCGGAGGCCGCGAGCGTGGCCGCGATCGAATTGCCCGACGTCGCAGCGAAAGCCGACCCAACGGAGACACCGAACCTGCCCGCGCCGGTTGAGCCACGCGACGTACCTGCCACTCCGTCGATTCCGACCATTCCCGACGTCACCAAAGCCGCCGCCCGCTGGATTCGTCCGCTGGTTCCGGGCTTTGTTGCGCGCGCGATCGATACCTCGACTCACCCGTTGCGCACCGCGCGCCAGGTATTCGAGGAGGTCGAGGAAATCACCTTCTCGTTCAGGCGTACTCACAAAGTCACCGTCAATACCGAGGAGAGTGCCGGCGAGGGGCCCTCAGGTGGATCGACTGCTTTCAGCACGAGTGACGGCGATCACTCTGGTGCGCAACATATTGCAGCGCAACCTGTGACCTCAAAGCGGCTATCCGCGCAGCATGTGGACCATTTGTCGTTGGCGGAGCGGGATTCCCAGCGTGGTCTGAGTGAACGCGAAGGACCGCGTGAGGTGCCTGCAGCTGACGGCCCCCGGCAATTGCCACCTGCGAAATAGTGGCAAACGACACCGTGTTGTGATCGCCGGCACCAAACGCGCTGCACAAGGGTGTTGCACCGCAATATCGCTCACCAGCGCGAATAACTCGTTCGCTGAAACCACTTTTGCCGTATGGTTTGCGAAACTGAGACCAAAATCAGCGAAATATAAAGAACCGCCTAATCTTCGACGTTGTCTAATAAGCAAACTCTTAGCCCTTGTCTGCCAGGGCTTTTCGTGCCGAAATGTACCGCAGGCCATTCAGATATATGAAAAGTGATGGATGCCACAATTTTTGGCCGTTTTTGATCTTGTTGTTAGCGTCCCGGCGCATGTTGTTAGAAACGATCATGACTCTGGTTCAGCAGATGTCAGGCACGCCGTATAGTCATGGCTATTCCCCCGCAGGAACGGACTGTTCGGGTCTGGCCTCGTTGGTATCGAATGTCGCTAGCGACCGGCCGGCTTTCGCCGAGAGGTTCAACACCGGGAACGAAGAATCAGCCTTGTCGGCGCGTGGCTTCAAATATGGAACCGCCCCGGGCGCTCTGGTGATCGGCTGGAACGGCGGTCATACCGCGGTGACGCTGCCGGATGGCACACCGGTATCCAGCGGTGAAGGCGGCGGCGTGCGCGTTGGTGGCGGCGGGGCCTACCAGTCCCAGTTCACCCATCACATGTACTTGCCGGTGGATCCAGACGCACCGGCCGATGCCCCCCAGCCGCCGTTCGGTCCGGTTCTGGTGAACGTGGTGGCTCCCGAGCCGCCTGCGCCGCCCGCACCCGGCCCTGACCCGGTTGAGCCCGTGCAGAACGAGCTGCCTCCGCCGCCGGATCCCGCGCCGCCGGCCCCTGACGAGCCGCCTGTCGCTACCTAGGTCGACCGGCCTTCACGTCAAGAAGCGGTCCACATAGCGGGTGAACCGGGGGCGCAGGTCGTGCTCGTCGAGTCCGAACATCTCGGCCGACGTCGCAATCTGGCCCAACCGCCCGCGCTGGTGGCCTGAAAGGTAATCGACCATCGCCGTGCGAGTCGCAGCTGTCAGCGGCTCGCCGGCGAGGTCGTACACCCGTTCGGCGATGCCGAGCTCGTCGGCCATGAAGTCGTCGAAACGAATGTCGATCGAGCGCTCCGGCGGGACGACATCCCGATCGCGTACGAGTGCGCCCAGCATCATTTGCAGGCGGTCGACCCACGATGCCGCGATCTCGTGCACTGGCACCGGTGAGCAGTGCATCCGCGCGGTGTAGGTGAGCATCGCAATCATCGACAGCATTACCGGCACCGGGTCGCGGTGGGTGCACAGCACGATCGCCCCCGGGAAAACGGCGTCCAGCACCGGCAGCTGCTCGAGGTGCTGCGGCGACTTCAGCAGCCACCGGCGTCCGCCGCGCAGAAACTGCAGCGCTTTCAATTGGACGGCCAGATGCTGGTACGACGACGTCTGGTCGTGGGTCAGGTAGTAGTCGCGCCACCGTGGCACGTATGCCAGGGTCTCGAACAGCATCGTGGAGAAGTCGTTGGCCAACAGCTGGATCTCCTCGTGGACGTGCTCGGTCGTCATCTCATGCATCAGCGCGAAGCGCGGCATCGCGGCGTTCATGAACTCGACGGCGGCGTCCATCCGGGCCTTGCGCGGGTCAGGCTCGACGCCCAGCTCGGCGGGCAACGGGAACGGTTCGTTGCTCTCCCAATAGGGAATGGTGCGAAACGTGGGGGCCGCCGCGAGCACGTTGTGCAGATGGGTGGTCCCGGTGCGCGGTAGGCCCGCGATGACGACCGGCGGTAGCAACTCGATGTCGTGTATCTCCGGGTGTCGCGCCAGCAGATCGTTGAGCAGTAGCCGGTTCTTGAGCCACTGCAACAGCTGCGCGTGGAAGTTGACGATTCCTGGCCCGTGCAGGCCGCCGATCTCTCCCAGCGCCGCGAGGTAGACGTCGAGGCGTTCCCGGTAATCGTCCGGCCCGAAGTCGGTCAGCCCGGTATCGGCGGTCGCCCTGGCGTGCAGGGCTTGGGCCTCCAGCGGGCACTCTGGCGCCATCGCCGCCATGAGGTCGCGGATCTGTTCGATCTGAGGGCTGAAGCACGGCTCAGCAAGGTCGTCGAGGTGCACGAGGGTGGGAGCGGCGTCGGTCACGGCGACTTATGTTACTCTGAGTTTCGTAATGACGACAGAGCTTGGCCGCCCCCGCGATAAGCGCATCGACAGCGCGGTGCTGCAGGCCACCGTGGAACTGCTCGCTCAGACGGGCTACGCCGACCTCTCCGTCGACGCGATCGCCCGGCGTGCGGGCACCAGCAAACCGGCGATCTACCGACGTTGGCCCGGCAAGGCGCACCTTGTCCACGAGGCGGTTTTCCCGACCAGCGAGGCGACCGCGATACCCGAAACGGGATCGCTGGCGGGTGACATGCGCGAGATGGTTCGCCGCACCGCGGAGGTGTTGACCACCCCCGCTGCGCGGGCCGCGCTGCCCGGCCTGGTCGGAGAGATGGCCGCCGATCTGACGCTGCACTCCGCCCTGCTGGAGCGCTTCGGCGACATCCTGTCGCGCGGTCTGTCGGATCGCCTGGCGGAGGCCGCCGCACGCGGCGAGGTACGGCCCGACGTCACCGCGGCTGAACTCGTCGAGGTCGTTGCCGGAACCACGTTCCTGGCGCTGCTCACCCGTGGGGACGCACTCGACGATTCGTGGGCAGACCGCACTGCCGCTTTCATCACGAGAGGAATCCGCGCTTGACCGCCAAGACGAGGCACGAGTCCACCGCCGCATGGCATGAGCTACTCGAGACCCTGGCGGGCCTCGACCGCTCCTTCCTTGACGGCGACCGCGCCGTCACCGACGACCGGCACATCGCCGACGGGTACCGCATGATCGCGACCACGCTGGGCGTCGCCTTCGACACCTATCTGTTCGCCGAGCCCGATCGACCTGTGTTCGTCGCAGTCAATACGCCGTTCCGCCGCGATCGTCGATGGGGCGGCGACAACACCGACGCCTACTACTACATGTGCCCAGTCGATCCCAACCGCCGCTATCAAATCAGCGGCAACCGCGGCGACAGCGTCTACTTCTCGCTGACCGCCTACAACGAACCGTCGCCGGGCGCCTGGTCGGATCGCATCGTGGCGATCGTCCGAGACGACGACCTCGAGATCGATGCCGCCGGCAACTTCTCGTTCGAACTCGGGCCCACACCCGACGCGGCGGTTCTGATGACCCGCGACTACCAAGCCAACCCACTGACGGGTCGCCCGATCAGCTGGAATATCGAGGCGCTCGACGAACCGGAACCGATTCGGCACGGGGATGCCGAGACCGCTGCGCGGCTACGGGCCAGTGCCGCCTGGCTGCGCACGATGTTCGCGATCCTCCCGCTGGCCGTGGGAGCGCGCGTCGACGAGACGCATGTATTAGGTCACGAGATCGCCCACGCGGCCAATCAGTTCGCCGACCCCTATCAAGTTCCGGACGCCAACTTCGGCTGGTCGGCCCGTGACGCTTGCTACTCCTACGGCAGTTACATCCTGGAAGAGGACGAAGCGCTTGTCATCACCCACCGGCCGCCGCCGTGCAGGTTCTGGAACCTGGTGGTGTGGAACCAGTTCATGGCCACCCACGGCGTCACCGATGCGCGTAGTTCAGTCAACGGCCATAGCGCGGTGCTCAACGCAGACGGCTCGGTGACGATCGTCATCTCCCGTGGCATGACGGCGCACCCGAATTCCCTGACCACGCTTGACTACTCGCGTGGCAACCTGGCCTTCCGGTGGTTCCTTGCCGACGCGGTTCCGGCGCGGCCGGAAGTGCGGCTGGTGAAGGTGTCCGAGGCGCCGACAACCGTTGACGTAACACCGCGCTGAATCGCTCTGCGTAACCCGGCGTTAACGGTCGCGCTAGTGTGCTCCGGCGACCCATATGTAAGGTGGAGACTCTTAGTTTATGTAGCCAATCTCGAGGGAATCTCCTGCGTCATGATTGACCGTCACTTGACTCGCCTGTTTGGTGCGGCGGTAGCCACCACATATGGGCTGCTTGCCACTGTCATCCCTACCGCCGCCGTTCCTTCCGCGTCCGCCCAGGGATGCCCCGACACCGAGGTGGTGTTCGCCCGCGGTACCGGTGAAGACCCGGGTGTCGGCCCAACCGGACAAGCGTTCGTCGACTCCCTGCGCGCGCGCCTGGGTGGAAAGTCGATGGACGTGTATCCCGTGAACTACCCCGCCAGCGACCAGTGGTCGACCGGAATCGACGGGATTAGAGACGCCGGCACTCATGTCGTGTCCGAAGCGGCAGCCTGCCCGAACACCCAGATGGTGCTCGGCGGTTACTCACAAGGCGCGGCCGTGATGGGCTTCGTCACTTCACCCGCCGTCCCGGATTCGATACCACCTGACGTCGATCCGGCTACCCTCCCTAAACCTCTGGACCCAGCCGTAGCAAGCCACGTCGCTGCGGTCGTGCTGTTCGGAGCGCCCAATGTGCGGGCGATGAACGTCCTCGGCCAGCCGCAGGTTGTCATCGGCCCGCTGTATCAGGCGAAGACCATTCAGGTGTGCGCCATCGAGGACCCGGTCTGCTCGGACGGGATGAATTTCGCCGCGCATGATTCCTACGTAGCCGATGGCAGCGTCATTTCCCAGGGGGTGGACTTCGCCGCCAACCACCTCGGCGCGGGTGGCACACACGTGCCAGCGGCACCTCCACGCCAAGGCTTTGGCGACTGACGTCCACGCGTAGCCGGCGGCGCAACGCCACCGTGGTCCAATTCCGTGCCCTGGACTAGCGTCTAGAAAGGTCTGTGCGCTCGCATCCAGGGACGGAGGACAGTCATGGCGATCCGCGTCGCCCATGTCGGCACCGGAAACGTTGGTCGTCTGGCATTGACCGAGCTGGTCACCAATCCCCAATTCGAATTGACCGGGTTGTGCGTCTCCACACCGGAGAAAGTCGGCAAGGACGCCGGCGCACTCGCCGGTGTGGACGTGGCCACCGGCATCGCGGCGGTCAACGACCTGGACGCCGTGATCGCGACCCGGCCGGAGTGCGTCGTCTACTGCGCGATGGGTGACACCCGTCTCCCGGACGCGATGAAGGACGTCATGCGCATCCTCGCGGCGGGCATCAACGTCGTCGGGTCGTCGCCGGGGATGTTGCAGTACCCGTGGGGGGTCATGCCCGACAAGTACATCGACCGCGTCGAAGATGCTGCACGGCAAGGTAACTCAAGTATCTTCATCAACGGCGTCGACCCCGGATTCATCAACGATCTCATCCCTTTTGCGCTCGCGAGCACCTGCCAGCGGATCGAGCAGGTGCGCTGCATGGAGATCGCCGACTACGCGACCTACGACGGCGCCGAGGTGATGCATTACATGGGGTTCGGCAGACCGCTGGACGACGTGCCGATGCTGCTGGTACCGGGCGTGCTCGGCATCGCCTGGGGCGGTGCAATCCGTCAGCTGGCAGCGGGCCTGGGTATCGAACTCGACGAGATCACTGAGTCCTACGAGCGCGAACCGGCGCCGGAAGACTTCGACATCGCGGTAGGACCCGTCGCCAAGGGGACGATGGCCGCACTGCAATTCCAGATCCGCGGCATGGTCAACGGGCACCCCGCGATTGTCGTCGAGCACATCACCCGGCTACGGGAGGACCTGCGGCCCGATTGGCCGCAGCCCGCCCAGCCCGGCGGCTCGTACCGCGTGGAAATCGCCGGCGAGCCGTCCTACACCGTGGACATCTGCCCGACCAGCCGCAAGGGCGATCACAACCACGCGGCGATCGTCGGGGCGGCGGGCCGCATCGTCAACGCCATCCCGGCCGTGGTCGCGGCGCCACCCGGAATCAGGACCACGATGGACTTGCCGCTGGTCACCGGAAGCGGGCTTTTTTACACGCCGGCCGGAGTCGCAGCGGTCTGACGCCATGAGCACTCAGACATCTTCGCCCACCGCGGTACTCGTCCACGGAGCATGGGCCGACGGATCGAGCTGGAGCCCGGTAATCACCGGTCTCGCGCAGGCCGGCATCGCGGTGATCGCCGCCCCGATTCCGCTCACTTCTCTCGCTGACGACGTCAACGCGCTCGACCGCACCATCGACAGGACTGAAGGGCCGGTCGTCGTGGTCGGGCACGCCTATGCCGGCGGGGTCATCGCAGCCACCAAGCACCCGCGCGTGCGTGCGCTGGTTTATGTCGCCGCCCTGGCGCCGGACGAGGGCGAGACCGTCGCGGACGTCTTCAACCGTGATCCGTCACACCCCGACGCACCCGAGCTAACGCCTGACGACGAAGGGTGGATCTGGTTGCCGCTCAACGCCTTTCCTAAGGCGTTCGCCCAGCAGGGAACTGCCGAACAGCAGGCGATACTGGCCGCGGTGCAGCGACCAATAAAGGTGCAATGCATCCAGGAACCTGTGCTCAGGCCTGGGTGGAAAGACCTCCCATCCTGGTTTCTCGTCGCCGAAGAAGACCGGATGATCAATCCGGTCACGCAGAAGTTCATGGCCGAACGCATGCATGCGACTGTTCATACCCACGATGCGGACCACGCTCCCCTCATTACGCGACCGCAAGCCGTGGTCGACATCATCACCGAGGCCGTACGCGGCGATCTTTCGTAGCCAGCATCGTCACGCTGATTGAATCTTTTTTGTCAGGGCTGCATTTCAACCATGGCTGGAGAAGTGCCGGGTGTGCTGACATCGCCGAGAATGGCCTCCTCCCAGCAGATAGCGCCGCTCTGGGTTACCGTTTCCCGATTAGCTCGGTGGAAGGGAGTACGGCCCGATGAGAATTTCTCACCCGGTGATCGCCACGGTCGTCGCGGCCGCCACGCTGACGGCGGCATCGGTGGCGGGCTGCGGCAGCCATTCGAAGTCTTCGACACCGGCATCGGGATCGACATCCTCGACGCACGCCGCCCAAACAGGCGACTACACGACGCTGCTGATCAAGGCCAGCGACATCAACGCACCCGAAGCCTTCACCGCCAGTCCACCGGTCAAGAACCCCAATGGCCAACAGGGCGCGACAACGACGTTCACCGACCAGGACCACAGCCACACGATCATCGACACCATCGTGGTCGCGTTGGACCCTGCCGCGGCCGCGAACGAACTGGATTCGGCGAAGGGGGTTCACCGCGAAACCCTGCTCGCCAAGCCGTTGTCGGCCGAGGTCGGGGTGGACGGCGCGACGATCTCTGGAACTTCACCGGATCACACCAAGGGAGTGACGGTGTTGGTGTTCACCGAGGGCAAAGCATTCGTCACGCTGGAATTCGATGGCCCGACGTATGCACTGGCACCACCGGAATTCGTCCTCGACGTCGGCCACAAACAAGACGACGCCATCAAGAAGGGCCTCGGTAGCTGATCGGTACCCGGCGGTCCGGCGGATTCAGTGCCCGGGTTCGAATTCGAGGGGCAGCGTGGTTGGGCCGGTGATACCGGTGAGTTGCTTCCAGTGGGCAAGTCCGCCGGAGCGCGGATTGGGCATACGGCGCGTGATGATGCGCAGGGCTTCGACGAGTTCGAGTCGGGCGAGGTGCGAGCCCAGGCAGTAGTGCGCGCCGCTGCCGAACGACAGCAACGGCGCCGATAGCTCACGGCTGATGTCCAGGCGGTCGGGGTCGTCATAGACGGCTGGATCACGCTGGGCCGCCGCGATGTTGGCGACCACGGCGGACCCGGCCGGAATGGTCACGCCACCCAAGTCGACGTCCTCGTTCGCCACTCGGACGAGGGTGAAAATGATTGGGCAATAACGCATCAACTCATTGACAGCGTTACCGGCCAGCTCGGGGTGCCGGCCCAACAATGCCCACTGGTCGGGGTGGTCACGCAAGAAGTAAACCGCCGTCGCCAGTTGGTTGCGGGTGGTGTCGGTACCGGCAATAAGGAGAGTGGAGGCGAGCGTGACAAGTTCGCGGTGGCTGAGTCGGTCACCGTCTTCCTCGGCGCGAATCAGGTCCGAGATCAGGTCGTCGGTGAGGTTGTCCCGCCGTCGCGCGAGCATCTGTTCGAGATAGGCGTCGAGCTCGTACCACGCGGCTTCGATGGCTGGACCGTCGTTAGCGATGTTCCATTCGAATAATTTCTTGATGTCGTCGGTCCATGCGGAGAACAGCTCCCAGTCCTGATGCGGCACACCGAGCAGCGCGCAGATGATCGGGGTGGGGTATCGACGTGAGATATCGGCCACTACGTCGCAGCTCCCGACGGCTGCAAGCGGATCGATGAGTTCGGTCATGACGTCGGCGATAAGCGTCCGGAGCCGCTCGGCGCCGCGCGGGGTAAAGGCCTTCGACACAAGTCGGCGCAACCGATGGTGCGTCTCGCCCTCGAGTCCCAGGAGGCTCTGGTTGGCTCTGTCCCACAGCGGGCCAGACGTGATGCCCTGTGCGGTCATGACCGGCTTGACGGCAGGGGCGAAGCGGGAGTCACGCAGCACGGCGCGGACCAGTTCGTAGCTCAAGATCTCTGGCCCGTGTGGTCCGATTGCGATCGGCCCCCGCCGGCGTGCCTGCCCGATGACGCGGTGCGCCTCTTCGGGGTCGGTGAGGTGGTCATATGCGATCGATGGCAGGCCCGCTTCGCCAACGGTTGGGCAGATGCTAGTTGTCATGGTCTGACGATCGCGCCCCAGGAGGCCCAGACCATCCGCCGTAACTCGTAGATTTCGACGAGCGGGGTCGTAGATTGCGCCGCCTCGGCGGCGATCTACGCGTTTGTGCTGATGTTTTGCGGTTCGTGGGGACCGCATGCTGGCTAGCATGAG
>DATFYT010000159.1:0-13258 GCA_035314925.1 Mycobacterium sp. | reverse complement strand
AGCCGATTTGGCGACTGGCGGAGCGCAAGTGAACGCCGTGGATCCGTCGTGGTTGTACTGGGCCGGTGGGTTGGCCCTCGGGCTGCCCTTTCTGCTGATCAGCCTCACCGAATGGCACAACTTCCTGGCGCGCAGGCACAGCGCATTGGCCAGACCGGTCAATCTGCTGCGCCATTACATCGTGCCGTTGGCAGCGCTGTTGGTGCTCCTGGTCGAAGTCGCGCGGGTGCCCGCGCAGTTCAACTCGGTGCGGGTGTTGGCGACGGTATTCGGCTTCGTGGTAATGCTACTGCTGTTGTCCGGGCTCAACGCCACAGTGTTCGAGGGCGCACCCGAGGGCTCGTGGCGCAAGCGGGTGCCGGCGATATTCCGGGATGTGACAAGGTTTTTGCTGATTGCGATCGGCCTTGCGGTCATCTTCTCCTACGTCTGGGGTGTACGCGTAGCCGGCTTGTTCACCGCGCTGGGCGTGACCTCGGTGGTCATCGGCCTGATGCTGCAGAACTCCGTTGGTCAGATCGTGTCCGGCTTGTTCATGTTGTTCGAGCAGCCATTCCGGATTGGCGACTGGCTGGACACCCCGGCGGCGCACGGACGCATCGTGGAAGCGAACTGGCGTGCCGTGCATATCCAGACCGGCCACGGATTGCAGATCACGCCGAACTCGGTGCTGGCTGCCACCTCGTTCACGAACATGAGTCGTCCGCCCGGTGCGCACAAGATGTCGATCGCGACGATGTTCTCGGTGGCCGACTCGCCCGATCGAGTGCGCCGACTGCTGATACGGGTCGCGACTGCGCTGCCGCAACGCAGATCCGATGTCGCCCCCTCGGCCACCACGAGCGGCGCCGGCGAGTATGAGGTCAGCGTCGCGCTGAGGTCGCCTGCCGATGACGGCGCCGCGAAAGCGACGTTCCTGCAGTGGATCTGGTACGCGGCACGTCGGGAGGAACTGCACCTCGACGGCGCCACCGACGAATTCTCGACACCCGCGCGGGTGCAGATGGCGATGCGAACCGTCGTGGCGCCGGCCTTGCGGTTGAGTCTCACCGACCAGCAGGCACTGATGCCGCATGCGAAAATGGTTCGGTACGGCGCAGACGAAGTCGTGCAGTACGTCGGCGAAGTCCCCACGGCGATGACGTTTTTGATCGAGGGCAGCATCCGCCTGACCACAACCACCCAGGACGGTTCGGTCATTCCCCTCAGCCTGCTGGAGGAAGGTTCATTCCTTGGGCTGACCACGCTCACCCGTCAACCAAGCTTGTCCGGCGCCTATGCACTGGAAGAGGTGACCGCGTTGCAGATCAGTCGTGAGCACATCGAGGATCTGGTGCTGCGTACGCCGTCACTGCTGCAAGAGTTGGGCCGCATCATCGAAGACCGGCGAAAAGAAACATCCCGGGCCGTCTCCGGTCGACCTCGGGCATCCGCGTCCACCCCGGTTGGGGTCGTCTCCACCCGGCGGTAGCATGCCCGCTACCCTTGGTTAATGAGTGTGCATGCCATCTCGGTACCGGACGTGCGCCAACAGGTGCACGACGCGGCGCGACGCGCCCGGGCCGCCGCCTACTTGCTGGCCTCACTACCGACGGTCGCCAAAGACCATGCGCTTTGTGTCGCGGCCGATGCGATCGTTTCCAACACCGACCGGGTACTGGCGGCTAACGCCGAAGACCTGCGGGTAGCTCGGGCCGCCAACACATCGATCGCCATGATCGACCGGCTGGCGCTGGACGCCAAGCGGGTCGAAGGGATCGCTGCGGGCCTGCGCCAGGTGGCGGGGCTACCCGACCCGGTGGGAGAGGTGCTGCGCGGCTACACGCTGCCGAACGGGCTGGCGCTGCGCCAGCAACGCGTTCCTCTCGGTGTGCTGGGGATGGTCTACGAGGGCCGGCCCAACGTCACCGTCGATGCGTTCGGTCTGGCGCTGAAGTCCGGTAACGCCGCCTTGCTGCGCGGTAGCTCGTCGGCGGCGAAGTCCAACGAGGCGCTGGTCGCGATATTGCGCGAGGCGCTGTCGAGCGAGGACTTGCCCGCCGATGCCGTCCAACTGATCTCGGCTGCCGACCGCTCGTCTGTCACCCATTTGATCCAGGCCCGCGGACTGGTCGACGTGGTAATCCCACGCGGGGGAGCGGGTCTGATCGACGCGGTGGTCCGCGACTCCCAGGTGCCGACCATCGAGACCGGCGTCGGCAACTGCCACGTCTACGTGAACGACGCCTCCGACCTCGACATGGCTGAGCGAATCCTGTTGAACTCCAAGACTCGTCGCCCAAGCGTCTGCAACGCCGCCGAGACGTTGCTGGTCGACGCGGCGATCGCCGGCCAGGCCTTGCCGCGGCTGATCAATGCGCTTCAAGACGCCGGCGTGACCGTGCATCTCGACCCCGACGAGGACCAGTTGCGCCGCGAATTCCTGTCGATGGAGATCGCTGTCGCGGTCGTCAACGGCGTCGATGCGGCCATCGCTCACATCAACGAATATGGGACCGGGCACACCGAGGCCATCGTGACCTCCAATATGGCTGCCGCCCAACGGTTTACCGAAGGGGTCGATGCGGCCGCGGTGATGGTGAACGCGTCGACCTCGTTCACCGACGGCGAGCAGTTCGGGTTCGGCGCCGAGATCGGCATCTCGACCCAGAAGTTGCATGCCCGCGGCCCGATGGGGCTACCGGAATTGACCTCGACCAAATGGATCGTCTGGGGAGACGGTCAGACTCGCCCCGCCTGACGTGCTTAGGAGAACGCAAAAGTGAGTGTGCCTGCGGGGCCCGTCCCGCTATTCGCCGATATCGAGGACGTCGGGCGGCGGCTGGCTGAAACCGGCTACCTGCCCGATACCGCCACCGCGACCGCCGTTTTCCTCGCCGACCGCCTCGGCAAGCCGCTGCTGGTGGAAGGCCCAGCCGGGGTCGGCAAGACCGAACTGGCCCGCGCTGTCGCGCAGGCCACCGGATCCGGTCTGGTCCGGCTGCAGTGCTACGAGGGTGTTGACGAGGCCCGCGCGCTCTACGAGTGGAACCACGCCAAGCAGATTCTGCGCATCCAGTCCGGATCCGGGGACTGGGACCAAACCAAGATGGACGTGTTCAGCGAGGAGTTTCTGCTCTCCCGGCCGCTGCTGACCGCGATCCGGCGCACCGAGCCCACCGTGTTGCTGGTCGACGAAACCGACAAGGCCGACATCGAAATCGAGGGTCTGCTGCTGGAGGTGCTGTCCGACTTCGCGGTGACCGTTCCCGAGTTGGGCACCATCACCGCTGAGCGGGCACCGTTTGTGGTGCTGACCTCCAACGCCACCCGCGAGCTGTCCGAGGCGCTCAAGCGTCGTTGTTTGTTCTTGCACATCGACTTTCCCAATCCCGAGCTCGAACGCCGTATCCTGCTGTCCCGCGTGCCCGAACTGCCTGGACACATCGCCGACGAGTTGGTGCGCATCATCGGGGTGCTGCGCGGAATGCAGCTCAAGAAGCTGCCGTCGGTGGCCGAGACCATCGACTGGGGTCGCACGGTGCTCGCGCTCGGCATGGACACCATCGACGATGCGACCATCGCCGCCACGCTGGGCGTGGTGCTCAAACACCAATCAGATCAGCAGCGCGCCACCGGCGAACTTCGGCTGAACTGAGAGACACCAATGGCCGTCCGCCGCGTTCGCCCCAGCCAGCCGCTTGCCCCGCACGGCCTGCCGGGTCACCTGGTTGGTTTCGTCGAAGCGCTTCGCGGGCAAGGTATTTCGGTAGGGCCGTCGGAGACGGTGGATGCTGGCAAAGTAATGGCGGTCCTTGGTCTCAGTGATCGGGAGGTGCTGCGCGCGGGCCTCGCCTGTGCGGTGTTACGCAGGCCCGAGCACCGTGAGACCTACGACGCGATGTTCGACCTGTGGTGGCCCGCCGCGCTGGGAGCACGCGCGGTGGTGACGGAGGAGGCCGAGGCCGATCCCGCGATCCAGTTGCCGCCCGACGATGTCGAGGCGATGCGACAGATGCTGCTGGATCTGCTCACCGCCAATGCCGACCTGGCCGATATGGATGAGCGGCTGGTGGCGATGATCGCGCAAATCGTCGACGCCTACGGCAAATACAACTCCAGCCGCGGCCCGTCGTACTCGTCGTATCAGGCGCTCAAGGCGATGGCGCTGGACGAGCTGGAAGGCAAGCTGTTGGCCGGTCTGCTCGCTCCCCACGGGGACGAACCCACACCGACCCAGGAGCAGATCGCCAAAGCTCTTGCCGCGCAGCGAATCACCCAGTTGCGCAAAATGGTGGACGCCGAGACCAAGCGGCGCACCGCCGAGCAGCTCGGCCGCGACCACGTCCAAATGTACGGAATTCCGCAGCTGGCCGAGAACGTCGAATTCCTGCGCGCTTCGGGCGAACAGCTGCGGTCGATGCGTCGGGTGGTGCAGCCGCTGGCCCGCACCCTGGCCACCCGGTTGGCCGCCCGGCGCCGCCGTGCCCGTGCCGGGGCGATCGATCTACGTAAGACGTTGCGCAAGTCGATGTCCACCGGCGGCGTGCCGATCGACCTGGTGCTGCGCAAACCGCGCCCGGCCCGGCCCGAACTGGTGGTGTTGTGCGACGTATCCGGGTCGGTCGCCGGCTTCAGCCACTTCACCCTGTTGTTGGTGCATGCATTGCGCCAGCAGTTTTCCCGCGTTCGGGTCTTCGCCTTCATCGACACCGCCGACGAGGTGACCCACATGTTCGGCCCGGACGCCGACCTGGCCGTCGCGATCCAGCGGATCACCCGGGAAGCCGGTGTCTACACTCGCGACGGCCACAGTGATTACGGCAACGCGTTCGTCTCGTTCATTCAGGCGCACCCGAACGTGCTGTCACCGCGCAGCTCCTTGCTGGTGCTCGGCGACGGCCGCACCAACTACCGCGACCCGGCCACCGACGTGCTGGCGCACATGGTGACCGCGAGCAGGCACGCGCACTGGCTCAATCCGGAGCCCAAGCACCTGTGGGGCAGCGGCGATTCGGCGGTACCCCGCTACCAAGAGGTCATCACCATGCACGAATGCCGCTCCGCCAAGCAGCTGGCGGCAGTGATCGACGAGCTGCTGCCGGTCTGAGGTCCGAGCCTGCACGGTCAGGCTGCCGCAGGACGCTCCAGTAAGCTGGCAAACCATGCGAAAGCGGCGGCTGGGAGTGATGGGTGGGACGTTCGACCCCATCCACAACGGCCACCTGGTCGCCGCAAGCGAAGTGGCTTCGTTGTTCGATCTCGACGAAGTGGTCTTTGTGCCGAGTGGACAGCCTTGGCAGAAGAAACGCCAGGTCAGCGCCGGCGAGGACCGGTACCTGATGACGGTGATCGCCACCGCGGCGAACCCGCGGTTTTCGGTAAGCCGGGTCGACATCGATCGCGGCGGACTGACCTACACCAAGGACACTTTGCGGGATCTGGAGGCGCTCAACCCCGATTCCGACTTGTACTTCATCACCGGGGCCGACGCGCTCGCCGCCATCCTGTCGTGGCAGGACTTGGACCAACTGTTCGCGGTGGCTCGGTTCGTCGGGGTGAGTCGGCCCGGATACGAGCTGGCCCGCGAACATCTCGCCGACGTTCTGGACGGGCTGCCAGATGACGCGTTGACATTGGTCGAAATCCCGGCGCTGGCTATTTCGTCGACCGACTGTCGTCGGCGCGCCGAAGAGGGTCGCCCGTTGTGGTACCTGATGCCCGACGGCGTCGTGCAGTACATCTCCAAGCGCGAGCTCTACCGCAAACCCGGGGACGACGCGTGACGGCCACCCCGGAGGCGATCGAGATGGCCGCGGTCGCCGCACGCGCGGCGGCGTCGAAGCTCGCGGATGATGTCGTCGTCATCGACGTTTCCGGTCAATTGGTGATCACCGACTGCTTCGTCATCGCCTCGGCGTCCAACGAGCGGCAGGTCAACGCGATTGTCGACGAGGTCGAGGAGAAGATGCGGCGGGCCGGCTACAAACCCGCGCGCCGCGAAGGCACCCGCGAAGGCCACTGGACGTTGCTGGACTACGTCGACATCGTCGTGCACATTCAGCACCAAGACGAACGCAATTTCTATGCGCTGGACCGGCTTTGGGGCGACTGCCCGATGGTGGCGGTGGACTTGTCGGCGGACTCTGCGAGCCGATCATGACGACGCGCCGCCTGGTGATGCTGCGGCACGGGCAAACCGACTTCAATCTCGGCAGCCGAATGCAAGGCCAGCTGGACACCGAGCTCACTGAGCTGGGCCGTACCCAGGCGGTCGCCGCAGCCGAGGCGCTCGCCAAACGCCAACCGCTGCTCATCGTGTCCTCGGATCTGCGACGCGCTTACGACACCGCGGTCGCGCTGGGAGAGCGCACGGGCTTGCGGGTGCAGGTCGACGACCGGTTACGCGAGACCCACCTCGGCGACTGGCAGGGCATGACGCACGCCGAGATCGATGCCGTCGCACCGGGGGCCCGGCTGGCCTGGCGCGAGGATGCCACCTGGGCGCCGCACGGAGGCGAGAGCAGGGTCGATGTGGCCAGGCGCAGCCTGCCGCTGATCGCCGAGCTGGTCGCTGGTGAGCCCGAATGGGGTGCCGACGAGGAGCCGGAGCGACCGGTGGTGCTGGTCGCGCACGGCGGGCTGATCGCGGCCCTGACCGCAGCGCTGCTGGGGCTGCCGGTCGCCAACTGGCCCGCGCTGGGCGGCATGGGCAACGCCAGCTGGACGCAGCTGGCCGGGCACGCCGCGGATACCCAGAGCGGCGGCGACGATGTCAATGACATTCGGTGGCGCCTGGACGTGTGGAACGCTTCGGCACAGGTCGCCGGCGATGTCCTCTGAGCAACGGCCGGCGTTGCTGGTCTTCGCCGATTCACTGGCCTACTACGGGCCGACCGGTGGCCTGCCTGCAGACGACCCGCGCATCTGGCCTAATCTTGTTGCTGCGCAGCTAGATTGGGATCTGGAGCTGATCGGTCGAATCGGCTGGACGTGTCGCGATATATGGTGGGCGGCCACTCAGGATCCGCGGGCCTGGGCGGCGCTGCCACGTGCCGGGGCGGTGATCTTCGCGACGGGCGGAATGGATTCGCTGCCGTCGCCGTTGCCGACGGCGTTGCGTGAACTCATCCGCTACGTGCGACCGCCGTGGCTGCGGCGATGGGTCCGCGACGGCTACGGCTGGGTGCAGCCGCGGCTGTCTCCGGTCGCCCGGGCCGCGCTGCCGCCCCACCTGTCCGCTGAGTATCTCGAACAGACCCGCGGCGCAATCGATTTCAACCGGCCGGGTATTCCGATCGTGGCGTCGCTGCCGTCGGTGCACATCGCCGAGACCTACGGGAAGGCCCATCACGGCCGGGCCGGCACGGTCGGGGCGATCACCCAGTGGGCCCAGCAGCACGACATACCGCTGGTTGACCTGAAATCCGCTGTCGCCGAACAAGTTATGGGCGGTCGCGGCAATCCCGACGGAATCCACTGGAATTTCGAAGCCCACCAGGCGGTCGCGGAGTTGATGCTCAAGGCGCTGGCCGAAACCGGCGTGCATGCCGAGAAGCCGCGCGGCTGAATTATGCCTGTCGTGGTAGTCACTGACTCGTCAGCGCGCCTTCCCGAAGATCTGCGCCGGCAATGGGGAATACGTCAGGTGCCCCTGCACATCCTGGTCGACGGCCTCGACCTGCGTGACGGCGTAGACGACGTTCCGGATGACATCCACGACTTCGGGCAGGCCACCACCGCCGCGGCCACGCCGGCAGAACTCGACGAGGTTTACCGGCAGGCGCTGGCCGATAGCGGCGGCGATGGGGTAGTGGCGGTGCATCTTTCGGCGGCGCTGTCGGGAACCTTCGGCGTCGCCGAGACCACGGCGGCCGAAATCGGCCCGACGGTGCGGGTAATCGACTCGAAATCGGCGGCGATGAATACCGGTTTCGTCGCGCTGGCCGCGGCCCGGGCAGCAGCCGGCGGGGCCGACCTGGACACGGTTGCGAAATCCGCGGCTGGTGCCGTGAGCCGCAATCACGGGTTCATCGTCGTACATCAGCTGGAGAACCTGCGACGAAGCGGGCGCATCGGTGGTGCCGGCGCTTGGCTGGGCACCAAGCTGTCGCTCAAGCCGCTGTTGCGCATTGATGAGGGCAAACTTGTTCTGGCGCAACGGGTTCGGACCGCCAGCAAGGCGGTCGCGGCCATGATCGACCGGGTGTGCGAAGTTGTCGGGGAGCGTTCAGCCGAGATCGCGGTGCATCATGTCGCCAACCCCGACGGAGCGGCCGACCTGGTCGACGCGTTGGCGGAGCGGTTGCCGACGGGTCGGCCCGCGGTCGTCACCGACCTGGGCCCGGTCCTTGCTTTGCACGTCGGCGCGGGCGCACTCGCGGTGTGCGTCGAGGTAGCCGAGTAGCCGGCTTAGCGCTGCGCCCGCACCGCCAGCGGGGCGGTGTTGTCCTCTTCCTCAACAGTTGCCGGCGGTGGCTTCGGTTTGCCGTAGTCACCGCGGGGATGGACAACCAGGGGCCACCAGAACCAGCGACCCAGCATGGTGGCCAGCGACGGCATGAAAAGCGTTCGCACCACCAGGGTATCGAGCAGCAGGCCGATGCAGACCGTCGAGCCGAACTGACCAAGCACAGTCAGGTCGCTGCCCAGCATCGCTGCCATGGTGAAGGCGAACACCAGGCCCGCCGACGTCACCACGGCGCCGGTGCCGGCCATCGATCGGATGTATCCGGTCTTGAGTCCGGCGTGAATTTCTTGTTTGAACCTTGAGACCAACAGCAGGTTGTAGTCGGAGCCGACGGCCAACAGGATGATCACCGAAAGCGCCGCGACGATCCAGTGGATGTGTATGCCGAACAGGTCCTGCCAGATCAGCACCGACAGTCCGACGGATGCGGCGATCGAGCTGCTCGCGGTACTGACGATGACCAGTGCGGCCACCACACTGCGGGTCAGCAGCAGCATGATCATGAAGATCAGCGTCAACGCCGAAACCACCGCGATCATCAAGTCGTACTTCTCACCGTCGGCCATATCGCGGAAGGTCGCGGCCGTCCCGCCGAGATACACCCTGGCGTCGGACAGCGAGGACTGCTTGAGTCCCTCCTGAGCGGCGGTTCGCTCCGCGGACACTCGGGAAATTCCCTCGGGCGTCATCGGGTCACCCTGGTGAGTGATGAAGAAGCGCACCGACTTTCCGTCGGGAGAGAAGAACATCTTCACGCCGCGAATGAATTCTGGGTTACCGAATGCCTCGGGCGGCAGATAGAAGAAGTCGTCGTTCTGCGACTTATCGAAGCTTTGTCCCATCACGATGGAGGTGTTGCTCATCGCCTCCATCTGGTCGATCATCGCTTTGAACGTGGCGTACAACGTCAGCGTCAGACCATGTGTTGTTTTCAACGTTTCGAGCATGATTGGGATGAGCTGCTCCAACTCGTGGGAGGCCTGCGCGGTTCGGGCGATGTCGCCGGAGAGATCGTGGAACTTCTCCGCGAGTTGGTCGAAACCGTCGACTGAGTCGAACAACGACCTGAATGAGATGCAGACGGGAATGTCGTAGCAGTGCTTCTCCCAATAGAAGTAGCTGCGAATCGGTCGGTAGAAGTCCTCGAAGTCCGCGATGTGGTCACGCAGCGTGTCGGTGATCTCCGACGTTTCCTGCGTGGTTTTCGCGCTGTCGAGCGCGGCGCTCGCCAGATCATGGGTGACCTTCGCCTGGCGTTCCGTCACGTTGATCATGATCTGCATCTCGTCGGCCATCTTCAGAATGTCTTTCATTCTGTCTTTCAGAAAGTCCATGTTCTGCATGGTCGTCTGGGCCTGAATGCTGTTCTGGAAGGGAATCGAGCTGTGCTGAATCGGAATCCCCAGGGGTCGGGTGATGTCCTGGATCATCGCGATCCCGACGGTGCGGATCTCGTTTTTAGCGACCTTGTCCAACACCAGCATGTCGGCCGGATTGCGCATGTCGTGGTCGGCCTCGATCATCAGCAGGTCCGGATTCATCCGGGCTTCGGAGAAGTGCCGGTCGGCCGCGGCATACCCGATGTTGGATGGCGCTGACTCGGGTAGGTAGTGACGGTCGTTGTAACTCGTCTTGAACCCGGGCAACGCAACCATGCCGACCAGCACAACCGCCGCGCTCACCGCGAAAATCGGTGCGGGCCAACGCACGACCGCGGTGCCGACCCGTCGCCACAGCCGTCCGCGGGACTGGCCCTTCTTCTCGAATAGCCCGAAGCGGCTGCCGATGAACACCACCGCCGGGCCCAGCGTCAGACCGGCGGCCACCACGACGATCATGCCGATGGCCACCGGTGCGCCCATGGTGTTGAACCAAGGCAGCCGCGCGAAGCTCAGGCAGTACGTCGCGCCGGCGATCGTCAGGCCCGACCCCAGCACGACGGGGGCGACGCCTTTGAATGTCGTGTAGTAGGCCGTCTCCCGGTCTTCGCCGGCCGCACGCGCTTCTTGATACCGGCCGATGAGGAAGATCCCGTAGTCCGTCCCGGCGGCGATCGCCAGCATCGTCAGGATGTTCGCGGCGAACGTGGTGAGCCCGAACGCGTTGTTATAGCCCAGCACCGCAACGATTCCGCGTGCACAGGCGAGCGCGACAAACGTCATGAACAGCTGAATCAAGGTGGTGACGATCGAGCGGTAGACCAGCAGCAGCATGATCGCGATCGCGGCCAGGGTGAACAACGTGATTTTGGCCAGGCTGTCGTTGCCGATGACGTGCATGTCGTCGGACAGTGCGGCCGGACCGGTGACATAGGCCTTGACCCCGGGCGGCGCGGGTTCGTTGTCGACAACCTTGCGAACGGCTTCGACGGATTCGTTTGCCCGCGTGGTGCCCTGGTTACCGGCGATGTTGGCCTGGACATAGGCGCCCTTGGCGTCGGCGCTCTGCGCACCCGCCGCGGTGAACCTGTCGCCCCAGAAGTCCTGGATGTGCTGGACGTGCTCAGAGTCGTGCCGCAGCTTACGGACGATGTCGTCGTAGTAGCGGTGCGCGGCCTCGCCCAGCGGCTGCTGGCCTTCCACCACCACCATCACGGTGCTGTTGGAATTGAATTCCTTGAAGTTGTGCCCCATCCGCATCATCGCCTTCATCGACGGTGCGTCCAGGGGCGCCATCGGCGCTGAATGGTTTTCGCCGACGATCTCCAGGCTCGGGACGGCGACGTTGACCACGACGGTCAGGACGACCCAGCCCAAAATGATCGGAATCGCGAGGATGCGGATGACGTGCGGGATGAACGGTCGGTGTTGCTTCGGCTCGGTTGTCGTGGTGTCGGGCTCCTCACCATTGCTTCGCGATGCATCGTCGCTGGCGGGGCTCATGCGGACTTCACCAGGCAGTAGGTCTGCGCGTTGTGGCCGCTCATGCTCTGATGCTCGCGAAGGACGCCGTCGACGGTGATGCGGCAGGCGATGTGGTTGCCGTCGGTTTGGGCCATGATGTTGGCGCTGACCGCGGGCAGTGTGGTCGAAATGGTGTACGACCACGGCAGCGGTGTGCTGTTGACCTGGTGCGTGTTGGCGTCGGCGTCCCAGTAGTTGATGTTTGCGGTGCTGCCGGGCGGGCCGTCGACCTCGTACTTCACGACTTTGGGGTTGAACTGGACAATCTTGATCCCGGCCCCCGCGTTGGCGTTGAGGTCCTGCGAGCCGAACACTTTGTGCAGCCGCGTCACGACCAGTCCGGAAACCGACAGGACGACCACCAGAAGCAACGGTATCCACAGGCGTCTGAGCAAACCGCCAATTGAAATCGCCCTCACTCGGTCTCCTCCCGCAGTCTTCTCCGCGGACAGATCAAGCCGCAGATCCGTTCCGTCCGCCGCCGTCGGAACGACGGTTCGTCAACCATCATCGCCTATGCCCATAGAACCTTCGCTCGGCTAACTATGCTAGACGGTAGGGCACGACAGCGTTCCGCTTAGGTCCCCTCCGTGGGAGCGGGCTTACTGCTGCGGGACTGAACGCCCGGTGATCGGCGGCACGTCGGCCAGCGTAACGATCCCGGGTCTGGCCGCGACGACCGCCGGCACCGCGTTGGTGACCGGCATCGCGGTGTAAATCATCCCCAGACCCATGAATCCCGGCTCGGTCCAGTCCTTCGGCGGCAGGCAATGGACGACCGTGCGCATATTGGGCAGCCCGAAGACTTGAATGACGTGGCCGTGCTCGAGTGGCTTCGGCGGCACGACGTGACTGCCCATGGTCCAGTTGAACCCGACGCTGACGACATTGCGGTCGCCGACCCAGCCGCGGTGGTAGCCGTACACGCTGCCCACCGTTCCGGCCGGAATCTTCATGAAGCCCAGATCGGAGTCGCCGGTGGCGGCGGTGAAGGTGACGTCGAAGGTCAATTTGTCCAGCTTCGCCCCGATCGCATCGGCCATCATCGCGGCCGATTCGGCGAAGACCTCGCTTTCGCGTCGCACATTCTCGGCCAGCCCCGGGGTGTCGGGGTCCTGCGAGAAACCCATCGCGGTCTGAGTTTCCGCCGATTCGTAGGTGGAGCAGTCCACCGATTCGGTGATGCGGATCTCGTCGACGCGTTCGCAGGACCCGCTGAGCGCCATGCCGACCAGGTTCGTCATTCCCGGGTGCGCGCCGCTGCCGAAGATCGTCGATCCGCCCCGCTCGCAGGCGTCGAGAATCCGTTGCCGGTCCTGCGGGGTCTGTTTGTCGCCGGTGATCCAGGCCGCGCTCGTGCAGACGTTGACGCCGGATTCGAGCAGCCGCACCAACTCGTCGACGCTGGGCCATAGCGGGTTATAGCAACACGCGTCCGGCCGCAGAGCCAACAGCGCGTCGATGTCGTTGGTGGCCCTTACCCCTGTCGGCTCGGGCCAGCCGGACAGCTCGGCGGCGTCCACCCCGACCTTGTCCTGGCCGTGGGCATAGACGCCGACAAGCTCCATGTCCGACCTGCCGATGATGGCGTGCAGCGATCGTCGTCCGATGTTCCCGGTCGTCCACTGGATCACGCGAAACGGACGGTCTGCGCTCATCGGGAGCTCCTTTGCGGGTGCGATTGGACTCATTATGTTCAACCCGGCCCACGTGCACGCGAGCCGGGCGCCCCACCGGGCGGCTTAGGCGTCCAACCGTTCGACGGGTTTCCAGTTCTGCGAGGATCTCGGCTTGAGCGGGCCAAACGGTGGGCGGCAGGTTGACCGGGCGGCCCAGCGCGAAGGTGCAGATCGCTGCCACCAACTCCATGGCGCGGTGAGCGATGGGACGGGTGAACGGTCCGTCG
>DATFYT010000158.1:0-8633 GCA_035314925.1 Mycobacterium sp. | reverse complement strand
CGGGTGGGGGAGCGGCTGACCGACATGCCGCTGACGCTGTATTCCGATCCGACCGTGCCCAGTTTGGGCTGCACGCCGTTCGTGGCGACCGCCAGCTCGTCGGAGACCGTTTCGGTTTTCGACAACGGCATGGACATCGAGCGGGTGGACTGGATCCGCGACGGGGTGATCAATGCGCTGGCCTACCCACGGGCCGCGGCCGCCGAGTTTCACGCCCCCGTCGCGGTGGCCGCCGACAACGTTTTGATGACCGGCGGCAGCGACAACTTGGCGGACATGGTCGCGGCGACCGAGCGTGGGCTGTTGCTGACCACGTTGTGGTACATCCGCGAGGTCGACCCGACCACGCTGCTGCTGACCGGGCTCACCCGCGACGGCGTCTACCTGGTCGAAGACGGCGAGGTGACGGCGGCGGTCAACAACTTCCGGTTCAACGAAAGCCCGCTGGACCTGCTGCGACGGGCCACCCAGGCCGGCGTCAGCGAGCGCACGCTGCCGCGGGAGTGGGGCGATTGGGTCACCCGCACGGCGATGCCGTCGTTGCGGATTCCCGACTTTCACATGTCGTCGGTGAGCCAGGCGACATAATGCTTGGGTGCGTGACGACGAGCTGACCCGGCTGGTCGCGTTGTCGCCCGGCGACGGCCGGGCTACCGGCCTGATCCGGCGCGTCTGCGCGCAGACGCTGTCGGTACCTTCGCTTCCGGCCGAGGTTGCGGTGAGCGGTCCCGGATCGGATGCCGAAGCCGCCGTCGCCGACTTCGCCGAACAGTTCAGCATCGACGTGTCGATGATCGGTGACGAGCAGCGCAAAAGATTGTGGTCCGCATTGGGGGACAACACGTTTGGCGTCGTCGTGCAGATGTACGTCGCCGACTTCGTCCCGCGGGTGCGGGCCGGGCTGGAAGCCCTCGGGGTCGGCCAGCGGTACCTGGGCTGGGCGGACGGTCGCGTCGCGTGGGATCACGCCACCGACCCGTCCGACGCGGTATTCAACGGCTTTCTGCCGACCGTGGCGCGGCTGCGCGAGCTCGATGCGCTGACGTCCGAGCTGGTCCGGCTGCGCGGCGCGACGCAGCACGACTGCCGGTTGTGCAAGTCGCTGCGCGAGACGACAGCTCTGGATGCCGGCGGGTCGGAGACGCTGTACGGCGACATCGAGCACTTCGAAGCCTCGGAGGCGCTGACCGATCGCCAGAAGGCGGCGCTGCGATACGCCGACGCGCTGATCTGGTCGCCGAGCCGTATCGGGCGCGGGGTTGTCGCCGGGATGCGCGCGCACTTCTCCGACGACGAGGCCGTCGAGCTGACGTTCGATGTGATGCGCAATGCCAGCAATAAAATCGCGGTGGCGTTGGCCGGCGATGCCCCGCGGGTCGACAGCGGCACCGAGCAGTACCTGCTCGACGTCGACGGTCAGACAGTGTTCAGCTAACCGTAATCTGCGCCATTCCTCAGAGCGTGCGACGATGGGAGCCGCCGTGTTGCAATCCCATAACCAGTCGCAACGACCGAAAGTTGGTAAAAGAGAAAGCCATGGCGACAGCAAAGGAAGCGTGGCACGACGCTGCCGAGTCTCTATTTGGGGCCATTATCGCGGTGCTCGACAAGCACGAGGCCGAGCACACTTTGACACCGGAGATTCTGGAGGAGTTGGCCCGGGCGTATGCGGCGGTGGCTGCCCCCGGCGTTCCGGACCATCCGCGGCTAGGGGCGTAGCGCCGACCCAAATACGGGTTGGGGCGCGCGCATGTTCATCGTTGACCAACAATGAAAAGCAATTGATTTGAGCGCCCTTCGGGACCTGCTCTCACCGTCGCGCCTCACACACGTAGTAGATGTAGGGGCCAACCCCTTCGACGGCGGCAAACCCCTGTACCTACCGATGCTCAACGCTGGGCTCTGCCAGGTGACCGGATTCGAGCCCCAGCACCAGGCATTGTTGGCGCTCCAATTAAGACGTGGCCCCAACGAGCTGTATCTGCCATACGCAGTGGGCGACGGTAGCTCGCGCACGTTGAAGGTCTGTCGCGCGACGGGGATGACGAGTCTGCTCGAGCCGGACCCGACGACGTTGGGGTTGTTCCCTTCTCTCCAACTGTGTGGTGAGGTGGTTGAGCGCGTTCCACTTGAAACCCGCCGGCTCGACGATATATCCGAGATTGAGCACCTCGACTTGCTCAAGATCGACATCCAGGGAAGCGAACTGTCTGTGTTCCAAAACGGGCAGGAAAAGCTCGCCGAGGCGGTGGCGATTCAGACCGAGGTGTCGTTCATTACGTGGTATCTGGACCAACCGTCATTCGGGGAGGTTGATTTAGAGCTACGTGGCCAGGGGTTCATTCCGCACTGCTTCGCCGGCGTGAATCGGCGACCGATCGGTGACTTTGAAGTCGGCGACGATGTTCTCCCATGGGTGAATCAACTCACGGAGGCCGATGTCGTGTATGTGCGGGATTTCACCGACCCGGACACCATGACGGATGAGCAGTTGAAGCATCTGGGATTGATCGCGCATCACTGCTACCGATCGATCGACTTGGCGTTTCGGTGTGTGCAGATGTTAGAGGAAAGGCACGTCGTCGAGGCTGGGTGCTCACAGCGTTACCTGAGTCTGTCGCGCAGCTAGGCGAGCGTCGCACTACCGCGTTAGGGGCGGCACCAATGGGCGCTACCGTGTAGGTCGAATTACGTAAGGGGCGGTAGCTCAGTTGGTTAGAGCCGCGGACTCATAATCCGTTGGTCGCGGGTTCGAGCCCCGCCCGCCCCACTTCAGAGGCTCTTTCTCAAGATCAGTGACGCCAAGTCGACGTTTATTCGTCGTTTATGGCGCGGTCCAGGAGCTCGGCGACCTCGATATGGCTTCGACCTCGGGCCATGTACTTGTCCTGTGTCATGGACACGTTCGTGTGCCCCAGGTGGTCGGCGCCGATTCGCGCCGACAGCCCGCCTCCGTCAATGAGAGTGGCGACCGTCTTGCGGAAACTGTGGGTCGTGACCCCATCGGCGCCGACCTGATCCCGCACCTGCCGCCACTGCTTGTTGAAGTTGTTCGGGTCCCGCCAGGTGCCCGCAGACGACGGAAAGATCATCTCTTGTTCACCGAAAAACGGGAGCCTGCGACGCTCCGCGAGTGCGTCGACCGCAAACCGAGGCAGTGGCAAGGTCCTCTTTCCGGCCGCGCTCTTCGTGTCGTCGATACGCATCAGCCCGTGGCCGGTTGCCCGAACCAGCTTCCCGGTTACGGTCACAGTGCCGGCGTCGGTGTCGAAGTCGGTCCATCGCAGTCCAAGCAGCTCGGATTCCCGCAGCCCGGTGGCGGCCAGCGCGATGATCGGGTCGACCAGATCGTTTTCCCGGCAACGTTCGGAGGCCGACACGTCAGCCAACACGCGGCGCAGCTGTTCGGCTGTCAGCGCTGTGGCTCCCTTCGGCTGACGCTTGCCCCGCAGTGGCTCAACGTCGCGCACGGGGTTCGCCGACAGCACGTTAGCCATCACCGCTAGCTGGAAGCCGCCCCGCAGAATCGTCTTGGCTTGCTTGGCCATCGTCGCTCCATGAGCCGTCCTCATCGAGCGCAGGGCCGCGTCAAGCCTGGACGTGGAGGCTTCGCGCACGCGCACGCCGCCGAGAAACTTCCTCAACTTATCGGCTGCAAACTTATAGGTGGCCAGCGTTGCGGGGGACCGGCCATCCTCGGCCAGGCGAGCAAGGTGCTGATCTACCAGGGCCATCACCAAGGCGTCCAAGCTGATCGCATCTGGTCCGGCGCCCGATGGCGGACGACGTTCTGCCAGCGCTTCGATCAACGCGTCCTCGGCTAGCTTGCCCCGCTTATCGTGTTCGTCGGCCGGACCAACGCGCTGCACCCGACGCGTCACCCCGTCGGCATCACGGAAGCGGCAGAAGGCCAGCCAAACTCCACCGCCGAGGTACTCCCGCCGGATCTTGCCGTGGGTGCCGATGCGCAGCGATGGCCTGCCTGCCACGGGCTATAGCTTTCCCTGCCAGGTGCCGACAATCTCGACGTCCACTCCGTCTGATCGAACGATCATCAAGCCATGGTAATCAGGCAGGGTGACGCTTGTCCTCGGTGAATTGCTTGCGTTCCCAGTCCAATACGTCACTCAACAGGTAACGCACGTGTCGGCCGAACTTCGCGTACCGCGGGCCCGTTCCCTTCGAGGCCCACTCTGCGGGCGTCTTAACAGGCAGCCCATATCGGTCAGCGAGCTCCTGGCGGGTCAGCCATTTGTCGTCGGTGTTCTCATGCATGGCGGTCACTTCCTTTTCGATCCCGCCCCAATTCGGATAACACCACTGTAAGTCCGCTACAGACACCCATCGCCGCTATTTTCGCCGGCCGCGGCGTCGCCGGCCGTGCCACTCCAAATCCCTTCTCCTCCGCCATTACAAGCATTCCCGTCCATCCCCACTCCTTCTCACTGCAGCCTCACCTCCCATCTTGTATTCTCAATACATCCTAAAACCCCTGCCCCCCAGTCACTTTCATAGCATTCTCTTCCAAAATTCGCATGGCACATTGGCACAACGGTGCAATACTGGTTTCGGGCGCGCTGATCGCGCCCGAAACCTACTCCGCTGCAGGCGGTGTCGTTGTTCCGGATCGTGAGGTGGTCGCACGTGTTGACGATCTCGCGGCTGTCGCGGTGGAGTGTGAACTACTACAACGACACCGCACATCGTGCTCAGGCGGCGGCGATGGACCGCCAGGCTGCTGGTGGCGGGCTGGGGGAGTATTACTCCGAGCGTGATACGCGGGTGCCGACCTGGATGGTGGCCGGGGACAAGGCCGCGGTCGGTGCGTTGGTGGGATTGAATGGTGCGGCGCTCGATGGCGGGTTTGCTGACACCGAGGTCGCCGGCCGGTGGCTCGATGACGGGATCGCCCCGAACGGGGCCGCGGGGCGGGCGTTCGTCAAGGAGTCAGTGCACGGTTTCGACCTGACGTTCGCTTCGCCCAAGAGTGTGTCGCTGCTGCGGGCACTTAGCGGCGATGTGAGTGAGAAGGCGGTGCTGGCCGCGCATCAGCGGGGCATTGAGGCCGCGATGACCTACCTGCATGACCATGCCGGCTACACCCGAGTGCACAACCCGGTGACCGGGTGCAAGGACCTGCACCGCCTGCCCGGCCTGGTGGGGATCGCCTATCAGCATGAGACGTCGCGGTGCGGGGATCCGCACCTGCACACCCACGTCCTGGTGCCCAATCGGCAGGCCCGCGCGGACGGCAGGTTGGTGTCGATCGACTCCACATCGCTGTATCACGAGGCCCGCGCGGCCGGCATCGTCTACCAGGCTGTTATGCGCCATGAGTTGCACGCCGAGGTTGGGGCGGAGTGGGTTGTCGATGAGCGCTCTGGGATGGGTGAGATCGCCGGGATCACCCAGCGCTGTATCCGGGCCTGGTCGCAGCGCTCCAGTCAGCTCCGGGACTGGGCGCGCGAGCACCTTGGCGTGCACGGGGAGGCGAGCGCGCAGCAGCTCGCGACCGCGCAGAAAGCGACGCGGCCGAAAAAGGCGGAATCCACTTCCTGGGGCGAGCTCACCGCGCAGTGGCGCGCTGATGCGCGCGGGTTGGAGATCGATCGCGCCGCGCACACCGCGGCGCGCGCGGCGCGGAAAGACGAGCAGCGCGATAGGCGGCCGCGGCGGCTGGCGCGGGCTGCGGCGCGGATCGGCAAGAGCGCCTGCACCCGCGCGGACCTCGTGGAGTTGATCGGCGCGCAGGTCCCGGTCGACGCGGCCGACCCGCGTGCCCTGATTGAGCAGGTCGTCGACGCGGTTGCTGTGCCCGTGAGCGCGCCGCGCGCCGCGCATCACCGCGAAGGGCATGCGCGGTACACGGTGGCGGCGGTGATCGCTGAAGAGAAACGCATCTTCGCGATGGTCGATGAGACCGACGCCCGCGCGCGCCTTTGGGTGTGCACTGAGGATTTGGACGGCCTGTCCGCGGATCAGGCGCGCGCCATCGCCGGTATCGCGCAGTCGCCGCAGTTGGTGCAGCCGCTGCAAGCGCCTGCTGGCGCGGGCAAGACGCGCTCACTGAAAGCGCTGCGCGCCGCCGCGCACCGCTCCAACAAACACGTTCTGGTGATCGCACCCTCCGGCCGGGCGGTCGATGAGGCGATGCGCGACGAGGCCGGCGATCGCGGCGAGACTGTCGCGAAAGCGCTCAAACTCATTGACGAGAACGCGCTGCACATCGACCGGCGGACTCTCATCGTGGCCGACGAGGCATCCATGGTGGGCACCCAAGACCTCACAACGCTCCTCGAGGTCAGTACCAAGGCGCGGGCCAAACTGGTGCTGGTCGGTGACGCCCACCAGCTGGCGCCGGTCCGCGCGCGTGGCGGAATGTTCGAGCAGCTCTGCGACGAATTGCCCTGGACCCAGCGCCTCTCTGAAGTGTGGCGGATGCGTGACATCGAAGAACGCCACGCCTCCCTGGCGTTGCGTAGCGGCCGCGGCAACCGGCTGCGCACAGCGATCGGCTGGTATCGCAACCACGACCGCCTGCACACCGGGGATGCGGTCGCGATGGCCGCCGACGCCACCACCGGCTACATCAGCGCCCGCAGCGAAGGCAAAGACGCAGCGATCATCTGCGATCGCTGGGAAATCACCGACGCCATCAACGACAAACTGCACCACCACTACCGCGGCGACGCCAATACACCCACCGTCACCGCAGCGCGCGATCACAAGATCGCGGCCGGTGACATCATCCTCAGCCGCCACAACGACGCCGCGATCACCGTCGCGCCCGGACCTGATCACAAACGCGGTGACCGCATTGATCAGGTCCGCAACGGCAACCGTTGGCGGGTGGCCTGGGTTGACGCCGACGCCGGCCAGATCGCCGCAGAACGGCTCACCGACAGCGCACGGGTCATCTTCGAGGGCGACTACCGCCGCGAGCACATCACCCTGGGCTACGCCACCACCGTGCACGCCGCCCAGGGCATGACCGTCGGCAACGACCGCACCCGCGGGGTCTGCTGGACTCTGCTGTCGGACCGTGCTTCTCGCTCGATGGCCTACGTCGGCATGACCCGCGCCCGCGATGAAAACCATCTCGGCATCTACCCCGCGGTACTCAATGAAGCTGACGCCGAACAGACTTCGCCGCAGATGCGGCGCGGCACCAAACACCAAGCCGCCGCCGCGCTGCACACCATCGCCACCGCCAACGACGACCGGCCGCGCACCATGATCGCCGAAGCTGCCCGCGCCGACCGCGCACTGCTGCCCGCCGCCGTCGCCGCACTACTCGACGATCACGACTCGCGCCGCGCTACTCGCTCAGATGCCTGGCAGCGACACATCACCCGAGAAAACGCCCGCGAAGCCGCCTACCAGCGATTCGCCGAAACCAGCCAGCAAGCCGCACAACGACACCGCAGCAGAGGCAGGAGTCAGGGCTACGGCCTCGAAGTCTAAAACTGGGTTACTGGACGTCAGCGTCGATGTAGATGGCGTGTGTCGCATGAAGAACGGACCAGACCAAAGCACCCACATTCATTCCAAGCTTTTGCGCGGCCAGCTCGAGCTCAGCCTTTTTCCGCCGGCAAGAACCAGACGCAAACCAACTCGGTGCGGCGATGGACACCAGAGGAACCCAAATGATCACCTGCCTCGAAAGCATCCTTTGCGTAGCTTTCCTACCAGTGTTGGACTAGTCCTGCAGACTTGAAGCCTCGGCGCGCCGTAACTGACGGTCTGCGTCGCGGAGCAGCTGCAACTGTCGCGGTTGACGTAGTTGTTTGTTATCGGCTTTGAGGACGACCCACGGAGGCGTTCTTCGCTACGTCGCGATGCGACAGCTGCAAAGACAAACTCGCGGTTTAGTCGCACCAGCGACCGGATTCGCGTTGAAGCCGCTCGCTCTGGGCATGGCTCTCCTCGATGCAGTCGATGCAGTCCAAGCAGGTTCGGGAGTACCCTAAGATAGAACAGATATTTGGTTCACGCGACAGGTTCAACATGCCATCGGTGTTAGCTTCAGAGCTCGTCAAACCCTCGGTCGCGGGGAGCCTCTGGGTGTGTGCAAGAAGGGGCGAGTCAATGCCGCCGATTGATCGTGGGATTCCGTATTCATCGGTGCTGCTCGACGGGCGTCGTGTGGGTGTGTGGCGACATAGGTCCGCCCTGGTGTGGGATCACGGTGGATTGAGTTTCGGTCTAGATGCCACGGTGATGGACGATCAGATGTCGTCGACAGGACTGCATTCTGTGACGTCAACCAAGGAGTTTCGATAACTGAGGACCCCACGGGTCTAGCTGCGATCGATCCATCGCTGCGCACCGTCGCCCGGTTTTTGCCCCATAGGAAGGGGCTGTTCGCACGTCATCTCGGAGTCATGCGAACAGGAACGGCGTTGGCACGGCGAGTGCTGGCGTGCCGTGATTGCGAGGTGGTCGCGGTGTCCTCGACGGCCAGCGTGCGAATTCGCCGGCCACCTGGCCTGGGGAAGATGCCGCCTGTGGTGCTGTGGATCCACGGCGGGGGTTACGTGGCGGGATCTGCGGTGTTGGAGGACCGTGTGGTTCGCGCTATGGCCGCAAGAGTTGATGCATTGGTGGTCAGTGTTGAATATCGGCTGGCACCC
>DATFYT010000157.1:0-2096 GCA_035314925.1 Mycobacterium sp. | reverse complement strand
GTTCGGTGGGCAGCGACGGGGCCGCTGACCGGCACGATGGAGATCTGGCTGGAACCGATGCTGGACGGCGTGCTGCTGCATTACTTTCTGCACGCGGAGCCGTCCGGGGTGGCGCCCTCGAAACTGGCCAAGCTCAATCTCTCGAAAATGACGCATCGGCGTCGGGTCGCGGGCAAGAAAATGGCCTTCGAAGTGAAGATGACGCTGGAACGCTCCCGTCCGGTCGGAGTTTCTCCCATGCTTGACCAGGGCTGAGGTTCGCCGGGGAGTACCGTTTCTGCCGTGGGCCGAGGTTGGGGCCCAGATGACGCAGGTATAGCGGCGGGCAGGGGAGCCCAGCCCGCGCAGCGCGGAGAAGGAAGCGACCAGGTGGCGGAGAAGACGGCCCAGACGATCTACATCGATGCGAAGCCCAGCACGGTCATGGACGTGATCGCTGACATCGGTTCGTATCCCGATTGGGTGTCGGAATATACCGAGGCCGAGGTGCTGGAAGCCGACTCCGCCGGCAACCCGAAGGTGGCGCGGTTGGTGCTGGACACCAGCGTCCTCAAAGACACCCTGGTGCTGTCCTACAAGTGGCCGAAGGACCGTAAGTCGGTGAGCTGGTCGCTGGTCTCCAGTTCGCTGCTCAAGGCTCTCGATGGCGTATACCGGTTGGCGCCCAAGGGATCTGGCACTGACGTGACCTACGAACTCACAGTCGACCTGGCGATTCCGATGATTGGCCTGCTCAAACGGAAAGCCGAGCGCAGGTTGACCGACACCGCGTTGAAGGATCTGAAGAAACGAGTCGAGGCTGAGTGAGTCCGCAGCGCCCGGCCCGGCCCGGATCAGTCTTTTCGTCGGCAAGGGTGGGGTAGGCAAGTCCACGTTGGCGGCCGCGACGGCCGTGCATGAAGCGCGCGCCGGTCAGCGGGTGCTCCTGGTGTCCACCGACCAAGCGCACTCGCTGGGCGATGTGCTCGGTGTTGCGGTCTCGCCAACCGGTCAACGCGATGCCGTACGGGTCATGGCCGATCTTGAAACGGGTTCGACTGACGCCGGCGGCGGTTCGCTCGACGCGTTGGCGGTGGACACTCTGGCGCTGCTGGAAGCGCGCTGGCGCGCGGTGGTCGACACGCTCGGTCGCCGCTTCCCCGAATCGGAGCTGGGCGACATTGCGCCCGAAGAACTTTCGGCATTCCCGGGGGTTCAGGAAGTGCTCGGCCTGCACGAGGTCGGCGAGCTGGCAAAGTGCGGCGAGTGGGACCACATCGTGGTCGACTGCGCATCGACCGCCGATGCACTGCGGATGCTGACCTTGCCGGCGACCTTCGCGCTGTACGTCGAGCGCGCGTGGCCACGCCATCGCCGGCTTTCCACCGGCGCCGACGACGTGCGGTCCACCGCGGTGGTGGAACTGCTGGAACGCATCAGCGCCAGCGTCGACAAACTCAGCGCGCTGCTCACCGATGGCACGCGCGTCGGCGCGCACCTGGTGCTCACCGCGGAGCGCGTAGTGGCGGCCGAGGCGGTCCGGACGCTGGGCTCGCTGGCGCTGATGGGCGTGCGCGTCGAGGAGTTAATCGTCAACCAGATTCTGATGCAGGACGATTCGTACGAATACCGCAACCTGCCGGCGCATCCGGCCTTCGACTGGTACTCGGAGCGGATCAGCGAACAGCGAACCGTGCTGGACGAACTCGATGCCGCGATCGGCGACGTGGCGCTGGTCCTCACCCCGCATCTGGCCGGCGAGCCAATCGGCGCCAAGGCACTGGCCGAACTCTTGGACAGCGCACGCCGCCGCGACGGGTCGGCGCCGCCCGGCCCGTTGCGTCCCATCGTCGATCTTGAATCCGGATCCGGACTGCGCTCGGTGTACCGATTGCGGCTAGAGTTGCCGCAGATCGATTCCGGGGCGCTCAGCCTGGGCAGGGTCGGCGACGACCTGATCGTCGGTGCCGGAGGCATGCGGCGCAGAGTCCGATTGGCGTCCGTCCTGCGGCGATGCACGGTAATGGACGCGCATCTTCGCGGCAGCGAATTGACGGTGCGTTTTCAACCTGATCCGGAGGTGTGGCCGAAGTGACCGCCGGTGACGATGCAGAGCG
>DATFYT010000156.1:0-14650 GCA_035314925.1 Mycobacterium sp. | reverse complement strand
GCGACGAGTGTTCTACCTGGCCGCGCTGTCCAGCCTTCGCGCCGACGGACCCTCGCGCCGCTTTTACGATCGCAAACGCGCGGAAAGACTCATCCACACCCAGGCCCTCCTAGCCCTCGCCCGCCGACTGATCGACGTGCTTTGGGCCCTGCTCCGCGATGACCGCGAGTTCACCCCCGAGAAGCCGACCGCAGCGGCTTGACTTAATCATTGAGAGTCATTTCCCTACCCCTGACCGCGCGTGGCAGGTGTTCCCCCGCACCCCGACACGGGTCATTTCGCCGGTTGCAGATTCGTCGCATCGAGCGCGGCCCGCATCGCCTTGGCCAGCGTGACGGCGTCATCGACGGCCCAGTAATGCAGGTAGAACAGGCGCGGTTCGTCGGTCAATGAGCGGTTGTGCACCGTGACCAGGGAGATGTTGCCGGCCCGCAGGGCCTGGATCACTTTCTGGACCTCGGGTCCGGTCATCACGATGTCACCGTTTATCGCGGCCTTGCCCTCACCGAGCGGCTGGAAGTTCACGGTCGTGGTGACGCCGAACGTGGGTGGCACTAGGTGCCCGTCATCGACGATGGTGTCTTGGCGGGCCAGGTTGAACTTGTACAGCCCACCGTCGGGATTTCCCTTGCGGCCCAACGCCGCATCGATGCCTGCGGTATTCAGGTCGACCGGCGGCTGCTGTGCGGGCGGGGCCGCAGCGGGCGCGATGGCGGTCGCGTCCAGGGCTGCCTTGACCCCGGCCGCGAGTTTCGCGGGGTCGCCCATGGCGTGAATGTGGGTCCACCACACCTGCGGGGACTGATCGAGCAGGTGCTTGTGCAGCGCGGTCTGTTCGATGCCGTGCGATTGCAGCGCGTCGGTGACCTTCGGCAGCTCGGCCTCGGTGACCACCAGATCACCCATCACCATCGTGGCGTCGTAATATTTCGCGAACGCCGCGTATCCACCGAGGGACAGACCAGGCTTGATCGGCACACCCACGGTGACCACCTGCAAGTCGCTGCGTACCAACGGAATCCGGTAAACAGTGTTGCTGTCGCCAAATTTGCCGGTGCCACCCAATGCATCCGTGACCGATTTCCAATCCGCGTCACTGGTGGTCACCGGCCGGTGGGTGCCGCCGCCGTGGGTACCGGTATGGCTGGTTTCGCTGCTGCCACAGCCCGCCAGCCCCACCGCCAGCAGCGCGGTTGCCAGCACGGTCGCACCTCGCAGGGGTTGGTGAAAACCAGGCATTGGCTTTCCTATCGTCGTGGAGTCACCATGGTTGCGGGTGATACTCCGTGTACTCGATCAGGTGTATCGAGCCTTCATGAAGCTCGGATGAAGACGGAGCAGGTGATGACGCGGTGCGCGTGCTGGTGATCGAAGACGAACCCAAGATGGCGCAACTGCTGCGCCGCGGATTGACCGAGGAAGGCTACGCCGTCGATCTCGCGGCCGACGGCCTCGACGGATTCGGCGCCGCCGTCAGCCGTAGCTATGACGCGATCGTGCTGGACGTAATGTTGCCCGGCATCTCCGGATTCGAGGTGTGCGGCCGGCTGCGGCGCGACGGGGTATGGGTGCCGGTACTGATGCTGACCGCCCGGGGCGCCGTCGCCGACCGGATCCACGGCCTGGACGGCGGCGCCGACGACTACCTGACCAAACCGTTCCACCTCGACGAATTGTTCGCGCGGATACGGGCGTTGATACGTCGGGGCCCGGTGGTGCGGCCGACCGTGCTGACCGTCGGAGACCTGCGGATCGATACTGCCGCGCACCGCTGCTGGCGCGGTGACACCGAAATCGTGCTCACCAGCAAGGAATACGCGCTACTGGAAATGTTCGCCCACCAACCGGGAACCGTCCTCACGCGGGAGGTCCTGATGGAGCACTGCTGGGACTTCGCCTACGAATCGCGGTCCAACGTCGTCGACGTCCACATCCGCGCCCTACGCGACAAGATCGACCGGCCCTTCGGCCTGACATCGGTCGAGACCGTGCGCGGCGCCGGGTACCGGCTACGCGCCGACGGCAACAGGAACGAAAGCAGCACACCATGATTCGGCGATGGCCGATCCGGATCCGGCTCACCATCGCATTCACCGTGATGATGGCGCTGGCACTGGCCGCCGTCGCCGCGATCACCGTGGCAAACACCCGATCATCACTGGATTCCGCGATCACCGAGTCACTCACCTACCGACTTGCCGACCTGCGCCCCGCCGCGGTCGCCGTCGACCCGATCCTGCCGGGCTCAACTGAGGACACCGGCGAACAAGTCCTCGACCAATCCGGCCAACTCCTCGCCGCGACGCCGGAACTCGCCGGAACACCCATGCTGTCAGCGTCGGAACTGGCCGCCGCGGGACGCGGCCAACTGATCGTCGACCACGCCACCGCTGGGAACATGCTCGGCCCGGTCCGCATCACCGCCACTGCCGTTCCCGGCGGCCGCATCGTCGTCGTCGCGGCGACCCTGGCCGACCGCGACGCTGCGGTTGGCGACCTCACCCGTGAACTCGCTGTCGGGTTCCCGCTCGTGCTGCTCGCCGCCGCACTCGGCGCCTACCTGCTCGCAGCCGCCGCCCTGCGTCCGGTCGAACACATGCGCGCCCGCGCCGCCGGTATCAGCAACGCCAACCCACAAGCACGCCTACCCGTACCACCTGCCGACGACGAAATATCCCGCCTAGCAACAACATTTAACGAACTCCTCGCCCGTTTACACGAGGCACTCGACCGGGAACGGCAATTCGTCGCAGACGCTGGCCACGAGCTACGTACCCCACTGAGCCTGCTCACCACCGAACTCGAACTCGCCCTACGACGCCCACGCAGCAACACAGAACTGACCGCCGCACTGCGCTCCGCACTAGACGACGTTGAACGACTCTCCCGCCTCGCCCGCGCCATGCTCGCCGCCACCACCGACCAGCCCCGCCGTCCCGACGCCCCCCGGCCGACCGTCGAACTCGCTTCCGCACTCGATACCGTCGTAACCCGGTACCGCGCCACAGACACCGGTGCCGACGTAACCCTCGACCGCCCTGATGAGGGACTACGGGTACGGACCGATCCCGATGATCTCGATCGCATTATGACCAACCTGCTCGACAACGCCACCGAACACGGCCGGCCACCCATCACCATCCGCGCCTACCCCGGCGACGCCGCAACCGTCACCATCGAGGTACGCGACCACGGCGACGGTATCGACCCGGACTTCCTACCCCACGCCTTCGACAGATTCACCCGCGCCGACACCTCCCGCACCACCAACGGCAGCGGCCTCGGCCTGGCCATCGTCACCACCCTCGCCGACCGAAACCACGCCACCGTTGCTGCCGCCAACCACCCGGGCGGCGGCGCAATCCTCACCATCAAGGTGCCCGCCGGCTAAGCCAAGCCCACGACCATTCAGCGACAAACCAATCCCCACCGACCCTTTCCCCACTGCCCAATAGATGAGCACGCCACGGCCGCCCTAGCGGGAGTGCCAATCGGTGAAGATGTTCTGATCGAACGTGCCCGAACTGCGTCGAATCCGTCGCGACCGCGGTGGAGCCCTGGCCCCACAACGCGCCCTGGCGGGATCAGAAAGTGGCGTCGGCGATCTCGATGGCAGTCTGCCGCGTCGCCGCCTCCGCGGTGAGATGGCCCCCCTGAGAATGCCCGCGTTGCCCCGACCACATTCGACATTTAGTATTTGCGTATGAATGCAGGTATGGGAGTGTGTGGGCGTCGGCTGCCTGATGATCAGGTGGATCTGGTGGTCGAGGTGTTCCGGATGCTGGCCGATGCCACCCGGGTTCAAGTGTTGTGGGCGTTGGTGAGGGGCGAGATGTCGGTCAACGACTTGGCCAGCCATGTCTGCAAACCGACCCCGTCGGTGTCGCAGCATTTGGCGAAGCTGCGGATGGCGCGGCTGGTCGGCACCCGCCGCGAAGGCACCACGATCTTCTACAGCCTGGACAACGAGCACATCGGGCAACTGGTCACCGACGCAGTGTTCAACGCCGAACACGCCGGCCCGGGCGTGCCCGGGCATCATCGCGACGCCGCCGCGCTGGCCACCCTGAACCCCGACACCACCTTCACCGCGGATTCGACCCCGGTCCGATCGACAGGACGCCGCGCATGACCCACGACACCGACCCCACCAGCCACGACCATGGCTTGGGTCAAGACCACACTCACGGTCACGGGACCGGGCACGATCACGGTCACGATCATCCGAAGGGTCTGCTCGGGGTAATCAAGCAGATCTTCGCCCCGCACAGCCATGACGCCTCCGATAGCATCGACGGGGCTCTGGAGACCAGCGTGGCCGGGATCCGGGCGGTAAAGATCAGCCTGCTTGCTCTGGGTGCGACCTCGATCGCGCAGTTGGTGATCGTGGTGATCTCCGGGTCGGTCGCGTTGTTGGCCGACACCATCCACAACTTCTCTGACGCGCTGACCGCGATCCCGCTGTGGATCGCGTTCGCGTTGGGCACCAAGGCCGCCACCCGCCGCTACACCTACGGCTATGGCCGCGTCGAAGATCTGGCCGGGCTGTTCGTGATCGCGATGATCACCCTGTCTGCGATCATCGCCGGGGTCGAATCAGTGCGCCGACTCATCCACCCCGTCCCGATCCAGCACGTCGGCTGGGTCGCCGCGGCCGGGCTGGTCGGGTTCATCGGCAACGAACTCGTCGCGATCTACCGCATCCGCGTCGGACGCCAAATCGGGTCGGCCGCCCTGATCGCCGACGGCCTGCATGCCCGCACCGACGGCTTCACCTCACTGGCCGTGCTGCTCGGCGCCGGCGGTGTGGCGCTGGGCTTCCCGCTGGCCGACCCCATCGTCGGGCTGCTCATCACCGTTGCGATTCTGGCCGTCCTTCGGACTGCGGTACGCGACGTGTTCCGGCGCCTGCTCGACGCGATAGACCCCGACCTCGTCGACGCCGCCGAAGCCGCCTTGGCCGCCGAACCCGGCGTTACCGCCGTACGCAGCGTCAAGATGCGCTGGATCGGCCACTGCATCCACGCCGACGCCGAACTCGACGTCGATCCCACGACCAGCCTCACCGAGGCCCACCGGATCGCCCACGAAGCCGAACACACCCTGACCCACGCTGTCCCAAAGCTGTCGTCAGCCCTCATCCACGCCTACCCCGCTACCACCGAAACCCACTGAGGGACAGGCGCCTGCTGCACCGGTGGCCCTGGTCAGCTTCAGTTGCGCTGATTCGAGGGCGGCACTGTCCTTCGGGTGTAAACCACAGCAGTCGAGTACGCCATCGGGACGACCGCCGCGGCGGCGTTTGCTGCGAGGGCTCTAGGCCGTAAGCTCGGACATCACCGATGGGTACTGTGCTGATCCCGATTCCGGATCGTGACTTCGACCCGACCGAGGTCGCGGTCAGTTGGAAGGTGCTGCGCGCAAACGGTCACCGCGTCGTCTTCGCCACCGAAAGCGGCGCGCCCGGAGAGGCCGACGACATCATGGTCAGCGGCCGCGGTCTCGACTTCTGGTCTGCGCTACCGGGATTAGGCGCCATCACCGTCGTCGGGCGGATGCTGCGGGCCAACAAGGACGCCCGCCGCGCCTACCGCGACATGCTGGCCTCGCAGGAGTACCAGCACCCGTCCCGCTGGGCTGAGACCACGCTCGACGGCATCGACGCGCTGTTGCTGCCCGGGGGCCATCGTGCTCGCGGAATGCGTTCGTACATCGACAGCGAAACCCTGCACCGCATCGTCGTCGACGCCTTCGCCCGCGGGCTGAAGGTGGCCGCCATCTGTCACGGTGTGCTGCTGGCCGCTCGCAGCGTCGACCCGACGACCGGTCACTCGGTGCTCTATGGACGCCGGACCACGGCACTGACCTGGGCGCTGGAGCGCACCGCCTGGCGTCTCACCCGGATCACCCGCTTCTGGAACGCCGACTACTACCGCACCTACACCGAGGAGCCCGGCCAGCCGGCCGGCTACATGTCCGTGCAGTCCGAGGTCACCCGCGCGCTGAAGAACTCGGCGGACTTCTGCGATGTCGAACGCGGGTCGCAGCATTGGCGGATGAAAACCTCGGGAATGGTGCGCGACACCACAACTGACTCGCGGCCGGCGTTCGTCGTCGACGACGGCGCCTACGTGTCAGCGCGCTGGCCGGGCGATACGCACACGTTCGCAAAAGTGTTGTCGGACAAGCTGTGACGTACGCATGCACGAGAGGGATGGATCGGGTTAGACCTTACGGTTTTCCGATTTGATCAGCCACGCGAGCTTCTCCAACCCGTCGATCTGCGCATGCAGGATATCGGCAGTGGTGGGGTCTTCTGCGTCAACCGCGTCATGCACCCTGCGAAGCGTCTCGACAGTCGCATAAATCCGGGTCGTGATCCGGTCTACGACCTCCGCAGTGTTGTGCTCGTTGGCCGGGAATCGGGGCAGGCTGGTAGTGGCGACCACCGTGTCCGACCGGCCGTCCGGCACCGCGTCAAGCGCGCGCATGCGCTCGGCGATGATGTCGCTGCCCTCGCGGGCGAAGTCGACCAGCTCGTCGAGTTGTAGGTGTAAGTCGCGGAAATTCGTACCGATGACGTTCCAGTGGGCCTGCTTGCCCTGCAGGTGCAGCTCGATGAGGTCGACGAGGATCCGTTGAAGGTTCTCGACAAGCTGCCGTGACGGCTGGAAGCCGTGCACGTCGTCCTCTCGCCGCCGGCTACCGCCATCTGTCTGTGCTGTCGGGTGTTGGGCTGTTGTAGTCATCCCCTGATGATTCCGGCCAGAGGAACGTATGTCTGTGCGGCTGACACCAACATGGGATTGCAGCTAACCGGAATCTTTGGTCACCGGCTGGCCGGAAGAAGTGTCGGCACTTCGCCGGCGATATTGCGGTGGGCCATCGCGCGTGCTACGCCGATCATGTGACAGGGCACGGGATCGCTCAGGCCGACAGCGGCCAACTGGGACGTCCGGGCGGGCGGGTCATGCGGCTGTTAGTGCGGCCGACCCCTCCGCCGCTCTGGCAAGGTTTCATCGCCGCTGCGGCATTGATAGGCGTCGAGACCGCTGTTGTTGTTGTGCTCAAACACTTTGCTCCGACCATGGCATTCGGCACGGTGTACCTGCTCGGGGTACTGCTGGTCGGAATGGCCTGGGGGTTCGGATTAGCGGCGATCACCGCATTGGTGAGCGCCGTCGCGTTCGACGTTTGCCGAAGCTGGCCGGACGGCTTCAGTGTGACCCAGCTGCAGAACTGGGTGGTGGTTGTAGTCTTTTTCGTCGTGGCGCTGTTGGCCAACAGTCTTGCGGGGCTGGCCCGAGCAAGCGCCATCGAAGCCGATCGGCGCCGACACGAAGCCGATCTCGCCGCAAGGCAGCAGGCCGCGCTGCGCCGGGTCGCGACGTTGGTGGCGCGTAACGTTGCGCCATCGGAGGTGTTCTCAGCCGTCGTCGCGGAGTTAGCCAATTGTCTCGATGTCCAGAACGCGGCGTTGCTCCGATATGAGTCTGATGGCACGGCCCTGCTACTGGCCGCGGCCGATGAACCAGGATTGCAGAACATGCCTGTGGAAGAACACTTTTCGCTCGACGGCGATAGTGTTGCAGCGGCGGTGTGGCGAACCGGCCGCGCGGCACGAATGGACAGCCACGACGACGCTGCCGGGTCGGCAGCGGCGCGTATCCGTGCACTGGGTCTGACCTCGGGTGTCGGAGCTCCGATCATGGCCGGCAGCCAGGTCTGGGGAGCGGCCATCGCCGGTTCCTCTCGATCCGACGCCTTTCCACCCAGCGCGGAGCGACGCGTCAGCGACTTCGCCGACCTCATCACAATTGCGATTGCAAATGCCAATGCACGTGCGGAACTGAGAGCGTCACGAGCGCGGATTGTCGCGACCGCTGATGAGACGCGGCGGCGTATCGAACGGGATTTGCATGACGGTGCTCAACAGCGGCTGGTGTCGTTGGGACTCAAGTTGCGCCTGGCCGAGGAGTCCGTCCCCCCCGAGCAGACGACGCTGCGGGCACAAATTTCCGACGTCGTCACTGGTTTGGTCGGTGTGTCGGACGAGCTACGCGAGATTGCCCGCGGTATTCACCCGGCGATCCTGTCACGAGGAGGGCTCGGACCGACGCTGAAGACACTCGCGCGCCGCTGCGCGGTGCCGGTTGAACTGGATGTAGCGGTACCTCGGCGCCTACCTGACTATGTAGAGGTGGCCGGGTATTACCTTGTGGCAGAGGCGCTTACGAATGTTGCCAAGCATGCACAGGCGTCGCTTGTCCAGCTGGCTGTCAAAGCCGAGGATGACAAGCTTTATCTTTCGATTCGCGACGACGGGGTTGGGGGAGCCGACGCCCGCAAAGGGTCTGGACTCATAGGCTTGGTGGACCGGGTGGAGGCCCTTGGGGGTCAGATCGCCATTGCGAGTCGTCTCGGCGACGGCACGTCGCTAGTGGTGAATATTCCCCTCGGACCTGACGGGCCGCCCGGTGGGCAGTCCAGCGAACCAGTGCCGCGCGAGACGTGAACATGGGTGCTAGCGGGAATGCCGGCTGGCCGCCTCCGTGGTCACAATGGCGCTGTGGAGTCACCGGCTAAGCCGATCCGGGTTGTCATCGTCGACGACAACCCGGAATTCCTCGACTCGGCGAGACGACTGCTTGAACACCAGGGGGCCCGCGTTGTCGGTGTGGCATCAACGAATGCCGACGCGCTCCGGTCCGTCCAAGAGCTGCGGCCCGACGTAACACTGGTCGATGTAAATATCGGAGAAGAAAGCGGCTTCGATCTCGCGGAGGCTCTTCACGAGATCGACGGCGCGGCAACGGCCCCGGTCATACTGATCTCTACACACGCCGAGCCCGACCTGACGGACATGCTCGAGACGAGCCCCGCCATAGGTTTCCTCGCCAAGTCAGCGCTTTCCGCTAGTGCGATCACCGCAGCCCTCGGTCGCCTGGGTCAAAGCAAGTAGTCCCGCAGATCTCACGCCGTCCTTTGTGATGTGCGCTGCCCAGCGCCGGGCTCATTGCAGCTAGCTGGTAATGGCCAACTGCCGCTAACGGGGATGGTCAATGGGCGTTAGCCGCGACGACTTTCCGTGTATACCGCGCGACGCTTACAGCTATGAAGAGCTACCCGTACGAAGTACCTTCACCGCAACTGGGTTACGCGGTGCGGCAACTGAAGATGGCCGATACCTCGGGACGGGGATGCGGTGACGACGTCGACCGCAGGCAGCAGCCATTTCGCGGTCGAACCGGAAATCCCTACAGCAGACGGCTGTTTTGGCACCTGATCGCAACTCTTCTGTTAGCGGCTATCGCCGGCCTTGCCTGGCTGTCCCTACTCGGGCCTGTGCCGGGCGCGTAGCGCACACCGACGTGCGCACTAATCCAGCCAAGCAGTCAGTCTCGGCTACAACTTCGCCATAGCACGAAAGACAAAGAGAGGCAATAGAAATGGACATCAACCGGATAACCAACCCGCTGAGGTTAGCCAAAGGATCCCACCAGCCGGGGTCAGGTAAAGGGTGCGCCATGAACGTCATTTCTTACATCAATGGCGATGAGCAGATAACCGACTTCCCGGTGTGCTCAGCGCGCCCGCTGGCCTGTCTAGTGCAGTCATGCAACGACCTACTAGCGGGACCAGACGGCTACCTTTCACCAGAAAACAGTGTGCTCGCACTCGAACTCGGCTGGCAGACAATGGGAACCGCAGCCGTTCCCAACACCGTCATCCACGCCTGGGTCGCGGAGTTGCTGACCAACCCGGACTGGGGAGTCGTTCGCTACGCCAAACTGACTGCGATGAAGGCGATCATCGACATCTCTGAGCTTCACCGCAGGCTAGCTGCTGGCGACATGGCACCTATCGCAGCATGGGACGCCGCAGATCGCGCCGCACGAGCCGCTGCCCGCGGGATCGGCCCGGCCACACACGCGGCAGGACGGTATGCGCTACAGGCCGCCTACGAGTCGACCGCACTCGTGGATACCCGCGACGAGGCGGCGCTGGCGGCGGTGGCCGGCAACGCGCTGCGCACTCACGCGTGGGCGACCGGGGACACCATGGAAAACCGTGTCATGCGGCTCACCCGTCGTGCCGTCGCCACCTGGCGTGAACTCGCCGGACTGGACAACGCCCGCCGCATCGACCAGGCATCAGTCGACGACAACGCCGCGCGACTGATGGCGGTGGCGGCGTGAGGGTCGGGGCACCACCCGATCAGTGACTTTCGGTAGGTGTCCGTAGCAAGATGTGATCGGTCGAATGGCCGAGAGGACACCGCCGCATGGGAGTTGATTCCGGCAGCACGGACAGCGCGCCGACAGCAAAATCCGGCTTGCCGCGTGACGCTGTAAGCGTGATTGTGGCCGACGACGACGTCCTTCTTCGTGAGGGGTTGGCGAGCCTACTCGGGCGCTCCGGGTTCGACGTTGTCGGCCAGGCAGGCAATGCCACCGAAACTCTTGCTCTAGTCCGTGCGGAAAATCCGGACTTGCTTGTCATCGACATCCGTATGCCACCAACCAACACCACCGAGGGTCTTGACGTCGCAGGAGTCATCCGGGGTGAACTGCCCGAAATCGGCATTTTGGTTTTGTCGGCGCATGTTGACGTGGAGCATGCGGTGGAGCTTTTGTCCAGCGGTCATGGCATCGGTTATCTCCTTAAGAGTCGGGTCACAGATGTGGCGGAGTTTGTCGATTCACTGCAACGGATCGCCAATGGCGGCTCAGTAGTCGATCCGGCGCTCATCCAGGAGTTGGTCTCCGGACGCCGACGCGAAGATCCGCTTGCTGTTCTTAGTCGTCGGGAGCATGAGGTGTTGGCGCTGATGGCGGAGGGCCGCACCAACGCGGGCATCGCCCGTCGACTGTGGCTTACCGAAGGCACCGTCGAGAAGCATGTGCGAAGCATCCTGAACAAGCTGAACCTGCCTGAGACCGCCGACGATCACCGCCGCGTTCGAGCGGTGATCACTTTTCTCGAGTCTCGGTGACGCCTTCGCAAAAGTGTTGTCGCAGAAGCTTTCCTGATTACGAAAAGTTGGCTTGCGCGCAGGTGCTCGGCGAGGTGATGTTGACCCCGCTGTAGACCACCTGGATGTGCGTGCAGGCGATGACGTTGACGTCAAGACTGGGTTGCCCGGTCCGCCAGCTCGTCGAGTCGATCCGGCCGACGGTCTGATACTTCTCCAGCGGCCCTTCGCCCATGTAGATGGTGGTGACTTCGTCGGAACCGCCGTCTTTGTTGACCCGGTCGTGCTGGGCGGTGGCGTGCACATCCAGGTAGGTCAGCCGGTCGGACGGGCGGATCGTGGTGCTCTGCCGCGACCACAGATCGTTCGGGAATCCCGTCACGCCGTCGCCCGCCCGCCGGTCGGCGCCGACGGTGAAGTCGCAGCTGCCGTTCGCGTGATGGCAGTCGAGCCGGACAAACGTCTCCAGCTGGGTGCCGTCGGGGAGCGGAGTGAGCGTGGTGGCGTTGTTGCTGGCCGCCGACGAGACTGCGGGAGGCGCCAACGCCAACATCAGACGGCACCTGCCAGCGCCGTGACCAGCCGCTTCATCCTGCGTCCTCTCGGTTGCGGTCTGAGCAGAACTTACGCTGCGGCTACTCGTCGTAGGTGACTTCGACCGAATCGGTTTCCGGGTGCGACTGGCAGGCCAGGATCAGCCCGTCGTCGAGGTCCTGCTGCTCCAAGACGTCGTTGACCTCCATGCTCACCTTGCCTTTGCGCAGCGTGGTGGCGCAGGCGCCGCAGTGGCCCTCCCGGCAGGAGAACGGCGCGTCCAGGCCGGCGTCCAGCAGCACGTCGAGCAGCTTGGCCCGGCGCGGCCACGACACGGTATGTGTCTGACCGTCCAGCTCGACCACCGCGGTGGCATGCGGTTCGTCGCCTTCGTCTTCGATCTTCACGGCCGCGAACGGATCGGTCTCCAGCGACCGGAACACCTCGATATGTATTTGCTGCGCAGGCACTTTCAGAGTTTCGAGGGCTTCACGCGCGGCTGCCATGAATGGCCCGGGCCCGCAGACGAATGCCTGCCGGTCGGTGAACGGGGCGGCCAGTTGGGCCAGCGCGGTCGCGGACGGCAACCCTTGCAGCGACTCCAGCCAGTGCAGCACGGTCAGCCGGTCGGGGTATTTGGCGGCGAGCTCGCGCAGGGCGTCGCCGAAGATCACCGAGCGGTCGTCGCGGTTGGCGTAGAGCAACACCACCTGCCCGCTGCCCTCGGACAGCGCCGATTTGCAGATCGACATGACCGGCGTGATCCCGCTGCCGGCGGCCAGCAGCAGGAAGTTGTCGTCGAGCGTCTTGGGCACGAACGTGCCCGACGGCGCGAGCACGTGAATCCGCATGCCGGGATGGGCGTGGTCGCACAGCCAGTTCGACGCGTACCCGTCGACAGTCCGCTTGACGGTGACCGTCAGCGCGTCGTCGGTGAACGGCGAGCTGCACAGCGAATAGCAGCGTGCGACCGATCCGGTGCGATCGCTGGGCACCCGCAGCGTCAAAAACTGGCCGGGTGCATACCGCAGCCGGTCGGCAGGAATGGCTGGATCTCCCGCACCGTCCGGTGCGCGGAACACCAGCGACCGGGCCTCGTCGGTCTCGGCGAGCACATCGGCGACTTCCAGTTCAAGGACATGGCTGCCGAGCGGCTCGTCGGGAACCTCATCGGTCACGACTTCCGGCACTGCCAAGTCCTCTCGTCAGTCATAACTAGAACAGGTTACAGAAAACTCGATTGGTGGCGCTACCAGTCGCAGGAATAGCCTGCTCGACACGAATCGGAACGTGTTCTAGTCTCTGTCTAAGTAAGCCACCTATGGAGGGAACCCGTGACGTCCATTGAACAACGTGACGCCCAGTCGGTCCTAGACGGCATCGACGAACTGCTGCCCAAATTGCGGCAGCGGGCCCAGGAGACCGAAGACCTGCGCCGGTTGCCGGACGCCACCGTCAGCGAGCTTCAGGAGATCGGTTTCTTCCGGCTGCTCCAGCCCGAGCAGTGGGGTGGTCTTGAAGTTGACCCCGTGGTCTTCTACGAGGCGGCTCGCCGGCTGGCCAGTGCCTGTGGCTCGACCGGCTGGGTGAGCTCGATCATCGGCGTGCACAACTGGCATCTGGCGCTGTTCGACCAGCAGGCCCAGGACGAGGTCTGGGGTCAGGACACCAATGTGCGGATCTCGTCGTCCTACGCCCCGATGGGAGCGGGCGTCGTGGTCGACGGCGGCTACCTGGTCAGCGGCTCGTGGAACTGGTCGTCGGGCTGTGACCACGCGACGTGGGCTTTCCTCGGCGGCCCGGTCATCAAGGACGGCAGGCCGGTGGACTTCGGCAGCTTCCTGATCCCGCGCAGCGAATACCGCATCGACGACGTCTGGCATGTGGTCGGCCTGCGCGGCACCGGCAGCAACACCGTCGTCGTCAAGGACGTGTTCGTGCCCCGGCACCGGTTCTTGTCTTACAAGGCCATGAACGACGGCACCGCAGGCGGCTATGAGACCAACACCGCTCCGGTTTACAAAATGCCTTGGGGCACCATGCATCCCACGACCATTTCGGCGCCGATCGTCGGCATGGCTTACGGCGCGTACGACGCGCACGTGGAGCACCAGGGCAAGCGGGTGCGCGCGGCGTTCGCCGGCGAGAAGGCGAAGGACGACCCGTTCGCCAAGGTTCGTATCGCCGAGGCGGCCAGCGACATCGACGCGGCCTGGCGGCAGTTGAGCGGCAACGTTGCCGACGAGTACGCGCTGCTGTCCGCGGGCAAGGAGATCCCCTTCGACCTGCGGGCCCGCGCCCGCCGCGATCAGGTGCGTGCCACCGGACGCGCGATCGCTTCGGTCGACCGGCTGTTCGAGGCCTCCGGGGCCACGGCGCTCGCCAATGACACACCCGTGCAACGCTTCTGGCGCGACGCGCACGCCGGACGGGTGCACGCGGCCAACGACCCCGAGCGGGCTTACGTGATCTTCGGTAATAACGAGTTCGGGCTGCCGCCCGGCGACACAATGGTCTGATGACCACTACCGCAGAGCTCACATTTGAGTCGACCTCGCGGTTTGTCGAGGTCGACGTTGACGGACCGCTGAAGCTGCACTACCACGAAGCGGGGATCGGCCACGACCAGACGGTGGTCCTGCTGCACGGCGGCGGTCCCGGAGCGGCGAGCTGGACGAACTTCTCGCGCAACATTCCGGTGCTGGCCGAGCGTTTTCACGTGCTGGCCGTTGACCAGCCCGGCTACGGCCACTCGGACAAGCGCGCCGAACACGGCCAGTTCAATCACTATGCGGCCCGAGCGCTGAAAGGTCTCATCGACCACCTGGGTCTGGGACGCGTTCCGCTGGTAGGCAATTCATTGGGCGGAGGCACCGCTGTCCGGTTCGCGCTCGACTACCCCGACAAAGCCGGGCGGCTGGTGCTGATGGGTCCCGGCGGGCTGAGCATCAACCTGTTTGCGCCCGATCCGACCGAGGGCGTCAAGCGGCTGGGCAAGTTCTCGGTCGAGCCGACCCGGGAGAACCTCGAGGCGTTCCTGCGGGTGATGGTCTACGACCAGAAGCTGCTCACCCCGGAACTGATCGACGAGCGTTTCGCGTTGGCGTCCACGCCCGAATCGCTGACGGCGACCCGCGCGAT
>DATFYT010000155.1:0-17877 GCA_035314925.1 Mycobacterium sp. | reverse complement strand
GGTGACCGCCACTGCATTGCCGCCGGCCCCGCCGTTCCCGCCGGCGGTCGCCCCGAACCCGCCGTCCCCGCCGGCCCCACCGGCGCCTTGCAGCGAGCCCGTATTGCCGCCGGTCCCGCCGGCTCCGCCGGTGCCGGCCGCGCTGGCCCCGCCGGCTCCGCCGTCCCCGCCGTTGCCGGCTAGGATCCCATTGCCGCCGGCCCCGCCAGCACCCCCGGTGGTCTCGCCGAATCCGCCGGCCCCACCGGCCCCGGCGGGGCCGAAGATCAGAGCCCCATTGCCGCCGGCCCCGCCGACACCGCCGGTGCCGGCATCGCTGAATCCGCCGGCCCCGCCGTTGCCGCCGCCGATCCCGAGGATGCCGGTCAGCCACCCGCCGGTCCCGCCGGCCCCGCCGGCCCCACCGTTGCCGAGAATCGAGCCGCCGCCGGTCCCGCCGGCCCCACCGTGGCTGGACAGCAGGCCCCCATTGCCGCCGTCCCCGCCGGCCCCGCCGACCCCGCCGGGCGCGGTGCTCAAGCCGCCCGCGCCGCCGGCCCCGCCGTAGCCCCCCAACGCGTCGCCGGAATTACCCCCTGCCCCGCCGTCCCCGCCGGTGCCCATGGAGCTGGATCCGCCGGCTCCGCCGGGCCCGGCAATGCCCAGCAGCCCAGAATCGCCGCCATTACCGCCGGCCTCGCCGCTGCCGGGCGCGCCGGAGCCGCCAGCACCGCCGTCGCCGAGCAGCAATCCGCCGCCTTGGCCGTTTTCTCCGGTACCCGGCAGTCCGTTGGCGCCCTGACAAATCAACCCGCAAGCGCCTGCGGTGGGATCATCGGCGCTAACCGCGGAGGGATCGGCCTGGGCAAACCACCCATTCAAGGAGCTGTCCACCTGCTGACCCAACGAGCTGTTAATCCAATCCTGCTCAAGCCCGTGCGACCAGGCGTCAAACGGATTGGCCGTCGACGTCGCAGAGCCGACATCTGTGGACAGCGCGCCAAGACTGCTGGCCGCACTCGATGGATCGAAGGCTGCCGCCCCGGCAAATGCCGAGTCGAGATTCGCCAGCGCAGCAGTCAAATCCGTACCCAGCGTGGGGTCAATGCTCGAAATAGCGTTGATGATCGGATCAATAATCACGTCAAACTCATCAGCATGCGCCGACGGCGTCATGGCCAACGGGGTTATGCCGAACGCCAAAAACGCGCCGGCACTCGCAATCAAACCGACCACAGCACGACGCAGTGCCTTCGCGTTACGGGGCCGACGATTCCGCTTCGGGGCGACTCCCGGCGTCGAGGCCACCGCCGCCGGTGGCCGACTGGCAGTCGGGCTAAGTAGTGGGGCGGCGGTGCCGAGTGTCCGCGTTATCCGATCAGCGTTCATCACGCGCTCCTAGCTCAAAGCTGCGACCAAATTCGCTGGTCCTGTCGTTTCCGCTCATTGGTCTCTCATTTCTCGTCGACGAGATAGGCGCAGTGCGCCAGTGAGTCGACTATCTGCCGTCCGCGGAGCGACGCCATCGGCAAAAGCGCGTAGATTCGCGGGGCCGGGGGTCGTAGATACGTGTTTTGCCCTGCTGTTTTGCGGCACGCCGGCCACGCGTGCTGGCTACCATGAGCGACATTGACCCGCGCGGAAAACCCGCGGCGAACTGGAGCGAGCTGGGCGTGAGTGAGCTGCTGCTGCCGACCGGAATGGTGACGTTGCTGTTGGCCGACGTCGAAGGGTCCACCCGCTTGTGGGAGACCCGACCCGTCGAGATGGCCGCCGCCGTGGAGCGGCTGGATCGCATCCTTCCTGAGGTCGTCGCCCGGCACGGCGGGGTGCGGCCGCTCGATCAAGGTGAGGGTGACAGTTTCGTGGTGGCGTTCGGGCGGGCCAGCGATGCGCTGGCCTGTGCGCTGGGTCTGCAGCGGGCGCCGTTGGCCCCGATCCGGCTGCGCATCGGCGTGCACACCGGTGAGATCCAACTACGCGATGACGTCAACTACTTCGGCCCGACCATCAACCGCACCGAACGGCTGCGCGAGTTGGCCCACGGCGGGCAGACCGTGTTGTCGGGGGTGACCGCGGCGCTAGTGGGTGACCGGCTGCCGGCCGATGCCTGGTTGACCGATTTGGGCACCCACGCGTTGCGTGACCTGCCTCACCCCGAACGGGTGGTGCAGCTGTGTCACCCTGACCTTCACAACGACTTCCCGCTCCTTCGGGTACCCACGACCGTTGTCTCCCAGCATCTTCCGGTGCAGCTCAGCAGCTTCGTGGGCCGCGATTCGGAGGTCACCCGGGTGCGGCAGCTGTTGGCGGACGACCGGCTGGTGACCCTGACCGGCGCGGGCGGTGTGGGCAAGACGCGCCTGGCGGTGCACATCGCCTCCGAGCTGGCGGGCGAGTTCGCCGATGGTGTCAGGTATGTCGATCTCGCGCCGATCACCGACCCCGAGGTGGTGCCGGTCACGGCGGCGCGCGCACTCGGGTTGCCCGACCAGCCGGGCCGCTCCACGATGGACACCCTTTGTCGTTTTGTCGCTGACCGCCAGATGCTGCTCGTGCTGGACAACTGCGAACACCTACTCGACGCGAGCGCCGAACTGGTGGTGGCGCTGCTAGGCGCCGCTGCCGGGTTGAGGCTGCTCGCGACCAGCCGTGAGCCGATCGGGGTGGCCGGCGAGGTGAGTTGGCGGGTGCCGTCGCTGTCGCTGGCCGACGAAGCGGTCGAGTTGTTCGGCGACCGGGCCCGCCATGCCCGCCCCGGTTTCACCCTCACCCAGAGCAACGCCGTGGCGGTGGGCGAGATTTGTCGACGCCTCGATGGGGTGCCGCTGGCGATCGAGCTGGCCGCGGCGCGGGTGCGCGCGTTGTCGCTGTCCGAGATCCTCGACAGCCTCGATGACCGGTTCCGGCTGCTGACCGGGGGTGCGCGCACCGCGCTGCGCCGCCATCAGACCCTGCGCGCCTCGGTGGATTGGTCGCACGCGTTGTTGACCGAACCGGAACGCGTCTTGTTTCGCCGGCTGGGGGTGTTTCTGGGCGGCTTGGACCTCGACGCTGCTCAAGCCGTCGGCGGCGGCGGTGAGCCGCAGCGCTACCAGGTCCTCGATCAGCTCACCCTGCTGGTGGATAAGTCGCTGGTGGTCGCCGAGGACGCCGGGGGACGGACCCGCTACCGGCTGTTGGAGACGCTGCGTCAATACGCGCTGGAAAGGCTCGGCGAATCCGGGGAGGCTGACGCCGTCCGCACGCATCACCGTGATTACTATGCGGCGCTGGGCGCCACGTTGGACGCCCCGGCGGGCGATGATTATGGGCAGTGCATCGAGCGGGTCGAGGCCGAGATCGACAACCTGCGCGCCGCGTTTTCGTGGAGCCGGGAAAACTCCGATGTCGAACTGTCCCTGGCGCTGGCGTCGTCGCTGCAGCCGCTGTGGTACATGCGAAGACGCATTCGGGAAGGGCTGAGCTGGTTCGACGCTGCCCTGGCCGACGCCGACGGGCAGCATGCTGAGGTGGCGCCCGCGGTGCGGGCGCGGGCGCTGGCCGACAGCGCCCCGCTGGGCCTCATGGTGGGCGCGGCCGACAGCCTGAATCAAGCTGAGCAGGCCCTGGCGATCGCGCGTGAGATCGATGACCCGGCGCTGCTGGTCCGGGCGCTGGCCGCCTGCGGCTTCGTCGCCTTCTACTTTGGCCTAGGTGCGGCTCGGGACTACCTAGGCGAGGCGATCGGCCTGGCCCGGACGTTGGGTGATCGGTGGATGCTCACCCAGATCCTCGGCTTGCAAGCCCAGTCGGGCAGCGTGGCGGGCGCCTTGGTCACGATGCGCGCGGCCGCCGAAGAAGGACGCGATCTCGCCGACGCGCTGGGCGATCGATCCCAGGCGCAACTCTTCCGCATCTCCGTCGGATGGGCCCAGCTGTTTCAAGGCGAACTGGACGCCGCCCTCGCACAATTCGTCGCTCTGGTCGCCGAGGCCCGATCCGCCCACGGTCGCGATCCGTACGGTAAGTCGGCAAGCCTCGCCTGCCTGGGCATCGCGCTGGCGTACCGGGGTGACACTGGCGCGGCACGGGCCGCCGCCGACGAAGCCATCGAGGCCGCCGCCGAGCTTGGCGGGCTTCGCGAGGGCGTGGCCTACTGGGTGTTGGCGATCGCGGCCCTGGCCGGCGGCGATCTCGAAACGGCGCAAGACGCGAGCGCGGCGGCCGCACAACAGGTAAGTGGTATACCCAAGGCGGCGGCGATCATGCGCGCCAGTGCTGCGCAGGCCGCGCTGGCGGGTGGGGATCTGGTCGCGGCCCGCCGCTGCGCCGACGAGGCCGTGTCGACGGCGCCGGGCGCGTTCCTGTCGGATGCGCTGAGCACACGCGCCCGGGTGGCGATCGCACAGGGTGAGCCGATCCAGGCCGAGCGCGACGCCCACGACGCGCTGGCCTGCGCCGCCGAGTTCCAGGCGCACCTTTTCATACCCGACACCCTGGAATGCCTCGCCGTTCTAGCCGCCGAGGGCGGCCGTCACCGCGAAGCGGCCCGGCTGTTCGGTGCCGCACACGCCATCCGGCAACGAAATAGCGCGGTCCGCTTGAAAATCTACGACGCCGGCCACGAAGCGTCGGTTGGCGCGCTGCGAGGCGTGATGGGCGAGAACGACTTTGACGCCGCATGGGCCGAAGGCGCCGCACTGACCACCGAGGCGGCGATCGCTTACGCGCAGCGCGGCCGAGTCGCAGGCAAACGACCCGCCAGCGGCTGGGAAGCAGTCACCCCCACCGAGCACGACGTCGTGCGATTGGTCAGCGAAGGACTGACCAACAACGAAATCGCCACAAGGCTTTTCGTCTCACCACGCACCGTGCAAACGCACCTCACCCACGTCTACACCAAACTCGGCCTGACCTCACGGGTACAACTCGTCCAAGAAGCAGCCCGCCATACGGGATCGCCGTAGCAGCTGAACGAAACGTCGGCGCGCGCATGGATCGAATACGCCACAGGAACTCTCCGGCGTTACACTCGCCTGCCCGACTCCGAAGTGAATGCCCTCGTCGCTGTCTACAGCTCGGACCGGGACCTCGACCTCACCGCGGCACGCGAGATATGCGACGAGCACCACGCCTCCTGAACGCCAGCCCGGGGCGCCGTGCCGCATCCGCGACAGGGGCCCGGTATCAATGCACGAAGACGAGCAACGCCAGCGCCTGGCGGATAACTAGGATGAGCAACGAAGACGTAAGTTCGGACCGTGGCTGAGGCGAGCAAGAGCAAGATCAACAAGTGCGGCGAGCTCGTCCGTAGTGTCGTATACGAGGGCGCAGACGTGTCCGATATGGACATCGAAGAAGCTGTGCGAATCATTCATGATTTCCGGGCCGCGCACGCGTACCCGCTACTCAAGGTCCGTAACGGTCTGACGAGCATGGTCCGCACGGAGTTCGCGGACGACGTGATCGGCCAGCGGTTGAAGCGTGTTCCGCGGATCGTCCGAAAGCTGCAACGCACCATTGACTCGCCGACCGGGAGAACGATGCTCGCGCGGCTCGAGGACATCGGCGGCGTTCGCGCCATTCTGCGTGACGGCGACGAGCTCAACCGAGTACGTCGACGCGTAGAGAAAAATTGGAAAAATCAGTTTCGCCGCGACCCTCGCGACTACATCGCACATCCCAAAGACATCGGATACCGGGCGGTCCACTTCGTGGTAGTGCGCGATGGTCGGGCAATCGAAGTCCAGCTTCGAACACAAGGCCAGCAGCAGTGGGCGGAAGCTGCCGAGACCGCGGACGCTAGGCTGGCGCAACGAGGCGTAAACCTCAAAGACGGGGAAGCTCCACCGGAGATGCTGGACTACTTCGCCGCCGCGGGTGAGCTGATTTACAGACGTGAATACGGGTTATCCGTATCGTCTGACTTACTCGCAAGCTTCGATGCGGCGCGCCGGGCGGTCGTCGACGAACGCTACTACACCGCGTAGCATGGAAACTTGCAGGTCAGAGAGGGGAAGTCATGGCCAAGGGTGATGCTGTTTACTTCCTGCTCGTCTACAGCTTCGATGACGGGCACCTGATTCTTCAGGATGAGTACACCGACAGCAATGAAGCCGTCGCCGCGTACAACGCCGCTGAAAAGCTGTACCGGCCGCATCTGGAAAAATACGAGATCGTCCTTATCGGCGCGGACAGCATCGCGACCGTGATGAAGACTCACGGGCATTACTTCAACTCGTCCGAAAGCTCGATTTTCTCGGAATTCCTTCGCGACCCGCAGTCGGTTTAGGCGGCCGCCAACTCCGCCATTCTGGCCGCTGACACGCTCGACACCAACCGCACGGCGATCGCTTCGCACGCGCGCAGCGAGGCGTTGGTCGACACCTTGCAGCCATGACGCTCTCGAAGCGTCGCGCGCAGCGCCGGCCCCGCGCCAGGCACGATCAGTGCCAGCGTTTTCCAGCGGGCCGCACGGAGGGACGGCATATCGGCGATGAAGTGCTGCATGCGATCGACTTCGACCGCGCCTACGGCGACACCATAGGTCAATGCCGTCGCTCGGTGTATCTGTGGACGTCCAGGGCCCGCGGAAAGTAGTGGATACCGCAGCCGCATTCCGGGTCCGGCGGGTGGGCGCACGCCACACATTCAGCGTCGAAAGTGCCTTCGGAGATTTCCGCGCCGGTGAAAGGCGTCACGAGCGCCCCGTCGGGCCGCAACGCCACGAAACGCCATCCCGTAGCGTTCCGGGTCGGTTGGCGGCAAAGCGCGTCGCCGGGCCAACGCGGCCCCCGACTTAGCTGCGGCCGTCGGCCTGCTGGCTGCGGCGCGCGTCATGCCGGCAATGACCGCGTCGAGCCACGCTCCCGCCATGCCGCCGGCGCTCGGGTCGGCGATCATGCCAATGTGAACGTCGGAGTGACTGGGAAACGGAAACGGGTTCATGCCCTCGTCCGCGGACCTGCCGCTGGGTCAGCCCACTCCCGGCGAGCGGAGCCAGCGCCATAGACTGCCCTCTCAGAGATTGCGGTAGTCGGCAAGGTTCGTCACCTTCGCCGCCGGCGCAGCACTACTAGCGGTGGGCTTTTCCGACTTCACATATCGAATCCGCAGATCCCGCAGAAAGTCCGGCGTCGTGCCAAGCACGCGCTCACGGTTACGCAGCTCGGTCATATGCTTGGTTTCACCGCCGCAGATCAGCGCCGACAGTTCGATGCAGTCAAACGCAAACTCCCACATCGACGCCGACCAGTTCACGCAATGCGGCATCGACGACCAGGCTTTCCATTTCGCCCGAGTCCGCGGATCCCACATGCGGCCGTTCATGCGGCGCGCCGGCAACTTCGGCGCACCCCGAAACGGCACATTCGGCACCTCAACCCAGTCGTGCGTCGGCGCGTGCCGATTGACGGCCTGACCTTGAGGTTTCGGCTTGGGCCCTTTAACCGTCATGGTGGCCGCACACCCCCTTTCGGCAAGTTTGCTAGATGTGTCAAACTCGGCTCGCCGAAACGGCTGGAGTTTCACACAAACCGGCGGACACTATGCGTTCCGGCGCGCATCGGTGCAGGTCGGAGGGTTACCCCCCCAGGGGTGGAGCGCGGCGGCGGTGGCGCAGGTGCCGGCTCGAGCGTAGCTGCGCAGGCGCTGTCCTGGCCGGCCCTTCCACACGAGGTAGAAGTGGTTGACGCCACGCCGCCGCTGTTCCTTTTCACCAGCCGTTGGATTCGGGCTCGTTGCCGAACTGCTCGAGCTTGGCGCTTTTCGGCGTGTAGCTGATGTCGCGCAGGTGTTCTTGTGCTTTCGCTTCGGCGCCGGCGGGGTCGTTTCTGTTGAGTACACCGGTGTGGAACGACTGCGATCCGGCCGGAGTCGGGTAGGTCAGGATCCATTGGTCAGGTTGTCGTTTGGGTACGCCGTCGTCGGTGGCCGTCCACCATCGGACATAACTCAGGACCGGGGTGCCGGCGGCATTGAACATGCCGGCTTGTGTTCCGTCGGTGTCGATCACGACGTCGGTTGTTTTCGCGGATGCTTTGGTGCTCACTGTTGCTCGCTTTCGTTCTCAGACGTTCCAAGATCCCGCGCTGGTGTTGCCGGCTGCGGCGCTGGCGATCTCGTAGTTCTGCAACGAACTGAGTTGTGTGGGCTTGAGGGCGGCCAACTGCCACGCCGCAGAGAGGTCGACGGCGTTGCTCTTGCGGTGCGCTGCGTCCCAGAGTCGTTCGGCGGCCGGACTCAAGCTCGGGTACAAGCTCATAAACTGGTTGACCGTGTCGCTGTCGTTAAAGTCCATGGCGGACGCGACGATTGCTCGGCTTAACGTGTCGTCGCCGGTTCGGGCGGCTGACTCGAGAAGTTGCTGCCGTTGAATGGGGTCGGTGATGTTGGCGACGCGGTCGCCGGCGTCGCGCCGGCTGATCGACAAACTGGCGGCGTCGCCGGGTAGTCCTTTGATCCCGAAGACGTTGGCGGCGTCGCTGGCGTCTTGTGCGCCGGCGGTGCTGGCTGTGTCGGTGAGTTTCCCTGCCAGGGCGGTGATCACGCTGCTGTAGAGGCGCGCCTGGGTTGTGAGTTTGTAGGAGTCGCTGCGACTGGTGTCAGCCTGGATGGGGCTGCTGACGGCTGCGATTTCGTCGGCTGCCTCGGCAAGTAGCGGCTGGGCGACGGCGCTTTGGCCGAGGCGTTGCAGTGCTTGCAGTGCTGAGGTGCACGCTGCATACGCTTCGTCGAGGGTTGCGCCGGCGCCGTAGTCGATTGTTGTCACTTTGTCAGTTACTCCTCTAGGCGTAGAAATTGTTGGTGGCTGGGCTCATTGGCGGTGTGCGGCTCTGGTTCTGCCGGGACACGAAGTTCATTGCGACCCCGGCGATGACGTTTTCGGCTTGGTTGTACAGCGGGTCGCCGGGGTGCTCGACCCGGACAACGCGGACCTGGGTGAGCGCGGTTTGCAGTGCGGTGATGGCGAGTTGGAGGTTGTCGTTGTCTGTCACGGTGTTATCTCCTTGCTCGTGTCGCGGCGTAGGCGGCCAGGTCCGCGGGTGTGATGCGGTGTCGGCCGCCATCGTCTTTCGTTGCTGCGAGGCGTTTTTCGGCGATGGCCTGTCGGATTGCCCGGGGACCGATTCCGGCGATGCCTGCTGCGGTGGTGGTGCTGAACGTGCTGCTTTCATGTTGCGGCGATGGTCGCACAGCTTCCGCAACCGGCGCTGATTTGCTTCCGGTAGCGGAAGTTGTGCCGTTGTATTTGAGAGCAGCGAGCCGGATTGCAAGCAGTGCTTGGTCGACCTCGGCGTCCTGGCCGCGCACCTGTGCGCGGAGCTTGTCGAGGTTCAGCAGCCGGCTCAGCGCCGCGCAGACGCGGCCATCGAGCACAGCAATTGGCCCGACATGAACCGAGAACTCAGCCGGCCTGATCACGAGTGTTTTCGGATTGCGCTCGGATGCGACACCCATTCGCGGCGTTGACCGGCGATGACACCGTTGATCTGGTTGTGCCGCAGTGTGTCTGCCCACGCGCTGCACGGCTCGCGCGCCGGGCAGTGGCCGCAGAGTTCGGCGGCGTCGCGGGCGTCCTGGTTGTCGTCGCCGTCGAACAGCCCTGCGCGCTGGCGGCACAATGCGCCCGGAAGCCGCGGCGTCCCTCGCAGGATCGCCGCAACCGCTTCGACCCACGGCTCGGCTGTCATCGAACAGACACTCCAAGTCCGTCGAGCCACACTGCCCGATTGGCCCCGCAGGGCATGTAGGCCAACGTGGTTGACCCGTCAGTGATGAACCAGTGATCGTTCCCGCAGTGCGGGCAGTCAGCGATCTGCGCGAGCTGCCGCCCGTCGCGCAACCGGCGTGTCTGTAAGACGGTCGCGGTCTTCATGAGTGAGTGTCCGCGTAGGTCTGGGGGTCTTCGTAAGGTGCGCGTTCGAATTCCGTCAAGGCAGTGACGGCGATGCCGTGCTCGGTCGCGTCGTGCTCGTTCACACCGGCTCTATCGGTCCAGCGTTCGATCTCGGAATCGCAGTCCGGGCAACGAGGTCGGATTCGCGCGAGGGTTTCGGGTTGGCCGATGAAAAGTTGTCCGGTGATTACGGGGCCGTTTTTGTGCCGAGTCTGAGCGCGGCGCCGGTTGCGGTTCATGGCGTCCTTTCTTGGTTTTTCAGTCCTGTTGTCGTCACCTCGGCGGACCCCGGCGGACCTCAGCGCACCTCCCGTAGGGAGGCGCTGAGCCGAGGTCACGCGCCGGGGTCGTCGGCATGGTCCGAATCGGCTTCATCACGCGCCGGGGTCGAGTGGTGTGCCGGGGTCGTCGCGGCGACCTGATATCCCTTGGCGCCCCACTTCCCCGACACCTCGACGAGCCGGTCGGCGATCATGAGGTCGGCGGCGGCATCGCGGATGGCCTTGTCCATGTATTGATGCCCGGCTGCCCGCACTGCGGCGTAAAGGAGATCCGTTGATTTGACTGATTGATCGGGCAATGCCGCGATGACGTCAAAGACAATGTCCCCCAGTTCGGAGGTCGGCCCGCGCACTGGTCCCGAAACTTCGCCTGGTGTGCTTTTGGGCGCGTACAGCGTCAGGAAGTTTGGGCCGGCTTGCGGTGAGTCGTCGACGACCATCGTCCCGAGATAGATGTTGTCCCCGTCATCGTCGGTGGCATCCGCTCCCAGGAATCCGGGTCGGTCTTTCGTCGCGTACAGGTGGGCCGCACCGCGGCGGCCACGGCCGAACCGCTTCTTGCGGACCAGCGCGAACCTCGCGCCGTCGATGACGTTGCCCTTGTGGACGGTTCCGTAGGCATCTCCACGCAGCGGATCGGCACTCAGCGGGAGATGGTCGCATTCCAGTACGGCGGCGCCTATCTCTTTGAACGGCACCACGATGCGGCGACGTACCGACGACCAGCCCTCAAGGTCAATCTTCTGGCCGTGAAGCACCATTGCCTCGTTGACGCCGTCGATGATGACCAACGACGGTTTGGCTGCCGTTAGGGGGATGAGCCATTCCGCGCGGGCTGGCTTGCTCGGCGCGACGAATAGCACCTGCCGTTGGATCATGTCGTCGTCGAGCCCGATCCTTTTGAGTCGTTCGACCGTTGATGCCGCGGTTGATTCCTCGAAATGGAGATATGCAATCGTGTTGCCGTTGAGAAGTTCGGGCACCGCGCACGCCAGCGCGAACCATGTCTTGCCGGCTCCGGTATGGGCGATGACGGCGTGCTCGAGGCCGGGGTAGAGCAGCCGCTTTCCATCAGTGCGGCAGGCGCCGACCACCGGCGTGATGGGCTGTATTTCGCCGCGGAGGTAGGGGCCTAAATCGACGGGTTCCCACGTTGACGGCTCAGTGGCATCATCGACCTGATGGCCGTTGCGGAGCCGCGGTTCGTCCGGCGGATCCGGTGGTGGGACGGTCTTCCAGTCGACATCAGTCTCAAGCATCGGTCAGGACGCCGCCCGTCGGAGCCACGGCCGCGCCGCGTAAAAGTCGTTGCGCTGCTTGTTTTCTCGCGCGATCTTAGGCCAGTCGGCGGCTGCGGCGACAGCTCGGGACGCTTCCGCGCGGGCGGTTTGGGCGACTTCGACCCGCAGAACGTGATGCTCGCCGGCGGCCGCCAGCGCCAAAAGCTTCCGCGGATCCCCGTCGGAAAGCTCGCACCACGCCGGCGACCCGGCCCACGGCAGCGGACCAGCATTGGCTTTGGCGACAACGGTTTCAATGAACCGGTGGGTCTCCGCCCACGAGACTTGCTGCGACGCGAGGTGTGCGTCATCTGGGGCTTCGCTAGGCGGCATCGTCGCCATCCCCGTCGGCTCGGCCGTACTGCGCCCACCCGCCGGTGTTGCATGGGTTCATCACCGGAAAGACTCCGTCGTCGGTGATCAACTGCCCGTCCGCGGTGAGAATCGCAGGCTTCATCTGCCCTTGGTGTCGGTCGTGGCGCTCCTCAATTTCTTCCCAAGAGAGCGGCCAGCATCCGGCCGAAGATAGACCCCAGCCAATATCCGCATCCGCATCGAGTTGCTCGCATACCTCGTCCCAGCCGCACCTGCCGCAGATAGGGATGGACCGGCATTTGGTGATCCGCGACCCGGCTGGAAATTCGGGCATCGTCGGTAACGGTCCCCAGCACCTCGGGCAGCGCCCGTCATTGATGTCCTCGACGATCTGCTCGGCTGTGCCCTGCTCGTGGGCGTCGGTGTCGGCGAGCACCGTCGGGTCAAAGGGGTGGGTACCGGAAAACGTGTTGATGGTCATCAGGCGGCGTCTCCGCCAACTCGGTTGTCCACCAGGAACTTCAAGACATCGGCCCTGAGGTACCTGACCCTTCCACCAATTTTTATGTGGGGTATTCCACGCCTCCGGTAGCGGTCTTGCGCTAGGGCGTCGACTGTCGTCTGCACAACGTGGGCTACCTGCGCGGCCGTGGCGACGGATGGAAGATCTTCCGCCGTGAGCAGATCTGCCATGAATTTCCTTTCCAAGGCTGAGTCTTATCAGTACTGATATGACTGCGTATCAGTCTGCATAACGCGCCTTCTCCTGTCAAGCCTGGTGGCGTGCGTTATCAGTTCTGATGTCGTATGGTCGGCTTTGTGGCAACTGACGAAGCACCCGACAAGTCGTCCAAGTCGGCGGGCAGACCGCTCGGTCAGACTGGCGAAACGGTGCGCAGAAACATCCGCGACATCCGCGATAAGAAGGGCATCTCCGGACCAGAGCTGTCGGAGAAGCTGGCCGAACTGCATCGGCCAATCCCTCCTCTTGGCATCCATCGAATCGAGAGCGGCACACGTCGGGTTGACGTCGACGATCTGGTGGCAATCGCTCTGGCGCTCAACGTTTCTCCGTTAGCGCTGCTTCTACCGACCTGGGCAGATGCGGTGCTAGCGGACGGGGAACGCTATCTTGCTGAGCAGATTTGGGATTGGGCGACTGGTGTACGGCCGCTGTCGGCAACTGAAGACGTGCTGGAGTTCATTCGCTACTCCGACCCGTTTGGCTGGGTCGTCATCAAGGACCAGGTCGAGCAGAACCGTGACATGAACCCCAGCGTGCAGGGTGCCCTGGCAAGCAGTGCGGTCAGCAACAGGAAGCACACAGCGCGCCGACGAGCCGCGGGAAAGACATCTCGTGGCGACGATTGAACGCTACGAGACCGGTTCTGGCGCAACGCGTTTCCGTGTGAGGTATCGGACGCCGGATAGGCGGCAGACGACGAAGCGCGGGTTTGCGACGAAGCGGGATGCCCAGGTGTGGGCTAACCAGCTCGAGGTCGACAAGCGCCGTGGCGCCTATGTTGCACCCGCTGCGGGTCGGGTCAAGCTGGGGGACTACGCGCAATTGTGGCTGGGCCAGAAGCACAAGCTGAAACCGTCGACGCGAGCCCGCTACCAAGTGGTGGTGGACACGGCGCTCGCGACGCACGCCGATATGGCGCTTGGAGACATCAGCCGGCGATTCGTCGGTGAGTTGGTCGCTGATCTCAGTGTCGATCTGGCGCCGGCGTCCGTGCATAAAACGGTCGGCGTCTTACGCCAGGTGCTCGCGATGGCGGTGAATGACAACCGGTTGGTTCTGAACCCTGTGGACGGCATCGAGTTACCGTCCGTGAGAACGATCGAGCAGCGATTCCTCGCGCCGGACCAACTGCACATCCTTGCCGACGCTGCCGGCAGCCAGCGGCCGCTGGTGTATGTGCTCGGGACGTGCGGCCTGCGCTTCGGGGAAGTTGCCGAGCTCCGCTGGCGAGACGTCGACCTGCCGAACCTGCGGCTGCGGATTGCACGCTCGGTGACCTTGGTCGACGGCCGGTTCGTGGTGGGGTCGCCAAAAAACGGAAAGGCCCGCACGGTCAGCCTGCCAGCGTTCGTCGGGGACATGCTGTTCTCGGCCGGCAGCGCGGACGCGCTGGTGTTCCCTGACTCAGCGGGCGGCTACATGCGAGGCAGCAATGTACGCCGGCGGTGGTGGTCGCAGGCGGTCGCCGCGGCGCGTCTGTTCCCTCGAACGGTGACAGACGCGGCCGGGAAGCAGACCGTGGTGTACGACTTCAAAATCCACGAGCTGAGGCACACCGCTGCATCGCTCGCGATCCAAGCAGGGGCCAATATCAAAGCCCTGCAAAATATGCTCGGCCACGAGTCCGCGGGGCTGACATTGGACCGCTACGGCCACCTGTACGGGTCGGACGTTGAGGCGGTCGGAGTCGCCGTCAACGCGCTATTAACTCGTAATTGTGGTCAAAATGTGGTCACCGGCGCCGATTCAGCGGCTAGCTTTAGGGAGCGAAACAGTGCTTGACATGCTCTTTTTCTCTGTGGAGCCTAGGAGATTCGAACTCCTGACTTCTGCCTTGCAAAGGCAGCGCTCTACCAACTGAGCTAAGGCCCCGCACTCCGACCATCGGCCTGGTCGGCGGCCACGTGCCAGACCTCGACACCGCGTCGTGACCGGATTACCACCACCAGCGCGGCGGTCGCCGCCAGCAGTAAAACCAGACTCACGAAACGTCTCGGCAAACACATGGTTGTGGGCCTAGGAGGACTCGAACCTCCGACCTCTTCGTTATCAGCGAAGCGCTCTAACCGCCTGAGCTATAGGCCCGCACGCGCGTACGGCCGAGCGACGAGATTACCCCACCGCAGCGTCCGCACCCAAACCACTAGTCCCGGTCTGCGAGCGTCACCTCGACGCCCCCGATCAGGTCGGTCGTCAGGTTGTAAACGAACGCGCCGATCGTGGCCATGGCGCTGAGCAGCACGATGTTGACCAAGCCGATCAGCACGGCGCCGCCGAAGATGGTGCCGCTGGATACCAAGTCGGCGCTGCTGCCGCTGGTGTTGTTCAGCAGATCACCGACGTTGCTGTTGAGCTTGCTCCATACCCCCATGCCGCCGAGCACCAGGTACAGGAACGCCACCGCGATCATCCAGACGAAGAACAACGCCACCGAAAGCACCAACGAGACCTTCAGCGTGCTCCAGGGATCGATGCGCCGAATCTGCATGCTGGCCCGAACCGGGCCTTGAGACCGCCCGGACACCTGGATGCGCCGTTCCGTTCGCACCGGTGTCGTCGACGTGTCCGGTGGCTGGTCGGCGGCCGGTTGGCGCTGACCGGCGCGCGGGATCGGACCGGACAGGTCGGGTAGTTCGCTGGCGTAGGCCTCGCTGCGCGCCGGCTCCGCCGGCGCCTCGACCTCTGCCGGCGGCGGGGTCTTGGCCGCACCCGGCGCGGCGCTGCCCGAGATGAAGCGGCTCAACCGGGCCTCGGCGTTAGGTGCACCCGAGGTAGCGCCCGTCGGCCGCGGCGCGCGGGGCTTCGGCGCACCCGACGCCGGCCGCCGTTGTGCCGGCGAGGGTCGGGCGCCGGAGCCTTGCGGCGACCGCTTTGCGCCTCCCGGATCGCCCGAGCCAGCCCCGTTCGGGCTCTCGCCCGGTCCGGGATGTCCCGGCTCGTTCGGTGAAGTCACCCCACGGCTCCTAACTGTGCATCCGGCCGCCGGGGCGGTCGGCGATCGCTCACGCGTCGACCGAGTCTAATTGCCCGGGTCCTCCTCGCGCCGCCGCGCGGCGCGCATCGTCACCGCGCTAGCTACCCGAATCGTCGTCGGTATCGACGGCGTCGTCAGCTTCTTCGGCATTACGCGCGATGGCTAACAGTGTGTCGCCCTCGCCCAAGTTCATCAACCGAACACCTTTGGTCTGACGCCCGGCCTTCCGGACCTGCCTGGCCGCCGTCCGGATCACCCCGCCCCCGGAGGTGATCGCGTATACCTCGCTGTCGTCGTCGACGATCAGCGCCCCTACCAGCCTGCCACGACGGGTGTCGTACTGGATCGTCAAGATGCCTTTCCCGCCACGGCCCTGCGCGGTGTACTCCTCGATCGCGGTGCGCTTGGCATAGCCGCCAGACGTCGCGACCAGCAAGAATGTGCCTTCCACGACGACGTTGAGCGACAGCAGGTAGTCGTCGGTGTTGAACCGCATGCCTTGGACACCCGAGGTCGCGCGGCCCATCGGCCGCAGCGCCTCGTCGGTCGCGGAGAACCGGATCGACTGGCCGTTGGCCGAGACCAGCAGCAGGTCATCCTCGGCCGAACACAGCACCGCCCCGACCAGCTGGTCGGCGTCGCGCAGGTTGATCGCGACGATGCCGCCCGACCGGTTGGAGTCGAAGTCGGTGAGCGCGGTCTTTTTGACCAGCCCGTTGCGGGTGGCCAGCACCAGGTACGGGGCGTCCTCGTAGCTCTTGATCTGGATCACCTGGGCGATCCGCTCCTCGGGCTGGAACGCCAGCAGGTTGGCGACGTGTTGTCCGCGCGCCGTCCGCGAGGCCTCCGGCAAGTCGTAGGCCTTCGCCCGGTACACCCGGCCCTGGGTGGTGAAGAACAGGATCCAGTCGTGGGTCGAGCACACGAAGAAGTGCCGCACGATGTCGTCCTGCTTCAGCCCGGCACCCTGTACGCCCTTGCCGCCGCGTTTCTGGCTGCGGTACAGGTCGGTCTTGGTGCGCTTGGCGTAGCCGGTTTCGGTGATGGTGACGACGACGTCTTCGCGGGCGATCAGATCCTCGTCGTTGACGTCGCCGTCGGCGGCGATGATTCGGGTGCGACGGTCGTCGCCGTGCTTCTCGACGAGCTCGGCGAGCTCGTCGCGCACGATCCCGCGCTGCCGCTCCGGCTTGGTCAAAATGTCTTCCAGGTCAGCGATTTCGACTTCGATCTTGGCGAGGTCGTCGATGATGCGCTGGCGCTCCAACGCCGCCAGCCGGCGCAACTGCATGTCCAGGATCGCCTGCGCCTGGATCTCGTCGATGTCGAGCAACTCGATCAGGCCGGCCCGCGCGATATCCACCGTCTCTGACGCCCGAATCAACGCGATCACCTCGTCGAGCGCATCGAGCGCTTTGACCAGACCGCGCAGGATGTGGGCGCGCTCGTTGGCCTTCCGCAACCGGTAGGTGGTCCGCCGGACGATGACGTCGAGTTGATGCTCGACGTAGTAGCGGATCATCTGGTCCAGCCGCAGCGTGCGCGGAACACCGTCGACGATGCTGAGCATGTTGGCGCCGAAGCTGGTCTGCAGCTGGGTGTGCTTGTAGAGGTTGTTCAGCACCACCTTGGCCACGGCGTCGCGTTTGAGCTCGACGACGATGCGCAGCCCGACCCGGTCGCTGCTCTGGTCTTCGATGTTGGCAATGCCGGCCAGCTTGCCGTCGCGCACCTGGTCGGCGATCGAGGTGATGAAGTTGTCGTGGTTGACCTGATACGGCAATTCGGTGATCACCAGGCCCGTCCGGCCGCGCGAATCTTCTTCCACCTCAACAACTCCGCGCATCCGGATGGACCCGCGTCCGGTCTTGTAGGCATCGGATATGCCCTGGGTGCCGACGATCAGCCCCGAGGTGGGGAAGTCGGGACCCTTGACCCGCTGCGTCACCGCGGCCAGCGTCGCCTCTTCGTCGGCGTCGAAGTTCTCCAGGCACCAGAACACCGCCTCGGCGAGCTCGCGCAGGTTGTGCGGCGGGATGTTGGTCGCCATGCCCACCGCGATGCCGCCCGAACCGTTAGCCAGCAGGTTGGGGAACCGGCTCGGCAGTACCGTCGGCTCCTGCACCCGGCCGTCGTAGTTGGGAATGAAATCGACTGTCTCCTCGTCGATTTCGCGCAACATCTCCATCGCTAACGGCGTCAGCCGCGCTTCGGTATATCTCATCGCGGCCGCCGGGTCGTTGCCCGGTGAGCCGAAGTTGCCCTGACCGTCGACCAGCGGGTAGCGCAGCGACCACGGCTGCGCCATCCGCACCAAGGTGTCGTAGATCGATGCGTCGCCGTGCGGGTGGTAGTTGCCCATCGTCTCGGCCACCGAACGTGCCGACTTGGCGTGGCTGCGGTCCGGGCGGAACCCGGAGTCG
>DATFYT010000154.1:0-19637 GCA_035314925.1 Mycobacterium sp. | reverse complement strand
AGCGACTCCGGCAACGGGTGCTGCTCGTAGTCCTGGCTGTCCATGAACACGAAGTCCGAGCCGTCGCGGTAGAGATAGGTGGTGTCACGCCGGTCGACGGTGGCGGTCTCCACCTTCACGCCCGCGTTGTAGGTCTTGTCGACGACCTTGCCGGAGAGCACGTTCTTGAGCTTGGTGCGCACGAACGCCGGGCCCTTGCCGGGTTTGACGTGCTGGAACTCGACGATCTGCCACAGTTGGCCGTCGATCACCAGCACCAGTCCGTTCTTGAAATCGGCAGTCGATGCCACAGTCGGTAAATCTCCTACAGGATCGCCAGTTATCTGGGGAACGTGCTTTCGCCCGATCTTTGGTTCACCTGCGGGTTCGACAGGCATCCCCAAGATAGCACGATTGCACAGCGTTCTATCCTAAGATAACTGGTATGGCTGAATCGTTGCCCGCGCCCGACCTCCCCGGGCTGCTGAACTCGTGGGAGATCACCCTGCTCGCAGAGAACAAATCCCCCACGACCATCACGTCCTACCTGCGGGGCGTCCGGCTCTATTTGGAATGGATCGAGCAGAACGGGCACCCGATGGAGCTTACGCGCGCCCAGGTTCAGCAATACAGCGCCGAGCTAGTCGCCGCCGGCAAGGAAGCCAACACCGTACGTCTGCGTCAGGCAGCGTTGCGCCAGTTCGGCCGCTGGCTCGTCAGCGAGGGCGAGCTGCCCGACGACCCACTGCTCGGCCTCAAGCCTCCCAAGATCCCGACCAAACTGGTTCACGGGCTGAGCGATGAGCAGCTGCGTGCGCTCCTCAAGGCGTGCAAGGGTCCGAGCTTCAAGGACAAGCGCGACGAGGCGCTCGTGCGGCTGATGTTTGAGACGGGGATGCGAGCCTCCGAGACTGTGGCGCTGACGGTGGCCGATATCGAGCCGCTGAAAGACGGGATGGTAGCGATCCGGCGCGGTAAGGGAATGAAGGGCAGGGTGGCACCGTTCGGACCCCAGACGGCCGCGGTGCTGGACCGCTATCTTCGCGCCCGGCGCTCCCACAAACTCGCCAGCACATCGGCGCTATGGCTCGGGGTTGGAGGAAAGTCGCTCGCCTACTTCGGCCTGAACGACACTCTGCGGGATCGCGCTAAGCGCGCCGGTATCGAGGGATTCCACCTCCACCTGCTGCGCCACACCGCGGCAACGCGGTGGCTGCGTGCCGGCGGGTCCGAGGGCGGCCTGATGGCTGTTGCCGGTTGGTCGACCCGCGACATGATCGACCGCTACACGGGCGCCAGCGCGTCAGAGCGGGCCGCTACCGAGGCGCGCGGCCTGGGGTTAGGAGAGCTATGAGTCGACGTAAAAGCCGCGACGCGATTGGTTACGGACAGTTGATTCCTCAGTGTCCGCATGGGCATCCGCTTGGCTCGCTCGTCCTGACCCGGGAAAACGTCTACCGTCTGGACGATCCTTTGCGCGATGGCAAGGGGGTGCCAGCCTCGCTCCTACCTATCGGCGAGAAGGTCAAGGCGCGGTGCCCAGCGTGCCACGAGGCCGGTCTGCAGCCCGACTACCAAGCGTCGTGGGAGAGGGTCGCCGAGCTGTTAACGCTCGAGCGCGCCGACACGCGGTCCGAGCAGCGCGTTCTCGAGCTCAGCTGACCGCTGTGCACGGTAACGACCAATAGCCCTAGTGGCCGCTAGACCGCGCTTGGCGTTTATCGCGGGGTACCGCCGTTCTCAGCGGAGCGGCATCCGAATGATTGACGGGATGCCGCATGTCGCAAACCAATTCGTCGTTGACCCCTACTGAGCGCTCGCTACGCGCACAGATCGCCGCCCATGAATCCTGGGCCACACACAAGGACCACGCCGGTAAGTTCCGCTTCCACCTGAAGGCTCCGAACGGCGAGATCATCGCTGCCAGCCAGGGGTATGAGACGAAGGCGAGCGCCGAGAAGGGCATTGAGGCGATCAAGACGCACGCGCCCAGCGCCAAGGTCGAAGACCACTCCGACTAGCGCGGTCAGCCTCCGTTAGCCGTGCGGGGTAGGTGGGGATGGCGGCTGCGTCAGATTGACCGGTGCTCCGTGTGAGGATAGCGAATCGTGCAGCACGATCTGGGTCGGTTTCGCATCGCGCGGCGTGTCGAATGCCAGCTTGCCAACCGCGCTGACTCCCGTAGCTGTTCAGCTCCGAACCGTCGGGGCGAGTCGGGCCATGCCGCGGACAATCCACGGTGTGCGCCTGGCCATTACCGCTACGGCGCGGTCCGAGCGGCGCATCGCGGTCCGCGGTCCGGGGGTGGGCGTTGACGCCAGTTCTGCCTCGGCCGATCCGACCGGCGGGCCGTGGCGATTGACCGCCAGGAGTTGCCAGGTGCCGGGCACGCCACGCAGCTCGACGCTGCCGCGGTCCTCGAAGCCGGTGCCTGAGCCGACGACGAGGTCACGCACGGTGCGCGAGACCAGGATTTCACCGGCGCCGGCCTGGCCGAGGATCCGCGCGGCGATGTGCACGGCGAGCCCGCCGATGTCGGTGTCCAGCAGTTCGCACTCGCCGGTGTGGATGCCGGCGCGGATCTGGATGCCCAGTGTCTCGACGTCCGCGCGCAACGCCTCGGCGCAGCGGATGGCCTGCGTCGGGCCGTCGAAGGTGGCCAGGTGGCCGTCGCCGGTGCTCTTCACCACCGTGCCGCCGAAACGTTCCGCGAGGTCGGCGGTAATCTCACCAAAGCGCTGCAGCACCGCCCGCCACCGCTGGTCGCCGCTCGCCGCGGCGCGTGCGGTCGAGGCGACGATATCGGTGAACAACACCGTGCGCAGGGCACGATGTGACGGCGACGGCGCGGCATGGCTACCGGTGAGAAACTCCTCGATCCCTGTCAGGATCCTGTCGGGCTCGGTGAACCAGGGCGCGGCGTCCACGCCTTCGACCTCTAGGTACCGCGCGCCCGGGATGTGGTCGGCGAGGTAGCGGCCGCTCTGCACCGGAACGACGGGGTCCTCGCGAGCATGGATGACCAGGGTGGGCGCGGTGATCGTCGGCAGGATCGCCCGCACGTCCTGCCGAAACGACGCTTCGAATGACGCCCGCGCCATCCCCGGGCTGGCGCTCATGCGCTCAAACATGGCGAGCTGGCGTATTAGACCGGACGCTGACGGCAGGCCGATGCTGAGTGTCGCACCGCTGCCCCATGCCGAGAGGACGGCGCGGCACATTTCCTGCAGGCGGGTGATCTGCTCCACCGACGGCATATAGTCTTCACCGAACTCGGGAAGGTGGCGCATCCGCAGCTCGGCCGGGTCGCGGTCGATTTCGTCCCACAAGGTTGCGGTGAACGAATACGTGCCGTAGAGGATCAACGCCCGCGTTCGCTCCGGCCGTGTTGCCGCGAACATCATGGCGGCCGGGCCGCCGTCGCTCAGAGCGAAGAGGACGGCTTGTCCGAAGCCGACGGCGTCCATGACGGCCTCGATCTCGGCCGCTCGGTCATCGAGCGTAGGAACGTGCGGAACCGGGTCCGACAGCCCGACCCCGGCCTTATCAAACAGGAGCACGCGACAGAACGTGGCGAGCTGGTCGAGGTTGGCCTTGAATCCGGGCAGGGTCCAGAACAGCTCAACGTGGCTGGTGAACGGCGGGACGAAGACCAGCTCGACCGGCCCGGCGCCGAACACCTGATACGCCAGGCTCAGATCGCCGCACTTGGCGTATGACGTTTCCGGCACGGCATGAGCGTACTGCTGATCCCACCGCTCGCCGGGGCACCAGTGAAGCGGTAGTCATGGCTAGACCTCGTTTCTTCAAACGGGCTTAGCTGGTCCCCAAGATAACTGTCACTACAGCGCATACGATTGACGTTGTTTTAGCAGGTCAGAGCACAGCGCTAGCTAATCTAGAATCGCCAGTTCCTTGGGGAACCGGGTGAGTAACTCCGGTGCGTGCCCGGAGGTTTCGTCGGCCACAACCAGCGTGTCCTCGATGCGGACGCCGCCGCGGTCGGGCAAATAGACGCCGGGCTCCACCGTCACCACGGAGCCCGCTAGTAGTGTACCGGCGGCGCTGGCGCTGATCCCTGGCGCTTCATGGATTTGCAGCCCCACCCCGTGGCCGAGGCTGTGGCCGAAGTGTTCGCCGTGTCCGGCGTCGGTGATCACGTCGCGGGCCGCGGCGTCCACGTCGGCCAGGCCCGCGCCGGCCCGCAGCGCATCACGGCCGGCTCGCTGCGCGGCGCTGACCAACTGGTAGATCTCGCGCTGCCAATCGGCGGCCTTGCCCAGCACGAATGTCCGGGTCATGTCGGAGTGATACCCGCCGACCAGGGCACCGAAGTCGATCTTGACGAAGTCGCCGGCGGCCAGCACCGCATCGGTGGGCCGGTGATGCGGGATCGCCGAATTCGGCCCGCTGGCCACGATCGTCTCGAACGAGACGCCGTCGGCGCCGTGGTCGAGCATCAACGCCTCCAGTTCGCGACCCACCTCGCGTTCGGTCCGTCCGGGCCGCAGTCCACCGCGGGCCACCAGGTCGGTCAGCGCGGCGTCGGCCGCCTCGCACGCCAACCGCAGCAGCGCCACCTCGCCGGCGTCCTTGATCTCGCGCAGCGCTTCGACCGTCTGCGAGGCGCGGACCAGCTCGGTGGCCCCGGCCTGCTCTACTTCTCGAGCCAGCGCGTCGAACCCGTCCACGGTGACCACATGGCTCTCGAAGCCCAGTCGCCGCACGCCGGCCGACGCGGCCCGCCCGGCCAGGTACCGCGCACAGGCCCGCTCGATGGCCACCTCCAAGTCCGGCGCCTGCTGAGCGGCCTGGGTGCGGTAGCGACCATCGGTGGCCAGCACCGGCGGCACGTCGTCGGCGAACACCAGCAGGGCCGCGTTCGACCCGGTAAAACCGGACAGGTAGCGCACGTTGATCAGGTCTGTGACCAGCATCGCGTCCAGTTCGGTCGCGCGGAGCCGCGCACCGAGCGCGGCTCGCCGCTGGGAATGCGTCACGCCAGTTGACGCTACTCGCTACGCTGAGGCCCCATGACTTACTGGATGCTGCGCGGCCTGGTCTTCGGTGCTGCGATGGTCGTCGTTCGCCTCTTCCAGGGAGCGCTGATCGACGTGTGGCAGACACAGGCCTCGCTGATCAGCATTGGGCTGCTGATTCTGTTCCTGGCCGGTGTGGTCTTTTGGGGGGTCAGAGACGGGCGCGCCGACGCCGCGGCTAACCCGGACCCGGATCGCCGCGCTGATCTGGCGATGACGTGGCTGTTGGCCGGCCTGGTGGCCGGGGTGGTCAGCGGCGCGGTGACGTGGCTGATCGGGGTGTTCTACAAGTCGTTGTACACCGGTGGCCTGATCAACGAGCTCACCGTATTCGCCGCCTTCACCGCGCTGCTGGTGTTTTTGGGTGGGATCAGCGGTGTGACGGTTGGCCGCTACTTGATCGACCGCGCGGGCGCCTACACACCGCAACGCGGCGGCGGTGGCGAGGAAGACCGCGCCGACACCGACGTGTTCGCCGCCGTGCGCTCCGATGAGGCCGCCGCCGCTGAGGGTGGCGCGTGGCCGGAGGAGCAGTCGTCGGCGGTGGCGACGGCCGAGCGCGAGGACCACGGCTCCCCGGAGGCTTACAGCGAAGAGCCCGCCTACAGCGAGGAAAAGACTCAGAAGATTGCTTGGCCGCCCAAGCCCAAGACGGAAACCACCGAGGTGATCCCGACGCACGAAACCGCGGAGCACACCGAGGAAGTCCCGACCGAAGCCGAGCACACCGAACCGACAGCCAAACGAGACGAAGACTAGCGGTCGACGGCGGCCAAAAAGCGCAGGGCCAGCAGGTAGCCCTGCACTCCGAGTCCCGCGATCACCCCGGTCGCGATGGGGCTCAAGTAAGAGTGATGCCGAAATTCCTCGCGCGCATAGACATTGGAGATGTGCACCTCGATCAGGGGCGCGGTCAGCTCCGTGCAGGCGTCTCGCAGCGCCACCGATGTATGCGTCAGCCCCCCGGCGTTGAGGATCACCGGTTCTCCCCCATCGGCCGCCAGGTGAATCCAGTCCAGTAGCTGAGCCTCGCTGTCACTTTGCCGCACAACGACTTTCAATCCCAGCTCGGCGGCCTCGCGTTCGATCAGGGCCACCAGGTCGTCGTGGGTGGTGTCGCCGTAGACCTCAGGTTCGCGGCGGCCCAGCCGACCAAGGTTGGGCCCGTTGATGACGTTGACGTTCACCGAATACCAACCTCCGCATAGGCCGCCGCCAGCAGCGCCGGGTCCGGCCCCTCCAACCGGCCCGGTTTGGCCAGCCCGTCGAGAACCACGAACCGCAACACGCCCGAGCGGGTCTTCTTGTCGCCGGCCATGTACTCCAGCAGTTCCGAGAAGGCGTCGGCGTCGTAGCCGACCGGCAAGCCCAGCGATGCCAGGATGCTGCGATGCCGTTCGGCGGTGGCGTCGTCGAGCCGCCCGGCCAGCCGGCTCAGCTCGGCGGCGAACACCAAACCCACCGAAACCGCAGCGCCGTGGCGCCATTGGTAACCTTCACGGCGCTCGATCGCGTGGCCCAATGTGTGGCCGTAGTTGAGGATTTCGCGCAGCTGCGACTCCTTCTCGTCGGCCGCGACGACCTCGGCCTTGACGGTGATCGCGCGCCTGATCAGCTCCGGCAGCACATCACCGGACGGGTCCATTGCCGCCAGCGGGTCCGCCTCGATTCGATCCAGGATCACCGGGTCGGCGATAAAACCCGCCTTGACCACTTCGGCCATACCGGCAGCGATTTCGTTGCGCGGCAACGTCCGTAGAGTCGCCAGGTCGACCAGCACGGCGATCGGCTGGTGAAACGCACCGACCAGGTTTTTGCCGGCCTTTGTGTTGATACCGGTCTTGCCGCCGACCGCGGCGTCGACCATGCCCAGCAACGTGGTGGGCACGTGCACGATCGACACACCCCGCAACCACGTCGCCGCGGCGAAACCGGCGACATCGGTGGCGGCCCCGCCGCCCAGGCTGACCAAAGCGTCCTTGCGGCCAACGCCGGTGCGGCCCAGCACTTCCCAGATGAAACCGACGACGGGCAAGTCCTTACCGGCTTCGGCGTCCGGGATTTCGATGCGATGCGCATCAATACCTTTGTCCGCCAGTCGGGCCCGGATGTCCTCGGCGGTCTGAGCCAGCACCGGCTGATGCAGGATCGCGACCCGGTTCCGACCGGCGAGCAGCCCGTCGAGTTCGTCGAGCAGCCCGGTGCCGATCACCACCGGGTACGGCGGGTCGACGGCCACCTGCACGGTGACCGGGGTGTCGGGGTCGGTCATTTGCCTGCCTCGGCGCGACGGGCCGCGGCCAGTGCCGCCGGCGTGGCAGGGGTAGGCGGCGGTCCGGCGCGGGACTCGGTTTCGGTTGGGATCAGCGAGGACGGCGCGCGACGCCAGGGCGGACGGCGACGGCCGCGCGGGCCGCAGGATTGCGGGTCTTGCAGCCGCGACACGATGTAGCGGACGACGGCGCCGGGATTGCGACGGTTGGTGTTGACCCGGATAGTGGCGACTTGGCGGTACAGCGGGACACGCTGCGACATCAGCGCGCGGTACTTCTCGGCGCGGTCTGGCCCGGCCAGCAACGGCCGCACCGTGCTGCCGCCGGTGCGCCGAACCCCTTCGGTGGCGCTGATCTCCAAGAAGACGACCGTGTGACCGGCCAGCGCCTCGCGAACACCGAGAGTGGTTACCGCGCCGCCGCCGAGCGACAGCACGCCGTCGTGCTCGGCCAGCGCCGCGCGCACCACCTCTTCCTCGATACGACGGAACTCCTTCTCCCCGTCGGTCGCGAAAATGTCGGCGATGCGGCGTCCGGTCTGCTGTTCGACCGCCACATCGGTGTCGAGCATCGTGACGTTGAGCGCCTTGGCCAGCCGTCGCCCGATCGTGGACTTGCCCGATCCGGGAAGTCCAACCAGTACGGCCTTGGGCGCCATCGCCTTTACCCTGACGCCCGGACTTCGGCGGCCGGTTCGCGCTCGGCGACCGAACGCAGGTAGGCGTCGATGTTGCGGCGCGTCTCACCCAGCGAGTCGCCGCCGAATTTCTCCAGCGCCGCGCGGGCCAGTACCAGCGCGACCATGGTTTCGACCACCACACCGGCGGCCGGTACCGCGCACACGTCGGAGCGCTGGTTGATCGCCACCGCCTCGTCACCGGTCGCCATGTCGACGGTGGCCAGCGCCCGCGGCACGGTGGAGATCGGCTTCATCGCCGCCCGCACCCGCAGCGGCTGGCCGTTGGTCATGCCGCCTTCCAGGCCGCCGGCCCGGTTCGTCGAGCGGACGACACCGTCGGGCCCGGGGTACATCTCGTCGTGGGCGCGGCTGCCGCGCCGGCGCGCGGTGGTGAACCCGTCGCCGATCTCGACGCCCTTGATCGCCTGGATGCCCATTACCGCGGCGGCGAGCTGGCTGTCGAGCCTGTTGTCGCCGCTGGTGAACGATCCCAGTCCGACCGGCAGGCCGACCGCGACGGCCTCCACCACACCGCCGAGGGTGTCGCCGTCCTTCTTGGCGGCTTCGATCTCAGCGATCATCGCTTTTTCGGCCGCCTTGTCGAAGGCGCGCACCGGGCTGTCGTCGATCGCCTCCAAGTCGCCGGCCTGTGGCGGCGGGCCGTCGTAGGGCTGTGACTCGCCGATCGAGATGACGTGGGACAGCACTTCGACGCCGAGGGCCTGCCGCAGGAACTGCCGGGCGACGGTGCCGGCCGCGACGCGGGCAGCGGTCTCGCGGGCGCTGGCCCGCTCGAGCACCGGGCGGGCGTCGTCGAAGCCGTATTTCAGCATGCCGGCGTAGTCGGCGTGGCCGGGCCGCGGCCGGGTCAGCGGCGCATTGCGCGCAACCTCAAGTTCGGCCGGGTCCACCGGGTCGGCGGCCATCACCGTCTCCCACTTCGGCCATTCGGTGTTGCCGATCTCGATGGCGATCGGGCCGCCGAGGGTGACGCCGTGCCGCACCCCGGCCAACATGGTGACCTGGTCGCGTTCGAACTTCATCCGGGCGCCGCGGCCGTAGCCGAGCCGGCGGCGGGCCAGCTGGTCCGCGATTTCTTCGGACGTCAGACTGACCCCGGCGACCATGCCTTCCAGCAGGGCCACCAGCGCCCGGCCGTGGGATTCACCAGCAGTGGTCCATCGCAACACGGGTCCCATCTTCCCACGACCGGGACTTGCCGGGGAAAAGCCTCAGTCGCGGCGTCGCAACGCGATGAGCTGCCAGATGCCCAGCACGATGGCGGCATCGCCGGCACCGGCCAGCGCCCAGTTGCCCGCGGCGCTCAGCGGCAGCCAGCCAAGCGCTGCCGCCGCCCACAGGGTTGGTGCCAGCAGCAGGTTGGAAACGCCGAAGCTCAGCACCAGCCCGCGGGAGGCGGGACGGATCCGGTTCAGGCCGAACATCAGCACCACGCCGCCGACCAGGAACGCCAACCCGCCGACCAAAAGCTCCGCGCGCGGCACGTTCCACCAGGCACCGAGCCGGCCGCTGAAGGCGGCGACGACGGCGCCCACCACGGTCCAGAACCCGAGATCGGCCACGATGGAATGCCAACGGCTGGCGTCGGTACGGCGGGAAATGCGTGAAATCGTTGGACTAGTCATGCGGCGATAGTGCGGCGAGAACCACTGCCAACTCGACCAACGGCACTGCCAGAGGCTGCCAATTACAGCTGGGCCAGCGCCAGCGCGGCTGCGCTGGCCACACACATCGACGGGCCGTGCGGCACGCTCGTCGCCGACCAACCGAGCCGGGCCACCACCCCGATCACCGCGGTCAGCAGCGGCGCGCCGATCGCCGCCAGCAACCACACGTCGCCACCGAAGCAGCCGGTCAGCGCGCCCAGCCCGAGCGCCAGTTTCACGTCCCCGGCACCCATCGCCGTCGGCGCCGCGGCATGGACCAGCAGATACACCACAGCCAGCAGCCCGGCGCCCAGCGCCGCGGCCGGGCCGTGTCCCGAGCCGGCCGCGACGAGCATGATCACCGCGAATCCCGGCAGAGTCAGCCGATTGGGCAGCCGGCGTTGGCGGACGTCGTAACAGGTCAGCGCCACCATCCACAGCAGCACAACCGCGATCAGCATGCGCGGCAGGCTAATCCAAAGCGGCGATCATCGCCTCTCGCGGCGCCGGCAGCCCTGTGAATTGTTCGACTTGCGCGAACGCCTGATGCAGCAGCATCTGCAGGCCGCTGATCACCCGCCCACCCGCGGCGGTCACCGCCGCGGCCAGCGGCGTCGGCCACGGGTCGTAGATCGCGTCCAGCAGCACCGGCGCGCCGGCGAATACCTCGGCATGCCGGCCCGCCACATCGGCGGGCAGTGTGCTGACCAGCACGCCCGAGGCACTCACCGCGTCGGCAACCGCGCTGTCGTCCAGGTCGCAGAAGCGGGCCGCGGCGCCGACCCGAGCCGCCAATTCCACCAACCGGGCGGCCTTGTCCGGGTTGCGTGCCACCACGGTGATATCGCCGACGCCCAACTCCCCCAACGCCACAATCGCCGCCGGGGCGGTCCCGCCAGACCCCGACACCACCGCCCGACCCGACGCCGTGCCCAACGCACCCAGCACGCCGTCGATGTCGGTGTTGTCGGCGCGCCAGCCGCGCGACGTTCGGAGCAGGGTGTTGGCCGATCCGACCAGCTCGGCCCGATCGGTGCGATCGTCGGCGAACCGCAGCGCGGCGAACTTTCCCGGCATCGTCACCGAGACGCCGACCCACTGCGGCCCGAACCCGCCGACCACGCCGGGCAGCTCGTCAGCCCCGCATTCGATCCGGTCGTAGGTCCACTCGGCCAGACCCAGCGCGCGGTAGGCAGCCAGATGCAGCTGCGGAGAACGCGAATGCGCGATCGGCGAACCGAGGACGCCGGCTTTCCTACCGCGCGGAGTCGAGGACACCGTTGCGCTTGGCCAATTCGATGTTGGCCAGATGCTGTTGGTAATCGCGGGTGAACAACGTCGTGCCCTGCGCGTCGATGGTGACGAAGTACAGCCAGTCACCATCCTCGGGATGCTCCGCCGCTTTGAGCGCATCGGCGCCCGGCGAACATATCGGCGTGGCCGGCAGTCCGTCGGAAACGTAAGTGTTCCAAGGTGTTTGCTGAGCACGGTCGGCGTCGGTGGTGGCCACCTCCCGCCGGTCCAGCGGATAGTTCACCGTCGAGTCGAACTCCAGCGTGCGGTGCTCGGCCAGCCGGTTGTAGATGACCCGGGCGACTTTCGCGAAGTCCTGTGGCTTGGCCTCACGCTGGACCAACGATGCAACCACCAGGACGTTGTAGGGCGACATGTTCATTGCGGTGGCGGTGTCCAGCAGACCCGATTTCACGTACTGCTGCGTGCTGGCGCTGATCAGCGTCTCCAGAATCGTCTGGGGCGAACCCGACGGGTTGACGTTGAACGTTCCCGGCGCGATCAGGCCCTCGATCCGGCGGTGGTCGGCGCCCATCCGGGTGGCCGGCTCGACGGCCCACGCCGGCACCGACAGCGAGGCCAGCGGCGTCTTTTCGGCCGCCGTCCGCAGGTCGTCCGCAGAGACGCACCGCTTGTCCCCGTCGAGATCGACACAGCTGGCCCTGGAGATCATCGTGAAGATTCCGGGCGTGACGTCGTTGGTCTTGACGAAGGTGGTGTCGTCGAGCTGCTGGCCCTCGGGGATGACGACCTTGCCGACCCGGCTCTGCGGGTCGGCGAGCCGCTTCACCGCCGACGCGGCCGGAATTTCGGTGCGCAGCCGGTAATAACCGGGCTGGATCGACGAGATCGCTTCGTTGCCGTCAGCGGCCTCGAGGAACGCTTTGACGGTGCGGACAACATCTTGCTTGTGCAGCGTCTCGCCGATCGCCGTGGTCGAGTCGCCGGCGTGGACCTGAATGACCAAATCCTTTTTGCCGCTGCCGGCGTAGTCATTCTGCGGGCCGAAGCTGTGCCACAGTTTGGAGCCGAGAAAGACGGCCGCCACGATCACGACGACGAGCAGCCCGACGGCGAATCCGAGCGCGATGCGGCGACGACGACGGCCGCGCTCGGCGCGCAGCCGCTCGGCGCGCGATCGCCCGCGACGTGGCGGCCCGACGGCCACGGGTTGGGCGCGCCCCTGGGTGTCAGACACCGTTGACCTCCCCGGGCAGCATGACACGGCGTTCGTCGAGCCAACCCTGCAGGATGGCCACCGCCGCCGCCTGGTCGATGACCCTACGCTGACCCTTGGCCCGCACCCCCGCCTGGCGCAGCGACCGCTGCGCGCTGACGGTCGTCAGCCGCTCGTCGGCCAGCCGTACCGGTATCGGCGCGATCCGGCCGGCCAGCAGGTCGGCCTGCTCGATCGCGTCGAGGGCCGACGGGCCGGTGCGGTCGGCCAGGGTTCGTGGCAGCCCGACGACAACCTCGACCGCTTGCAGCTCGGCGACCAGCTCGGCCAGCCGTCGCACATGTTTGCCGGACCGGTCGCGGCGCACCGTTTCCACCGGCGTGGCGAGGATGCCGTCCGGGTCGCTGCAAGCCACACCGATACGCACGCTGCCCACATCGATGCCGAGCCGCCGTCCGGGTCCAGGATCGTCCCCGCCGGGCCGATCCGGCAGGCGGTGTGAAGGGTCCACTCAGCTGACCCGCGCTATCTCTGCTCGCAGTGCGTCGAGCGCGGCGTCGATTCCCGATGGGTCCTTGCCGGAGCCCTGCGCGAGGTCGGGCTTACCGCCGCCCCGACCGTCGACGGCCCCCGCGAGCGGCTTGATCAAGTCGTTCGCCCGGATGCCCAGGTCCTGGGCGGCCGGGTTGGCGGCGATCGCGTACGGGACGCTGCCGCCTTCGCCCTCGGCGATCAAAGCGACCACCGCCGGGTCGCTGCCGAGCTTGCCGCGGATGTCGCCGACCAGCGAGCGCAAATCGGCGGCGGTCATCCCGCCCGACATCCGCTGCGCCACCAGACGGACGTTGCCGACGCGCTCGGCCCCGGCCGCGGCATTGACCGCAGCGGCACGCGCCGACGCCAACCGGCTGCGTTCGAGTTCCTTCTCCGCGGCTTTGAGCCGCTCCACCAGGTTCGCCACCCGGGCGGGCACCTCTTCGGAAGGCACCTTCAGCGACGAGGCCAGCCCGGCCATCAGCGCGCGCTCCTTGGCCAAGTGCCTGAACGACTCCAGCCCGACATACGCCTCCACCCGGCGCACACCGGAGCCGACCGATGATTCGCCCAGGATCGTCACCGGGCCGATCTGGGCCGAGTTGTGCACATGCGTGCCACCACACAACTCGAGGGAGAACGGGCCGCCGATCTCCACCACCCGCACCTCGTCGGGGTAGCTCTCGCCGAACAGCGCCAACGCCCCCATCGCCTTGGCCTTGTCGAGCTGCTCGTTGAAGGTGTGCACCTCGAAATCGGCTTGTACGGCCTGGTTTGTGACCTCTTCGATCTGGGTGCGTTGCTCCTCGGTCAGCGGACCCTGCCAGTTGAAGTCGAAGCGCAGATATCCGGGCCGGTTCAGCGACCCCGCCTGAACGGCGTTGGGCCCCAGCACTTGTCGTAGCGCCGCGTGCACCATGTGGGTGCCCGAGTGCCCTTGGGTAGCCCCTTTGCGCCAGCCCGCGTCGACCGCCGCGGTGACGGTGTCGCCCTCGACGAATTCGCCGGACTCCACGTTGACCCGGTGCACCCAAAGGGTTTTGGCGATCTTCTGCACGTCGGTTACCGCGGCGCGGGCGCTTTCACCGGCGCCGGTGCCGCTGATGGTGCCGGCGTCGGCGACCTGCCCACCCGACTCGGCGTACAGCGGTGTGCGGTCCAACACGAGTTCGACTTGATCGGAGCCCGCTGACCCTTCTGCGCCATGTGCCACTACGGGTACCCGCTTGCCGTCGACGAAGATGCCCAAAATCCGGGCCTCCGAGGTCAACTCGTTGAAGCCGGTGAACTCGGTGGGCCCGGCGTCGACCAGCTCGCGGTAGGCCGACAGGTCGGCGTGGGCGTGTTTGCGCGCGGCGGCATCGGCTTTGGCGCGACGACGCTGCTCGGCCATCAACTCCCGGAACCCGGCCTCGTCGACCTGCAGACCGGCCTCGGCGGCCATCTCGAGGGTGAGCTCGATCGGGAATCCGTAAGTGTCGTGCAGGGTGAACGCATCCGAGCCGGACAGCGCACCGGCGCCGGAGGTCTTGGTGGCGACGGCCACTTCGTCGAACAGCCGTGAACCGGACTGCAGCGTCCGGTTGAACGCGGTCTCCTCGGCCACCGCGATGCGCCGGATCCGGTCGAAGTCAGCCACCAGTTCGGGATACGACGGGCCCATCGCGTCACGCACGGTGGCCATCAGGTCGCCGACGATCGGCTCCTCGATACCGAGCAGCTTGGCCGAGCGGATCACCCGGCGCAACAACCGGCGCAACACGTAGCCGCGCCCGTCGTTGCCGGGGCTGACGCCGTCGCCGATCAGAATCGCCGCGGTGCGGCTGTGGTCGGCGATGATGCGGTAGCGCACATCGTCGTCGTGATTGCCGATGTCGTAGCCGCGCGGTGCGCGCGCAGCCACCGTGTCGATAACCGGGCGCAGCAGATCGGTCTCGTAAACGTTGTGCACGCCCTGCAGCAGCACGGCGACCCGCTCGACGCCCATCCCGGTGTCGATGTTCTTGCGCGGCAACGGCCCCAGGATCTGATAGTCCTCTTTGCTGGTGCCTTCGCCGCGCTCGTTCTGCATGAACACGAGATTCCAAATCTCGATGTAGCGCTCTTCGTTGGCGGCCGGACCGCCTTCGGAACCGTACTCCGCGCCGCGGTCGTAGTAGATCTCCGACGACGGACCGCACGGCCCGGGAATACCCATCGACCAGTAATTGTCAGCCATCCCGCGGCGCTGGATCCGCTCGGCCGGCAGCCCTGCGATGTCCTCCCAAAGCTGCGCCGCTTCATCGTCATCCAAATAGACGGTGGCCCATAATCTTTCGGGATCGAATCCGTATCCACCTTCGGCGACGGAGTTGGTCAGCAGTGTCCAGGCCAATTCGATGGCACCGCGCTTGAAATAGTCGCCGAACGAGAAATTGCCGGCCATCTGGAAAAACGTGTTGTGTCGGGTGGTGATCCCGACCTCGTCGATATCCGGTGTACGGATGCATTTCTGGATGCTGGTGGCCGTTTTGGACGGCGGGGTGCGCTGGCCCAGGAAGAACGGAACGAACTGGACCATGCCCGCGTTGACGAACAGCAGGTTGGGGTCGTCAAGGATCACCGAGGCACTTGGCACCTCGGTGTGACCCGCTTTCACGAAATGATCGAGGAACCGCTTCCTGATCTCGTGTGTCTGCAACTTTTCCGCTTCCTCTTGATGCCGGCCGGCCCAGCCACGTTCCAGCCTATTAAGCAGCCTATTTCGACCGCATTACAGTACCGGTCCGGTTGACCGCGCCTGAACTCTCGACGAACCGGACCGCGGCGAGGCGCCGGTTCATCCGTTGAGAAAACTCAACCGCACCGAGCGCCGCGGATTGTCCCGGTTGAGGTCGACCAGGACCACGCTTTGCCAGGTGCCGAGCTGTGGTTCGCCACCCTCCACCGGCAACGTGATCGACGGCGCAACGATGGCGGGCAGCACATGGTCGGCGCCGTGGCCATGTGAACCGTGTGCGTGCCGGTAGCGGTCGTCGCGCGGCAACAAACGTTCCAGCGTGTCGATGAGGTCGTCGTCGGAGCCGGCGCCGGTCTCGATGATCGCCACCCCTGCCGTTGCGTGGGGGACGAAGACATTGCAAAGCCCGTCGCCACGCGGGAAGCAAAACGCGCGCACTGACTCGGTCAAATCCACGATGCGACGATGCGCGGTGTCCACATCCAGCACATCGGTATGCATCGCACAAGCCTACGGGCCACGGTCAGTGACCTGCCATCTCAAGCCCAGAGCCCCGCGCAGTTAGACCTATGTCTAACTGTTGCCACCGCCGATCCGGCGGAGGAAGGTGTTGGTTGAACCGGTGGCGCCGCCGGGGCGCTACCCCGAGAGGGAAGGGGTGGGCCGTGTACGCGCGTTCTACCACCATCCAGGCGCAACCATCGTCCATCGACGCCGGAGTCGCGAACATTCGCGACGCCGTCATGCCGAGACTTCAGGAGGTCGACGGATGCGTCGGCTTGTCGTTGTTGGTCGACCGAGAGACCGGCCGGTGCATAGCGACCACCGCATGGGAAACCGAGGACGCGATGCGCGCCAGCGAGGAGCCGACACAACCGGTTCGCGACCAAGCGATGCAAGCGTTCGGCGCCGTCGGCAGCCCGATGACCGAAGAGTGGGAAATCGCGGCGCTGCACCGTGATCACAGCGCAGGTGAGGGCGCCTGTGCGCGGGTGATCTGGGTCAAGCTGCCGCCAGACCAACTTGACGCGGGCATCAACTTTTACAAAATGTCCGTTCTGCCCGACCTCGAGGCACTCGAGGGGTTCTGCAGCGCCAGCCTGCTGATCGATCGCGCATCTGGGCGCGCGGTGACTTGCACGTCCTTCGACAGCCTCGAAGCGATGGAACGCACCCGGGAGCAGGCAACGGCCTTGAAGAACACCAAGATATTGCAAGTGGGCGCCGAGGAGCTCGACGACGGCGAGTTCGCGCTGCGGCTCGCGCATCTGCGGGCGCCCGAGCTGGTCTGATCGATTGGAGCCGCGGTAGTACCGGTCGACCACGCAACTGGCTGTCGGCCGGTACGACTTTGCGCGAACCCCGAACAAGCGCAGCGGCGTTGCCCATTGCTATGCCCAATTCGGCGGAGGAAGGTGGTTGGTGGAACCGGTGGCGCCACCGAGGCGCTGCCCCCAAGCAAGGAGGGCTTGTGTACGCACGCTCTACCACTATCGAGGCGCAGCCGTCGTCCATCGACGCCGGGATCGCGCACGTTCGCGACGTGGTCATGCCCGAACTTCAAAAAGTCGACGGATGTCTTGGTGTGTCGTTGTTGGTCGACCGTGGCTCCGGTCGTTGCATTGCGACCAGCTCATGGGAGACCGAACAGGCGATGCGGGCGAGCGCCCGTGCGATACGGCCGGTTCGCGATCAGGCAGCGCAGACCTTCGGCGGCAGCCCGACCGTCGACGAATGGGAGATCGCCGTCCTGCACCGCGACCACCCCTCCGGTCCGGGTGCCGGCGTGCGGGCCACCTGGCTCACAGTGCGGCCCGACCAATTCGACCGGGCCATCGCCTTCTACCGGGAGTCAGTGCTGCCCGCGATCGAGGAGCTCGAAGGTTTCTGCAGCGCGAGCCTGATGATCGACCGCACATCCTGGCGGGCGGTGTCGTCGTCGACGTTCGACAGCCTGCAGGCCATGCAGCGCAACGAAGAACGTGCCCGATCGCTGCGTACCGCTCGGCTTCGCGACCTCGGGGCCGACCAGTTCGACGTCGGCGAATTCGAACTCGCGATCGCCCACCTGCGGGTGCCCGAGCTGGTCTAGCGCTTCGTAGCACGCTGCTACGGCAGCGAGTCGCCGGGAAACCCACGGCAGCCGTGCACCTCGAAGGTGAACACTCCGGCTTGCACGCCTGGATCGTCGTTCATGAGCGCGACGGTCTCATCGACGGTCCCGGTGAACACCCCGACCCCGCAGACATCGGAGCCATCGGTAACCGGCAACACCACCGCGAGTTCGCCGTCGTGGCGTAGCCCGAAATTACGCCGGCCGTGCTCCCAGATGACCGCCGGTGCCGTGTCGTCAGTAAAGTTCGGGCCCCGCTTGAGGATCACAACGCTGTAGGCCCTGGTAGTGGGCAGCAGCGCATTCATCTCGTCGTCGGTGAATGCCTTCATCCGCGGCCTCCTCCACGCCCGATCAGGGCGGCGCGTGCCAGCGTCGCCTGGGCCATCTTCACGTGCGCGGCGTCGACGAGGACGCCGTTGACGCCGACCGCACCCAGACCCTTCTGCTCGCCGTCCCGGTAGGCGGCGACGTTGCGCTCGGCGAGCGCGATTTCCTCGTCGGTCGGCGAATACACCTTGTTGGCGACCGCGATCTGCGTCGGGTGGATGGCCCACTTGCCGGTGTATCCCATCAGCGCGGCCCGTCGCGCATCGCGCTCGTAGCCCTCCAGATTGCCGTAATCGGGATAGGGCGCGTCAATCGCGTCGATGCCGGCGATGCGGGCGGCGACGATCACCTTGTTGCGGGCATAAGCCCAGAAGTCGCCGGGGTATTCGCCGAGCGGGTCGAAGTTGGTGTCCACCCGCGCACCCTGGGACAGCGAGAAATCCCCGACGCCGAAGATCAGTGCGTCCAGCCGCGGACTGGCCGTCGCGATCTCCTCGGCGTTGGCCAGTCCCTCGACCTCCTCGATGAGCACCTCCAGGCGGATCTGGCGGGACAATCCGAGCTTGGCTTCCAGCTGGGTCAGCAGCACGTCAACCCACCAAACATCGCGAGCCCGAAGCGCTTTCGGGATGATGATCGTCTCGAGGTTCTCCCGGGCATTGGTGACGACCTCGACGATGTCGTCATGGCACCACTGGGTGTCGAGCCCGTTGATGCGGATCGCCCGCACGGTGCGTCCCCAGTCGAGTTCGTTGAGCGCCTTGACCGCTTTGATGCGGGCCGCCTCCTTGTGGGCGGGCGCGGTGGCGTCCTCGAGGTCGAGGAACACCAGGTCGGCCTCCGAGGCGGCAGCATGGGCGAACATGTGGTCGTTGCTCGCCGGAACGGCGAGCTCCGAGCGACGCAGCAAGGACGTCATCGGCGTTTTCCTTTCACAGCACACCGCGGGCGTGCAGTTCGTCGACGTCGCCGCCGGACAGGCCGAGCAGTTCGCCGTACACCTCGGCGTTGTGCTCACCGACCCGGGGACCAAGATGCTCGACTCGACCGGTCGCCGCCGAGAACCGCGGCACCGGCGCTTGGACTGTCATGGCACCGAGTTCGTCGTCGCCGACTTTGACGAAGACCTCGCGATGCGCCAGCTGTTCGTCGGCGACCAGGTCGGTGATGTCGTAGACCGGCGCGGCGGCCACCTCGGCGGCGTCGAGAATCTCCATCGCCTCGGCCAGCGTCTTGGTGGCCACCCAGTCGGCGACCACCTGGTCCACCTCGCGGGCCCGCGCCAGCCGGCGCTGCGGGTCGGAGAAGTCGGCGTCGTCGACCAGGTCGGCGCGCCCGATGGCGCGAAATACCCGCAGCGCCAGTTGCGGTGAGCTGCCCGACATCGCCAGCCAGCGGTCGTCGGCGGTGCGGTAGGTGTTGCGCGGCGCCGAGATGTCCCAGCGGTTCCCCGCTCGGGTCGGCACCAGCCCGAGTTGGTCGTAGCCCAGCAGCGTCTGTTCCAGCAGCCGGGCCAGCGGATCGATCAGGTTGATGTCGATCAGCTGGCCGGACGCCCCGTGCACGTCGCGGTGGTAGAGCGCCATCATCACCGCGTAGGCCGCGTTCAGCGATGCCACCCCGTCGGCCAGCATGAACGGCGGCAGGGTGGGCGGCCCGTCGGCTTCGCCGGTGATATTGGCGAAGCCGCTCATCGCCTCACCGAGCGTCCCGAAGCCAGGCCGGTTGCTCTTCGGACCGGTCAGCCCGTAGCCGGTGATGTGCAGCATGACGATGCGGTCGTTGACGGCGCGCAGCGCCGGGTAGTCCAGCCCCCACCTGCGCAACGTCGCGG
>DATFYT010000153.1:0-26758 GCA_035314925.1 Mycobacterium sp. | reverse complement strand
TGTCCTTCTTCTGGGGCATCGGGATGAACTTCTTCATGGAGGTGGCCAAGCTGCGGGCAGGGCGGCTGTTGTGGAGCGAGCTTGTCGCTCAGTTCAACCCGAAAAGCGCCAAATCACTGTCACTGCGCACCCATTCGCAGACCTCGGGTTGGTCGCTCACCGCGCAGGACGCGTTCAACAACGTCGCACGCACGTGCATCGAGGCGATGGCCGCAACCCAGGGTCACACCCAGTCGCTACACACCAACGCACTCGACGAGGCACTGGCGCTGCCCACCGACTTCTCCGCCCGCATCGCGCGCAACACCCAGCTGCTGCTGCAGCAGGAATCGGGCACTACCAGGCCGATCGATCCCTGGGCCGGTTCGTATTACGTGGAGTGGCTGACGTACCAACTCGCGCAGCGAGCGCGCGCCCACATCGCCGAGGTCGCCGAGCACGGCGGCATGGCACAGGCGATCAACGACGGCATCCCCAAGCTGCGCATCGAGGAAGCCGCCGCGCGCACCCAGGCCCGTATCGATTCCGGGACCCAGCCGGTGATCGGGATCAATAAGTACCAGGTCGAAGAGGATCAAGAGGTCGAGGTACTCAAGGTCGAGAACAGTAGGGTGCGTGCCGAACAGCTGGCCAAACTGGAAGAGCTGCGGGCGAGCCGGGACCAGGCGGCCGTCGAGGCTGCTCTGGCCGAGTTGTCGCGGGCAGCCGCGGCCCACGGCCGCGCGGGCGACGATGGACTCGGCAACAATCTGCTGGCGCTGGCGGTCGACGCAGCCCGCGCCAAGGCCACGGTTGGCGAGATCTCCGACGCATTGGAGAAGGTATACGGGCGTCACCAAGCCGAGATCCGCACTATCGCCGGGGTTTACCGCGACGAAGCTGGAAAGGCCGGCAACATGGTCACCGCCACCGAACTCGTCGAGAAATTCGCCGAGGCCGACGGCCGCCGCCCCAGAATTCTGGTGGCCAAGATGGGCCAGGACGGCCACGATCGCGGGCAGAAAGTGATCGCAACGGCGTTCGCCGACATCGGGTTTGACGTCGACGTCGGGGCGCTGTTCTCCACGCCGGACGAGGTGGCCCGTCAGGCCGCCGACAACGACGTGCACGTGGTCGGGGTGTCCTCGCTGGCGGCGGGCCACCTGACCCTGGTACCCGCGCTGCGCGACGCACTGGCCGAGGTGGGCCGCCCCGACATCATGATCGTGGTCGGCGGGGTTATTCCGCCGGGTGACTTCGACGAGCTCTACGGCGGCGGCGCCACCGCGATCTTCCCGCCCGGCACGGTGATCGCCGACGCCGCAATCGATCTGCTGAACAAGTTGGCCGACCGTCACGGATACACCCTCTAGCCACATGGCAACGGGGAACGGCGACAGCATCGACGACCTCGCCGCAGCTGTCCGCAGCGGCGACCGTGCGGCGCTGCCGCGGGCCATCACACTGGTCGAGTCCACCCGCGCCGACCATCGCGAGCGGGCGCAGCAATTGCTGCTTGCGCTGATGCCGGCGGCCGGAAACGCCCATCATGTCGGCATTACCGGAGTCCCGGGAGTCGGCAAGTCGACCACCATCGAAGCGCTCGGCATGGACTTGATCCGCCGGGGACACCGGGTGGCGGTGCTGGCCGTCGACCCGTCGTCCACCCGCACCGGCGGATCGATCCTGGGCGACAAGACCCGAATGCCGCAGCTGGCTAGCCATCCCGACGCCTACATCCGCCCCTCGCCGACATCGGGCACCCTTGGCGGGGTGGCCAAGGCCACCCGGGAAACCATCGTGCTGTTGGAGGCCGCCGGATTCGACGTGATCCTGGTGGAGACCGTCGGCGTCGGCCAATCCGAGGTGGCCGTGTCCAACATGGTCGACACCTTCATCTTCCTGACCCTGGCGCGGACTGGTGATCAGCTGCAGGGCATCAAAAAAGGCGTGCTGGAGCTGGCTGACATCGTCGTCGTGAACAAAGCCGATGGCGAGCACCTTCGCGAGGCGCGCTCGGCCGCGCGCGACCTCTCCGGAGCAATCCGATTGATTTACCCCCGCAAAACCCTCTGGCGCCCACCGGTTCTCACCATGAGCGCGCTGGAAGGCACTGGGCTGGAAGAGCTGTGGGAAACCGTCGAGCACCATCGCGAGGTACTGAGCGAGGCGGGGGAGTTCGAGGCACGGCGGCGCACCCAACAAGTGGACTGGACCTGGCAGATGGTTCGCGACACGGTGCTGGACCGGGTGCTGTCCAACCCCGCGGTCCGCAAAGGTCGTGCCGAGGTCGAGCGGCGGGTGCTCGCTGGGGAATTGACGCCGGCCCTGGCGGCACAGCAAATACTTGAGCTCGCCTCGATAACGGAAGGGTAACTTTCGGTTTGTTATGCGAATGTTTTCGGTAAATTCGTATGGTATGACCCTCGAAGTGGTGGGCAATCGCCGGTCAGTGCTGCCGCGCGGTGTTCACGGCGCAGCCGATCCACACTTTGCCTGCGCGGTGCGGAGCTTCGCCAGCATGTTCCCGGGGCGCCGATACGGCGGTGGGGCGCTGGCCGTCTACCTCGACGGAGAACCCGTCGTCGACGTATGGACCGGGTGGTCGGATCGGCGCGGACGCGTGCCGTGGACGGCAGACACCGCCACCATGGTGTTCTCGGCGAGCAAGGGCATGGCCTCCACCGTCATCCACCGGCTCGTCGACCGCGGGCTGATCGACTACGACGCACCCGTCGCCGAGTACTGGCGGGAGTTCGGCGCCAATGGCAAGTCCAACATCACTGTCCGCCAGATGATGCGGCACCAGGCCGGCCTCTCGGCGCTGCACGGCGCCAGCAAGGACGACCTGCTGAACCACGAACTGATGGAAGAACGCCTGGCGGCAGCGCGCCCGGGCTACTCGTTCGGCAGATCCGCGTATCACGCTCTGACCTACGGTTGGCTGGTCTCGGGTCTGGCCCGCGCGGTCACCGGTCAGGGCATGCGTGAGCTGATCCGCCAGGAGCTCGCGGAGCCGCTGAACACCGACGGCCTGCACCTGGGCCGCCCGCCCGCCGAATCGCCGACCCGGCCCGCCCAGATCATCATGCCGCAGAGCGCATTTCAGAATCCCGTATTCAACGCGGTGGCGCCCAAGATTGCCGCGCTGCGACTGTCCGCCGGATTCGGCTCTATGTACTTCCCGGGTGTGAAAGCTGTTGCACAAGGCGATATCCCGTTCATGGACGCGGAAATCCCGGCGGCCAATGGGGTGGCGACGGCGCGCGGGCTGGCTCGGATGTACGGTGCAATCGCCAACGGCGGCCGAATCGACGGCACCCAGTTCCTATCCCGCGAGGTGGCGGCGGGCCTCAGTGGCGCGCGCAACCTGCGGCCGGACGGTAACTTGTTGATACCGTTGGCGTTCCATCTCGGCTATCACCGCCTGCCGTTCGACGTGATCCCCGGGTTCGGACATGTCGGCCTGGGCGGCTCGCTCGGGTGGGCCGATCCGGACAGCGGCCTGTCGTTCGGGTTCGTGCACAACCGGCTGCTGTCCCCGTTCGTCGTCGTCGATCACGCCGGGTTCGTCGCGACCAGCGTCTTGCTCCGGCGTGGTGCGGCCGAGGCTCGGAAACACGGACTCGAGAGATTGGGCGACTTCGGCGCGCCCTTCTCCGAGCCGGGCGCCGTGGCCGGCTAACGGTTGACGCGACGGCTCATGACACCGCCGACGAAAGACTCCCGCGTTCCTCGTTTGCCGGTCAACGAGGCCAAGGCCGCCGCCGACGAAGCCGGCGTACCCGATTACATGGCGGAACTGGCCATCTTCCAGGTGCTGTTGAACCATCCCAAACTGGCGTGTGCGTTCAACGATCTGCTTGCCACGATGCTGTGGCGCGGAAAGCTGGACCCCCGGTTACGTGAACTGGTCATCATGCGGATCGGCTGGCTCACCGCCAGCGACTACGAATGGACCCAGCATTGGCGGGTCGCGCAGGGTCTCGGGGTAAGCGCCGATGACCTGATCGGCGTGCGTGATTGGCAGGCCCATCAGTCATTCGGGCCCGCGGAACGCGCCGCACTGGCGGCCACCGACGACGTGGTGCGCGACGGCGCGGTAAGCGCCGACAGTTGGTCGGCCTGCCAGCACGAATTCGGCGCTGACCCGGCGGTGCTGGTCGAGCTTGTCACGGCGATCGGTGCGTGGCGAATGGTCGCGTCGATCCTGCACAGCCTGCAGGTTCCGCTGGAGGACGGGGTCGCGAGCTGGCCCCCGGACGGCCGACCGCCGCCGACTAGTTAAGCAGCCTCACTAACGATTGACGTGTCAATCACTAACCCCATACGGTTCCGGGCATGCGCACCAGAGTTGCCGAGATGCTCGGCGTGGAGTTCCCGATCTGCGCGTTCAGTCACTGCCGCGACGTGGTGGCCGCCGTCTCCAATGCGGGCGGGTTCGGCGTCCTCGGCGCCGTCGCGCACAGCCCGGAGCGGCTGCATACCGAGCTGACCTGGATCGAGGAGCAGACCAACGGCAAACCGTACGGCGTCGACCTGCTACTGCCGCACAAGTACGTCGGCGCCGAGAGCGGCGGGATCGACACCCGGCAGGCGCGCGAGCTGCTGCCCGAGGAACACCGGGCCTTCGTCGACGACCTGCTGGTCCGCTACGGCATCCCGGTACCCACCGACGAGGAGCGTCTGCCGCCCGGGGAGCTCAACATCTCGCCGAAGGGCTACGAACCGCTGCTTGACGTCACCTTCGCCCACCGCATTCGGCTGATCGCCAGCGCGCTGGGCCCGCCGCCGGCCGACCTGGTCCGACGGGCGCATGACAACGACGTGCTGGTGGCCTCGTTGGCCGGAACCACCCAGCACGCGCAGCGGCACGCCGCGGCCGGCGTCGACCTGATCGTCGCCCAGGGCACCGAGGCCGGCGGGCACACCGGCGAGGTGTCGACGATGGTGCTGGTCCCCGAGGTGGTCGATGCGGTTGCTCCGGTTCCGGTGCTGGCGGCAGGCGGGATCGCCCGCGGCCGTCAGATCGCCGCGGCGTTGGCGTTGGGCGCCGAAGGCGTCTGGTGCGGATCGGTCTGGCTGACCACCGAGGAAGCCGAGACGCTGCCCGTGGTGAAGGACAAGTTCCTGACCGCCACCTCGTCGGACACCGTGCGATCGCGATCGTTGACCGGCAAGCCCGCGCGCATGCTGCGCACCGCCTGGACCGACGAGTGGGAGCGCCCCGGCAGCCCCGACCCGCTCGGCATGCCGCTGCAGAGCGCGCTGATCGGCGACCCACAGGTGCGCATCAACCGGGCCGCGGTCCAGTCCGACTCCAAGGCCCGCGAGCTGGCCACCTACTTCGTCGGCCAGGTTGTCGGTTCGCTGAACAGGGTGCAGCCGGCCGGATCAGTGGTGCTGGACATGGTTTCGGAGTTCATCGATACGGTCGGGCGTCTCGACGACTTGGTCGAGTCGTGACCAACGACACCCGGGTTGCGGCCGCGTGCCAGGAAGGACTGAGTCGTGGCTGACGGCACTCGCGCCCGCCGGCGCCCCGCGACCAGCGAGCAGCAGAAGTCGCAACGACGTGACGAGATCATTGCCGCGGCCAAGAAAGTCTTTGCCCGCAACGGTTTTCACGACACCACGATCGCGGATATCGCCAAAGAAGCGGAGCTGGCCTACGGGTCGGTCTACTGGTATTTCGACTCGAAGGACGACTTGTTCCGTCAGTTGATAGCGGTCGAGGAGTATGGCTTGCGCACCCATGTTGCGGTCGCGCTGGCCAAGAGCGGCACGCAATTCGGCTTCGCCGAGGCCCCTTTTCGCGCTTCACTGCGGGCGACGTTCGAGTTTTTCGACGCCAACCCGGCCACCGCCAAGCTGCTGTTCCGCGACGCCTACGCGCTGGACAGCAGATTCGACAAGCAGTTGGGCGGTGTCTACGAGCGGTTCATCGATGACATCGAGATGCTCATCGCCGCTGCCCAGAATCGTGGCGATGTGCTGGCCGCGCCGCCGCGACTGGTGGCCTACATGCTGACGGCGCTGATCGGTCACATGGCGCATCGGCGGCTGAGCACCGATGACGGCATCTCCGCGTCGGAAGCCGCCGATCTCGTCGTCGCACTGGTCATCAAAGGGCTGCGCCCATCCGAGCCGTGACTGTCGCAGTGGCTGGTCACGAATGCATAACGGCTGGTCAGGCCGCTTAGCGGCGCTCAGAAAGTTTTCAGGCGTGGCGAATTGACCCGGGCGGAATGTTCGTGCATCATCGATGGGGTAAGCACCTCGTTAGGTGAGGCGTCTGCACGGATATAGGCCACTGACCCCGAACGTCGAGAGACGCCCAGGGTCAGGACAGCTCCTCCCGGCTTAAGGGTTGAGCCCAAGTGGCTTCCGGAGTTTCCGGATACGGCGTGTAGTGCCGAAGCTCTGACGAGTGGGGTGCGGTTTCCCGAGTTATCGGGTTTTCCTGTGCTCCTGCTTGCGTGTGAATGTGCGGTGATCCGCACGTAGCGCGACCGCGAGGAGGTGAGGGACGAATGAGTTCCAGTGATAGTCCGGATCGATATCCGGACTCTGTGTCGTCCCGATCCGGCCCCCGGCGCGTCATTTTGAGCTGAGCCTTCTACACAGCACGTCGCCCCAGCGGACGCCGATTCGGACGGACATCGAATCCCGTTATGCCCGTTTGACTTTCCGCTTAGGAGGCGACCATGACCGCTGTACTGTACGACGAAGTGGTAACGGCGACGCCCGCACGCCGGCTCAAGGCAGTGCCTGCCCCGACGCCGATCGCTGTGCCGGCGCCAAAGCGGACCTCCCGGCGGCCCGAACAACAGTTCGTCGGCGGCGACCCGTTGGTCGTGGGGGCCGCTCGGTTGCTCTGCGTTCCGTTGCGCCAGCTTTACGCCGCGCTGTGGCGCGCGGGCGTCTTGGAGGTTGGCGCCTAACAAAACCCTTCGCGCTCCCGGCATCTGAGGTGCCGGGAGCGTCGTCATTGCTGGGCCGCAATGAGAGCCGACAGTCCGTTCTGATAGGCGATCAGGCTGTGCCGCCACGCGATCTGGACCGGCCCGCCGCTATCGACCGCGATTTGAGCGCCAACGTGCACATACGGCGCCGGGGGTACGTAGGGCACGACGTCGAGGAAATTCACTACCCGGAAACAGCTTTCGATGGCGGCGTTGAACGCGTCGGCGAAGTCGGTCAATCCGACCCGCGGGCCGGCAAAGGTGATCAGCCGAGGTTCGATCTTGTTCGGCGGCATGTTCCGGACGATGTCCGGTGCTGCGAGCACGGCCAGCGCCGCACCGAGGCTGTGCCCGGTGACCAGGATCTCATCGCAGCCGGCGGTCGCGGTGGCCAGGTTCGCGGCAATGCTTTTCCGGACGAGTTCGTAGACGTCCTGAAAACCCGCGTGCACCTGCCCGAATCCGCTGACCGGGAGGTAGGCGCCGGGCACGGCGTCGAGGTCCGCCAGCCAATCCTCGACGTCGGAAGAGCCGCGGAAGGACACGAACGCGGTGCCGGTGGCTGGGTTACGGCCCATCAACCCGAAGATGTCGGTGTTTTTGGTCATGGCGGTTACGGCCGGATGGGGACTGGTCATCGCGGTGAGCGCAGCGGTGTCAGCCCGGATCACACTGGTCTGGGCGTATCCGGACGGGAGGGTGGCCGCGCCGCCGCCCATCACCGTGTACGCCGCCTGGGCGAGCGGTAGAACCACATCGCGGGCAAAGGCCGCATCGAACGCCACAGCCGAAGTGTAGGAAAGCTGCAGTCGACTTTCGGGGATCTTTATCCAGCGCGCCCGCGGTAGCGTGGACATACGATCCGTTCAGACCTGGTGCGAAGGAGCGCGTCATGGCGACCGATCTAACGCTTTATCTCGACGACGAGCCCGGCGAGCTGGCCCTGATCGGCGATGTGTTGGGCAAGGCGGGCGTCAACATCGCCGGTCTATGCGCCCTGACCAGCGGCGGAGGGCAGGCCGAGGTGCACATCCTGGTGCAGGATGCCACCACCGCGTTCGAAGCGCTGCAGGGCGCCGGCATCAAAATCGCCGAGGAGCAAGAGGTCATCGTCCTCGACATCAAGGACCGTCCGGGCGCCCTCGGCGAAGTCGTCCACAAACTCGGCGCAGCGAAGATCAACCTGGAAACCGCCTATCTCGCCACCAACACCCGTTTGGTACTCGGCGCGGACAATCTCGCGGGCGCCAAGGCCGCGCTGGCCTGATGTTGATTTGCGGCGGCCCGTAGAATCGGCTGCAGCGGCGTCGATCCGGCGATCACCGGGGAGCCTTCGGAAGAACAGCCAGTCAGGCCTAGTAGAGCCGAACGGGTAGGCCCGTCACAGCCGTCCAACGAGCGGTCACGCCCCGGCGTGGCAAGCGGGGTGGTACCGCGGCGCTTGCGCACCGGCGCAACGTCGTCCCTGGGCCTGGAAGTGGCACGAGGGAGACGACGCGCAGTGACGGACAACGCTTACCCCAAGCTGGCCGGCGGCGCACCCGATTTGCCGGCACTGGAACTCGAGGTCCTCGACCACTGGGCGAGCGACGACACGTTCCAGGCCAGCATCGCGCGACGCGCCGACGCCCCGGAGTACGTCTTCTACGACGGACCGCCGTTCGCCAACGGCCTGCCGCACTATGGTCATCTGCTCACGGGCTACGTCAAGGACGTCGTCCCGCGATATCGCACGATGCGCGGCTACAAGGTGGACCGTCGATTCGGCTGGGACACGCACGGGCTTCCCGCCGAACTGGAGGTCGAGCGACAGCTCGGGATCACCGACAAATCCCAGATCGACGCGATGGGCATCGCCGCGTTCAACGAAGCCTGCCGCGAATCGGTGTTGCGCTACACCGACGAATGGCAGGCCTACGTGACCCGTCAGGCCCGATGGGTGGACTTCGCCAACGACTACAAGACGCTTGATCTGTCCTACATGGAATCGGTGATCTGGGCGTTCAAACAGCTGTGGGACAAGGGCTTAGCATACGAGGGTTACCGGGTGCTGCCGTACTGCTGGCGTGACGAGACCCCGCTGTCCAACCACGAGCTGCGGATGGACGACGACGTCTACCAGAGTCGGCAAGACCCGGCGCTCACCGTCGGATTCGCCGTGCGGGACGGTGAGCTTGCCGGTGCACACTTGCTGGTGTGGACGACGACACCGTGGACCCTGCCGTCGAACCAGGCGGTCGCGGTCAACCCCGATGTCACCTACGTCCAGGTGCGGGCGGGGGAGCGCCGCCTGGTTCTGGCCGAAGCGCGACTGGCCGCCTATGCACGAGAATTGGGCGAGGAGCCGAAGGTGCTGGGCAGCTACCGCGGCAGCGATCTGGTGGGCATCCGATACCTGCCGCCGTTCCCTTACTTTATGGACTCGCTCTTCACCGATTCGCCCCAAGCCTTTCACGTGCTCGCCGCCGACTTTGTGACTACCGACGACGGCACCGGCATCGTGCACCTGGCGCCGGCTTACGGCGAGGATGACAAGGAGATCGCGGACAAGTCCGGCATTGTGCCGGTGACGCCGGTCGACGCTAGGGGCCGCTTCGACGCCACTGTGCCCGACTACCAGGGCCAGCATGTCTTCGAGGCCAACCCGCACATCATCCGCGATCTGAAAAACCAGAGCGGCCCCGCAGCGGCCAACGGTGCGGTGCTGATCCGCCACGAAACCTACGAGCACCCCTACCCGCACTGCTGGCGCTGCCGAAATCCGCTGATCTACCGCGCCGTGTCGTCGTGGTTTGTCAATGTCAGCGAATTCCGGGACCGCATGGTCGAACTCAACCAGCAGATCACCTGGTATCCCGAGCACGTCAAAGATGGTCAGTTCGGCAAGTGGCTGCAGGGCGCGCGCGACTGGTCGATCTCGCGAAACCGCTACTGGGGCACGCCGATTCCGGTCTGGCTTTCCGATGACCCGGCCTATCCCCGTATCGACGTCTACGGCGGCCTCGACGAATTGGAGCGCGACTTCGGCGTGCGTCCGGACAACTTGCACCGGCCATACATCGACGAGCTCACCCGGCCCAATCCCGACGACCCCACCGGGCGGTCGACGATGCGCCGCATCGCCGATGTTTTTGACGTGTGGTTCGACTCCGGGTCCATGCCCTACGCACAGGTGCACTACCCGTTCGAGAACCGCGACTGGTTCGAGACCCACTACCCGGGTGACTTCATCGTCGAGTACATCGGGCAGACCCGGGGCTGGTTCTACACGCTGCATGTACTGGCCACCGCGCTGTTCGACCGGCCGGCGTTCAAAACGTGTGTGTCGCATGGGATCGTACTGGGCAGCGACGGCCAGAAGATGAGCAAATCGCTGCGCAACTATCCCGACGTCAGCGAGGTGTTCGACCGCGACGGCTCCGACGCGATGCGCTGGTTCTTGATGGCGTCGCCAATCCTGCGCGGCGGAAACTTGATCGTCACCGAGCAGGGTATCCGCGACGGAGTGCGACAGGTACTACTGCCGTTCTGGAACGCCTATAGTTTCTTGGCCCTCTACGCGCCGAAAGTCGGTAACTGGCGGACTAATTCACCGCACGTGCTCGATCGCTACATCCTGGCCAAACTGGCGGTACTTCGCGACGACCTCACTGCCGCGATGGATGTCTGCGACATCTCCGGAGCATGCGAACAGCTGCGGCAGTTCACCGAGGCGCTGACGAATTGGTATGTGCGACGTTCCCGCTCGCGGTTCTGGGAGGAAGATCCCGACGCGATCGACACGTTGCACACGGTACTCGAAGCGACCGCGAGGCTAGCCGCGCCGCTGCTGCCACTGACCACCGAAATCATCTGGCGCGGTATCACCGCGGAGCGCTCGGTGCACCTGACCGACTGGCCGGAAGCCGATGGGCTGCCGGCGGACGCCGAACTTGTCGTCGCGATGGATCAGGTGCGCGAGGTGTGCTCGGTAGCGTCGTCGTTGCGTAAAGCGAAGAAGCTGCGGGTGCGGCTGCCACTGCAGAAACTCACGGTGGCCGTGGATAATCCGCGGCGACTGGAACCGTTCACTGACCTGATCGCCGACGAGCTCAACGTCAAGAAGGTCGAACTCACCGAGGACATCGACACCTATGGTCGTTTCGAGCTGACCGTGAACGCCCGGGTCGCAGGGCCGCGACTGGGCAAGGATGTGCAGGCGGCGATCAAGGCGGTCAAGGCCGGCGAGAGCGTCCTCAACGCCGACGGCAGCCTGACCGCGGGCTCGGTGGTGTTGCAACCCGATGAGTACAGCTCGCGGCTGGTGGCCGCCGACCCCGAGTACACCGCGCCGCTACCGGGCGGGGCCGGGCTGGTCGTATTGGACGCCACCGTGACGCCCGAGCTGGAGGCCGAGGGCTGGGCCAAGGACCGCATCCGCGAACTGCAGGAGCTGCGCAAATCGACCGGGCTGGACGTCTCCGACCGGATCAGCGTGGTGATATCGGTGCCTCCGCAACGGGCCGACTGGGCCAGTACGCATCGGGATCTGATCGCCGGGGAAATCCTGGCCACTAGTTTCGAATTCGGCGAGCCGGGGCCTGGCGCCGCTGAAATCGGCGACGGAGTAAGGGTTTCGCTGGCTAAGGCGTGACGCCGACGGCGCGAGTGACTCACGCGAGACACGCGCGGGTTAAGCGTCGCCGGCTCGGGCCGCGGCGGCGGCCAGCGTGATGTATTGCATGGTGAAGCCACCTCCGATCGAGTCGATGCTGGTCCCCACGGCTTGCAGCACAGTTGCGAGCTGGTCCGGCCCGAGCTGGGTAAGCGTGCCGGTGGTGGGCAGATGGTCCAACCATTCTTCGCGGGTGTAATGCCGCTGCCATTGGAACTGCCATTGCTCGGGTTCGGCGAAACCGCCGGCAGCCCGGACACCTTCAACAGCCCTCATGAGATTTCGGTGTTGAAGCTCGACGGCGGGGTTCCCCGCTTGGCCGCCGTCGGTCGGCCGATCCCACAGTGGCGCGTCGGGTGCCACCCGCTGCATGACATCGTCGAAAGCACCGGCGATTTCGCCAGGTGGGTCGAAGACGTGCCAGTACAACGCCAGCAGCCCGTGCGGCCGCAGCACCTCTGCCGCCTTGCCGGCACCCCGTGCCGGATCGACCCAGTGCCAGGACTGCCCGGCGACGACCGCGTCGAAAGAACGGCCGGTGGGGTCCCAATCCTCGAACTTGCCGATCTCCACCTCGATCCCGCTCCGCCTGGCAACCTCGGCCATCCGCGCGTCCGGGTCGACGCCGAGTACCGTGCAGCCGGCCTCCCGGTACTGCCGTGCCCCGATGCCGGTGCCGCAGCCGACATCCAGGAACTCGATGCCGGGGCTGGCGGCGATGACACGCTGTATGAGTGCGTCGGGATAGCGGGGCCGTGCCCGGTCGTACCGGTCGGCGTCAACTCCGAAGGACTCAGCTACCTGCCGAAGCCGGTGCGGATGCCGCTCAGGAGAATTCCAGGGGTCAGTCGACGGTTCAGAAGAAAACACGGTGCGCCTCCGTCCTAGCCTTGACCACTCGTGGTGTTCAGCGGACCGACCCCAGCGCCCGGCGCAGGTGCGGCCAGAGTGGCATGCCGGCAACGATCGTGCCGCCGGCTGCGATAAGGCCGACGGCGGCGTCGACGCTCTCGCGGCCGTCGGTCGACCAGTAAACGTCCTCGAGGTCAAGCAGCAGAGCCAGCTCGTCGACGATCATCGCGTTCGCCGACCCGAAGGCGATCGCGGCCATGGGGTGGCGCCGCTGCCGCTCTGTTCCACGTAGGCCCACCGCTGCCACCGTCGCCAGCACGGCGATACCGATGTTGTAGTGATGGAAGTGCTTGCCGCCCATCGTCATACCGCCACCCGATGGCCCGTGCCCGGCACGGATCCAGTGGGTGAGCGCGCGAAGGCCGACAAAGGTGACGGTGAACGCCGCCCAGGCCAGTACCGTGGCCTGTTCACCGGGTTCGAGCCGCGCGCGCCATTCGTCGCGAACCCGCGCCCACCATCGCTTGTTCGGATGCTCCCGGGGCGCCGAGCCTTGGCCCGTCTCGGCTTCCATCAGCCGGCCTTGGTTGCGTGCCAGCGCAGCCTGCGCTGGTTGTCGTCGACGAACACATCACCAAAGCCGATGCGCCGCAACCGCTCCGGCAGCGTGTCCGGTGACACCGGATTGCAGGTGTCGCGGAAATGCAAGATGCGGAACAGGGTCGACGCCGCGCTGTCGCTGCCGGCAAATACGCCGCCGGGGCGCAACACCCGGAACACCTCGGCGAACAACCGGTCCTGCAGTGCCGGCGTCGGAACATGATGCAGCATCGTGAAACACACCACCGAGCTGAACTCCTCGGAGGGCAAGCCGGTGCCGGTGCCGTCGCCGTGGATGATCCGGGCGCGCTCGCCGTATGTGCCCTTCAGCCGATCCGCCATGGTCGGGTCGATTTCGACGGCGGTGTAGTGCGGGGCTTTGTCGATCAGCACCCGGATGTTAGCGCCGTAGCCTGGCCCGATCTCCAGCACGTTGTCGCCCAAGTCGACGTCGCCGAGGACCCATGGCAGCAGCCCGTCCTCGACAGCCTTGAAGTAGCGGTTCGAGCTGCAGCACAACCGGTGGCACAAGTTCATTGCCATGGAATCAGACGCTAGCCCAGCTGGGCAATCTGGCCTAGCGCAATAGCATCGGGGATTGTGGACTCGCGTTGGGTGCTGCACCTCGACATGGACGCGTTCTTCGCGTCCGTCGAGCAGCTCACCCGGCCCACGTTGCGGGGCCGCCCGGTGCTGGTCGGCGGGCTGGGCGGCCGGGGCGTGGTGGCCGGCGCGAGCTACGAATCCCGGGTGTTCGGCGCCCGCTCGGCCATGCCGATGCACCAGGCACGCCGATTGATCGGCGTGACGGCGGTGGTGCTGCCGCCGCGTGGCGTGGTCTACGGAGTCGCCAGCCGTCGGGTCTTCGACACCGTGCGCGCGGTGGTGCCGGTCGTCGAACAGCTGTCCTTCGATGAGGCGTTCGGGGAGCCGCCTGAGCTCGTCGGTGCATCGGCGACCGAGGTCGAGCATTTCTGCGAGGACCTGCGACGGCGGGTGCGCGACGAAACCGGGCTGGTGGCCTCGGTCGGCGCCGGCTCGGGCAAGCAGATCGCCAAGATTGCCTCGGGTATGGCCAAACCCGACGGCGTCCGGGTGGTCGGGCGCGTCGACGAGAAACCGTTGCTGGGCGGCCTTCCGGTGCGCAGGCTGTGGGGGATCGGGCCGGTGGCCGAGGAGAAGCTGCATCGGCTGGGCATCGACACGGTCGGACAGTTGGCCGCGCTGAGCGACGCCGAGGTGGCCAGCATCCTGGGTGCGACGATCGGGCCCGCGCTGCACCGGCTGGCCCGCGGGGTCGACGACCGCCCGGTTGCCGAGCGCGCCGAAGCCAAGCAGATCAGCGCCGAATCCACCTTCGCGGCTGACCTGACCAGCTTGGAGCAGTTGCGCGAAGCGATCGATTCGATCGCCGAGCATGCTCATCAACGTCTGCTGCGCGACGGGCGCGGCGCCCGCACCGTGACGGTGAAGCTGAAGAAATCCGACATGAGCACGCTGACTCGCTCGGCGACGCTGCCCTATGCGACGACCGAGGCCGCCGCGCTGACCGCGATGGCCCGGCGGTTGTTGCTCGATCCCCAGGAGATCGGCCCGATTCGGCTTCTGGGCGTGGGATTCTCGGGTTTGAGCGACGTGCGACAGGAGTCGCTGTTTCCCGATTTGGAGCTGTCTGAGCCGGAGTCGCAGCATTCCGTGGAGACGGTGACCGCGGCCATGTTCGGCCCGGATTCGGAACCCTCGCCGTGGCGGGTAGGCGACGACGTCACACACCGCGACCTGGGGCACGGCTGGGTCCAAGGCGCCGGCCACGGCGTGGTCACCGTGCGGTTCGAGACCCGCAGCTCGGGCCCGGGCCCGGCGCGAACCTTTCCCTCCGGCCCGGCCGACGCCGGCGACATCGAGCCGGCGAATCCGGTCGACAGCCTCGACTGGCCCGACTACGTCGCCGCACTGACCGACAACGCCTCAGCGCAGCCGGTCGACGACGTCGCGCAGCGGTAACTGCGCCGCCAGCGCCGCCATCACCAGCACCCGCGCCTGACTCGGCGGCAGCCCGGACACCATGACCGCGCCCGCGTCGGCGAGGTCACGGCCCGGGCCGTAGTCGGGGCTGACGCGTCCACCCGGGACCCGGGTGGACACCGCTACCAGCACTCCGTCGCTGCAGTGCAGTCGTACCCCGTCGACCACCGCGGCCCCGGCATTGCCCGCACCCAGCGATTCCAGCACGATGCCGCGCGCACCGGCCTCCACACAGGCGTCCATTGCCACCGCGTCAGCTCCCGGGTATGCCGCGACGATGTCGACCCGCGGGGCGCTTGCCGCACTCAGCTCGCCGAGGAACGCGCGTAGCTTGGGCCGGTTGAGTAGCACGCCGCCGTCGACGGTGCCGATCAGATCGCCGGCGAAACCGTCCTGGGTTGGCACCTTGCGCATACCCAACGGCCGCAGCACCCGGCCGGCAAAGCACACCAGCACACCGAGATCGCGGGCCGCGGGATCCGATGCCACCGCGAGCGCGTCGCGTAAGTTCGCCGGCCCGTCGGCGTCGGGTGCGTCCGCGCTGCGCATTGCGCCGGTGAGCACTACCGGAACATCGCCCGGGTAGGTGATATCCAGCCACAGCGCCGTTTCTTCGAGGGTGTCGGTGCCGTGGGTCACGACCACGCCTTCAGCACCGCCGGCCGCCGCGGCGCGGGCTGCCGCGCCGATCACGTCCCAATCGGCCGGGGCCAGCTGTGAGCTGTCGAGGGCAAGGACGTCGACGACATCGACGTCCAGCCCGGCGGTCAACTGGGCACCGCCTCGCGTCGGCCGCCGCACCCCGTCGGCGTCGGTGGTAGTGGCGATCGTCCCACCGGTGGCGATCACGGTGAGACGGCTCATGCTGAAATCATCCCGCATCACCTGTAGTGGATGATGTAGGAGTGACTGACCAACCAACGGGGTCGGCCGAGCCGGCGACCGAGGCCTCAACGGCGGGGGAGGCCGAAGCTCCCGCGCCGCGCCTGCGCCTGCGCCTGCTGCTGGCGGTCGCTGCGGTCGTGCTGGTGCTGGACATCGTCACCAAGGTGCTCGCGGTCAAGCTGCTCATCCCCGGCCAGCCGGTGCCGATCATCGGTGACACCGTCACCTGGACGCTGGTCCGCAATTCCGGCGCAGCGTTTTCGATGGCAACCGGATACACCTGGATGCTGACACTGATCGCGACCGGTGTCGTAGTCGGAATTTTCTGGATGGGACGCCGGCTGGTATCGCCGTGGTGGGCGATAGGCCTCGGGATGATCCTGGGCGGTGCCACCGGCAACCTGGTCGACCGGTTTTTCCGGTCGCCGGGACCCCTGCAGGGACATGTCGTGGACTTCTTGTCGATCGGCTGGTGGCCGGTGTTCAACGTCGCCGACCCGTCGGTGGTCGGGGGAGCAATCCTGCTGGTCACGCTGTCGGCAATGGGCTACGACTTCGATACCGTCGGCCGTCGCCGCGCCGGCGACGATGCAGAGCGAAGCGATGCGGAGGAGCGGCGCCTTGTGAAGGCGGACGACGCCCTCGCTGTCGCCGACGCGCCGCAGGACACCGAAACGCCGGACGTGCCTGCCGAGACTGGCCAGGGCGAAGGGCCGCAGGACGGCACCGTCGGCTCCAGGGCCGACCAACGCTGATATGACCGACCGATCGATGCCGGTGCCGGAGGGCCTGGCGGGTATGCGGGTCGATGCCGGGCTGTCCCGGCTGCTGGGTTTGTCGCGTACCGCCGCCGCGGCGCTGGCCGAAGACGGCGGTGTCGAGTTGGATGGTGTGACGGCCGGCAAGTCGGATCGTCTGGCCGCAGGGGCGTGGCTGCAGGTGCGGTTGCCCGAGCCGCCCGCGCCGCTGGAGAACACGCCCGTCGACATCGAGGGCATGACGATTCTGTACTCCGACGATGACATCGTGGCGGTCGACAAACCGGCCGGAGTGGCCGCGCACGCGTCGGTGGGCTGGACGGGGCCGACGGTGCTCGGCGGGCTGGCCGCGGCCGGCTACCGGATCACCACCTCCGGCGTGCACGAGCGGCAGGGCATCGTGCAACGCCTCGACGTCGGCACTTCCGGAGTCATGGTGGTCGCGATCTCCGAGCGGGCCTACACCGTGCTCAAGCGCGCGTTCAAGCAGCGCACCGTCGATAAGCGTTACCACGCGCTGGTGCAAGGACACCCGGATCCGTCCAGCGGGACGATCGACGCGCCGATCGGCCGCCATCGCGGCCACGACTGGAAGTTCGCCGTCACCGCCAACGGCCGCCACAGCCTCACTCACTACGACACCATCGAAGCCTTCGTCGCCGCGAGCCTGCTCGACGTACATCTGGAAACCGGCCGCACGCACCAGATTCGGGTGCACTTCGCGGCGTTGCATCACCCCTGCTGTGGCGACCTGACATATGGCGCTAACCCGAAGCTCGCGGAAAAGCTTGGGCTGGAACGTCAATGGCTGCACGCGAGGTCGTTGGCGTTCACGCATCCCGCCGACGGGAGGCAGATGGAGATCGTCAGCCCCTACCCGCCGGATCTGCAGCATGCGTTGGACGTGTTGCGGGCCGAGGGCTGACGTTACTTTCGCACTCGGCGCGGATAGCTCTTCGCCTCGTCGACCCATTCTTGTTCGATCCGGCCGATCTCCAACGACAGCAGTGCCACAGTCGGGTTGTCGCAGTTGACGTCAAGAGCGGTGCGGTATTTGGCGGCTTCGCCAGTGCTGGGCAGGTGCGGCCGCAGACCCTCGAACCACTCGTCGCCGACGACGTTGGGCGCGTCGCCATCGCGGGATCCGGCAGCCCATTGGCGATAGGTATCTCGGGCATTCGCCAAGCCGGATCGCCAGCTTTGGATCGAGTCGTGCCGCCGAGAATGCAGGGTGGCAATCATCTCGTGCTTGTGCTCAGAGCTTGCCGCTAGCCGCGGCAACCAGGTGTCGCCCACCAATCTCACGACCCCCAACATGCCCGCCGTCGACGCACCGGCGACCAGACCCATCAGACCCATTCCCGCCATGCTCATACTGCTGATCGTTGCATCCCGGCGCGAGAGATGTGAGAACGCCGCGATCGCTATTGCCGACGTCTTTGTCTCAGGGTGCAAGCCTGACATGGCCTGGCGGCGCGGGTTGCTGCGGCGGCGCAGGCTCCGGCGGCGGGTTCGCCGCAGCGCCACCGCCGTCGCTGGGCGGAGGAGCAGCGGCAGGAGGCTCCGCCTGCGGTGGCTCGGCCTCTTGCGGTGGTGGCGCGGCCTGTTGCGGGGGTAACTCCGCCTGCGGCGGCACCTGTTGCGGTACGGGCTGCACACGCTGTGGTGGAGGCGGCGATTGTCGCGGTGCGGGCGCCACTTCGTGGGGTGCAGGCGGCGGTTGTGCCGGAATCGCCGGCGGGTTCGACGGCGGCACTTCTCCGGCGGGAAGCGTGGCGATGCCTAAGGCGAGCGACGGCGCCTCCGTGCTGCGGGTGTAGGCAGCGACGCGGCGCGTCGGCTCATTCGACGCTGTCGCGGCCTGCGCAGTGATGGACGCTATCTTGCCTTGGTCGTACGGGCAGTAGGCCTGCACTGCGGCGTTGATGAATCGGTTTATGGTTTTCGTAACGCGACGTTGAGGGTAAAGGCGCGCGAGCGGGTTGTCGTTAAACCCATTGTTTCTAATCAATTCCACCAAGTCGCCCGCCGGCATGCCGTCGTCGAGTTTGCCGCAGACTTTATGGGCTGTGTCGACAAGGCTCGTCGCGTTATCGATGGCGGGGATGTCTTCGTAACCAAGCAGGGTCAAGAACTTGTCGTCCTGGCTCGGGTCGGCCGCCGCCGTACCGCCGGGCAGAATTGCGACGCCGGTAAGCAACGCGAGGGCGGCAACCAGGGCGCGGGCGTTGCGGATGGGGCCGGAAAACATGGCGGGCTTCCGTTCTGCTGAAGCTGTCACTTGACGAGCTCCAATTTGGAGTCTAGGCCGGTCGCGCCGCATCTGCAGGTTCCCGATATCCGGTGCGGACACGCCGATTCCCGCTCGATTCGTGGCGCGTCCACCAGCTCACGGCCGGGCAGCTCGGGACGTTCAGTGGCCTGCAATGCCCGCGCAACGCAATCGCCTTGGCGCCAAGGTATTGGAGCGGCGTAATGCTGTCCGCGTGGTTTGGTTGATCGGTGCATGATGCGCGCGGCGACCAGGCGTTGTCGATTGGGTCCGTTCTCAGTCGTCATTGAGGTGTCATCATCGAGCCGGAAAGGACACCACTATGCAGTACTGCCTGCTCATGCACCATCAGGAGGGCCCGGAGATCGGCCTGACCGAGGAGGACATGGCACCCGCGCGCGCGGCGTTCGCCCGCTACGCCGACGATCTCGACGCGGCGGGTGTGCTGATCGGCACCCAGGTGCTGCAATCGGCCGTCGCCTCGACGACGTTCACCGCGCGCGACGGCACTCCCACGGTCCAGGACGGCCCGTTCGCCGACACCAAAGAGCGTCTGGGCGGGGTGTTCGTGATCGATGTGCCGGACCTGGACGCCGCGCTGGCCTGGGCCAAGCGCTGCCCGGCGGTCGACTGGGGCACCGTCGAGATCCGTCCCGTCGCGGTCACCTACGCCAGCGGCAAAGGCTGGTACAGCCCTGAGTGATGCGCAGGCCCGGGTCGCCGAGCTGGTGGGCGCCAGCTACGGCCGACTGCTGGCGGTGCTCGCCGCGCGCGGCGGCGACATCGCCGCCGCCGAGGACGCCATCGCCGACGCGCTGGAGCGTGGCCTGACCCGATGGCCGGTCGAGGGCATCCCCGCCAACCCGGAAGGGTGGGTGCTCACCGTGGCCCGCAACCGGCTACGCGACCACTGGAAGTCGCACGCCTACCGGATGACCGATCCGCTGCCCGAAATAGCCTGCGATACAAGCGAGTTAGATTTCGACGCCATTCCCGACCGGCGGCTGGAGCTGATGCTGGTGTGCGCTCACCCGGCAATCGCCGCCAACAGCCGCACCCCGTTGATGCTGCAGACCGTGCTCGGCGTCGACGCCGCGGCCATCGCGGCGGCGTTCGCGGTGCCGGCCGCCACGATGGCGCAGCGGCTGGTCCGCGCCAAACGCCGCATCCGCGACGCCCGCATCCCATTCGTGTTGCCGGCCCGCGCCGACCTCGATGAGCGGTTGCCCGCTGTGTTGGAGGCGGTCTACGGCGCGTACGCGATCGACTGGCAAGCGGCGGGTGTGCGGATCGAATCGTTGTCCGCTGAGGCGCTTCATCTCGCGCTGGTGCTCGTCGAGCTGCTGCCCGACGAACCCGAGGCACTGGGTCTGGCTGCGCTGGTGTGCTTGTCGGAGTCGCGCCGGGCCGCCCGGCGCACCGGCGATGGTGCGTTCGTGCCGCTGGACGACCAAGACCCGGCATTGTGGGACTCGGCGCTGATCGCCCGCGGCGAGGCCCTGCTGCACCGGGCGCACGGGTTTGGTCGACCGGGCCGCTACCAATTCGAGGCGGCGATCCAGTCGGCGCACTGCAGCAGGCCGGTCGACTGGTCGGCGCTGCGTCGCCTGCACCGCGCGCTGCTTCGGGTCGCGCCGTCACTGGGCGGTGCGGTTGCCCTGGCAGCCGTGGACGCCGAAATCGACGGACCGGACGCCGGTTTGCAGACGCTGGACGCGATCACCGATCCGGCGGTGCAGCGGTTTCAGCCGGCCTGGACGACGCGCGCGCACCTGCTGGCCCGGGCCGGCCCCGCGGCCGCCGCCGTCGCGGCTTACCAGCGGGCCATCGACCTGACCACCGACGCCGCGGTGGCTGAGTACCTGCGCGCGCAGCTGGCCGGGCTGCAGTGAGGTTCGCCGAGCGTGCCGTCGATGCGAGACCAGGCCGACGGAATTCGCAGACGAAGCACGCTCGGCGAAGCGTGATGGGGTGATCAGACGTCGGCCGTGGCGTGCTCCGATGCGATGTCGGGGGCCAGCTGTGCAATGGCGCCGAGGATTTCGACGATCGTCGCCTCAGGCACGCCGGCCGCGGACAGCGAGCACGTCAAATGTCCGGCCACCAGGTTGAAGTGATCCATCGTGATCCCGCGCCCCCGGTGGACGTGCTTCATCGGCGCGCCGGCGTACGGCTCGGGCCCGCCGAGAGCGGCGGCGAAGAATTCGACCTGCCTGCCTTTGAGCCGCTTCATGTCCGTCCCGGCGAAAAAGCCCGACAAGTGATCGTCGTCGAGCACCCGGCAATAGAAGTCCTCGACGACGACTTCCAGGGCCTGGTGGCCGCCGATCCTGTGGTAGATGCTGTCGACCTTGGGCTTGCGGAAATGTGCGACCATTCGCATCCCGATAGCGGACCATCCGACCGTTGCCCAACAGTTAGAGCACCATCACCGAGCGATTACCCGGCGTAACAAGTCGATTGCCAGCGAATCACCGGAAAGTTCCCACCGTTGGTAGCAGACTCGGTGGGGAATCTAGGAGAGAACAGTCAACGGGGAGCGAGAAACCTATGAACCTGGGCGACCTGACCAGCTTCGTCGAAAAGCCTTTTGCCGCGGTATCCGACCTCCTCAACACCCCGAACTCGGCGGGCCGGTACCGACCGTTCTATCTCCGCAATCTGCTGGATGCGGTTCAGGGCCGCACCCTCGACGATGCCGCCGACGGCAGGATCGTCCTGATCACCGGTGGGTCGTCGGGCATTGGCGCGGCGGCCGCCAAGAAGATCGCCGAGGCCGGCGGCGAGGTGGTGTTGGTGGCGCGGACCCCGGAGAACCTGGAAAAGGTGGCAGACGAAATCCGCAGCGACGGCGGCATCGCCCACGTGTACCCGTGCGATCTGGCCGACATGGATGCCATCGCCGCGATGGCCGACAAGGTGCTCGCCGATCTCGGCGGCGTCGACATTCTGATCAACAACGCCGGACGGTCAATTCGGCGATCGCTGGCACTGTCCTATGACCGGATCCACGACTACCAGCGGACGATGCAGCTGAATTACCTTGGGGCGGTTCAGCTCATCCTCAAGTTCATCCCTGGGATGCGGGAACGCGGTTACGGTCAGATCATCAACGTGTCCTCGGTCGGCGTGCAGACCCGCGCACCGCGCTTCGGTGCGTACATCGCCAGCAAGTCCGCGCTGGACAGCCTGTGCGATGCGCTGCAGGCCGAAGTCGTCAGCGACGACGTCAAATTCACCACCGTGCACATGGCGCTGGTGCGCACGCCGATGATCAGCCCGACCAAGATGTACGACAAGTTCCCGGCGCTGACCCCCGACCAGGCGGCCGGCGTGATCACCGATGCGATCGTGCACCGGCCCCGGCGGGCCAGCTCGCCGTTCGGTCAGGTCGCCGCCGTCGCCGACGCCGTCAACCCGGCCGTCATGGACCGGGTGCGAAGTCGCGCGTTCAGCATGTTCGATGACTCGTCGGCGGCCAAGGGGGACGAATCCGACAGCAGCGCACCGCAATTCGATTCGCGAAGCGAAACGTTCGTCCGGGCAACCCGCGGAATCCACTGGTGAGGGGATAATGAGCCTTCCGAAACCAAGCAACCAGGCACCCATCGTCGTCACCGGCGCGTCCTCGGGCATCGGCACCGAGCTGGCCGGCGGTCTGGCCCGGCGCGGCTACCCGCTGGTGCTGGTCGCCCGTCGCCGGGAACGGCTCGATGAGCTCGCCGATGAGCTGCGCTCCCAGTACTCGGTAGGGGTCGACGTCATGCCCCTCGACCTGGGCGACGCCGGGTCGCGCAAGCAGTTGGCCGAGCGGCTGCGCAGCGAACCGATAGCCGGTTTGTGCAACAGCGCCGGCTTCGGCAGCAGCGGCGTCTTCCAGACTTTGCCGATCGAGCGGGAAAGCGAAGAAGTCGTCCTCAACTCGCTGGCGCTGATGGAACTGACCCATGCCGCGCTGCCCGGCATGGTCGAGCGGGGAGCCGGCGCGGTGCTCAACATCGCATCGATCGCGGGATTCCAGCCGATCCCGTTCATGGCGGTCTATTCGGCTACCAAGGCGTTCGTGCAGACCTTCTCCGAAGCCGTCCACGAGGAGCTACACGGAACGGGCGTCTCGGTCACGGTCTTGTGCCCGGGCCCGGTGCCGACCGAGTGGGGCGAGATCGCCAACGCCGAGCGTTTCAGCATCCCGATCGCGCAGGTCTCGCCGCACGATGTCGCCGAAGAGGCCATCGGCGGGATGCTTGCCGGCAAGCGCAGCGTGGTGCCCGGCGTCGTGCCCAAAGCGGTCAGTATCGGAGGCAGGTTCGTCCCGCGCAGCCTGCTGCTGCCCGGGATCCGGATCGGCAACCGCCTCCGCGGCGGACCCAACCGCTGATGGCCGCTGTCGACATGACCGCGGACATGCCGATGAGCCCGCAGGACATGTGGGACCACGTGGCGGATCTGTCGGATCTGGGCGACTGGCTGGTGATGCACGAGGGCTGGCGCAGCGAGCTGCCCGACGAGATTACCGAAGGCACCGAGATAGTCGCCGTGGCCCGTTCCAAGGGCCTGCGCAACCGGGTGACGTGGACGGTCACTACGTGGGAGCCGCCGCACCAGGTCGCCCTGTCGGATTCGGAAAAGGCGGGGCGAAGTACGCAGTGACGCTCACCGTGCGGCCCACCAAGCAGGGGTCTGCCCTCGGTTTGCGCCTCGAGCTGGGCGGGCGCCCGTTGTTCGGTCCGGTGGGCTCGGCGGCGGCTCGCGCGGTCAAAGGCGACGTCGAGAAATCGCTGAAGCAGTTCGTCGAGCTGTACGGCTAGCGGCGACCCGCTGCGCCCGAAGACCCTACAGATCAGGCAAATGGCGATAGCCTAACCGGGTGTCTCGGGGGGCGGGGGCCACTGTGCCCGAAGCTACCGGCCTCTTCGGTCGGGTAGGCGTTTTTGTGCTGCGGTGGCCGTGGGTTGTCATCGGGTTCTGGATCGCGCTCGCCGCCGTTCTGTCGGTGACGTTTCCACCGCTGACCGAGATGGCCAGCAAACGGCCGGTCGCTATCCTGCCGCCCGACGCCCCGGTGCTGGTCACGACCCACCAGATAACCGAGGCGTTTAACCAATCGGGGTCCGAAAATGAAAACGTCCTGCTGGTCGTCCTGACCGACGAGAACGGATTGAGCCCCTCCGACTACGTCACCTACCGCGCCTTGGCCGACACGCTCCGGCCGGAAACGCGCGACATCGTCATGCTGCAGGATTTCGTCCACACACCGGCCCTGCGCGAGGCCGTCACCAGCAAGGATCACAAAGCCTGGTACCTGCCCATGGTGCTCGCCGGCGGCGTGGGCACACCCGAGTTGCACGAGGGATACACCCGGGTCGCCGACGCCGTCAAACAAACCGTCGCGGGATCCACGCTCACTGCAAACCTGACCGGCCCGGCGGCCACCGGCGACGACCTCACGTACATCGGTATTCGCGATATGCACGTGATCGAGACCGCGGTCGTGCTCCTGGTCCTGATCATCCTGTTCGTCATTTATCGAAATCCGCTCACCATGATGTTGCCGTTGATCACGATCGGCGTATCGGTAGTGACTGCGCAGGCCATTGTGTCGGGAGTCGCCCAGCTTGGTTTGGGCGTTTCCAGCCAGACGATTACGTTGATGACGACGATGATGGCCGGCGCCGGAATCGATTACGCCGTGTTTCTCATCAGCCGCTACCACGACTATTTGCGGCTCGGCCTGGATTCGGGCCATGCAGTCGTCAGCGCGTTGGCATCGATCGGCAAAGTGATCACCGGGTCCGCGGCCACTGTGTCGATCACGTTTCTTGGGATGGTCTTCACCCATTTGGGCGCCTTCAGAACTATCGGTCCGGCGTTGGCCATTTCCATTGCGGTGGCGCTGCTGGCCGCAGTGACATTCCTCCCGGCCCTGCTCGTCCTCGCCGGACGTCGTGGTTGGATCATGCCGCGCCGCGATCTCACCCACCGCTTCTGGCGGCGCTCGGGAATACGCATTGTGCGCCGACCGGTGATGCATCTGCTCGGCAGTCTTACGGTGCTGATCATCCTGGCCTTCTGCGCGACTATGGCCAGCTACAACTACGACGACAGCAAAACACTTCCGCGTTCCGTCGAGAGCTCTGTCGGATATGCCACGCTGGCCCAGCATTTTCCGTTGAACGCCACCATTCCTGAGTACCTCGTCGTCCAATCACCACAAGATTTGCGGAAACCGGAAGCTCTCGTCGTCCTGAAGCAGATGGAACAACGGGTGACCGATCTGCCCGATATCGCCAAGATCCGAGGCGCCCCTCCACCCACGACAAAATCGAACAACCAAACTTCCGCGGATGGCGGCGCAGCAGGCGAGCCGGCCAGAGGTTCCGCCACCGTTGGGGTCGCGTCGAGCGATGAGGAAGCTGACGCGTTCCCCAACGTGGCCGCCATGCTGTACCCGCTCGCTAATACGGGGAGCGAATCCGAAGGTGGCGAACAAGGCAGGCCGGGCGAGGAAGTCGACGACCCGGCGATGTTCGTCAGCACCGTGCGGGCACTCGGTTTCGCGATGTCCCTCGACGTCGCAGAAATCGCCAACACCGTCAACGCCGAACCGGTGACGGTGCTGGACGTCGTTGCCACCACCGCGAGCGACGGTGGAGCGCTCCAGAAGCTCGCCGGCTTTGCTGAACAATTACAGAAGTTGCCGGATGCGACCACCTTCGAGGCTGCGGCGCTCAGTGTGCGCCAAATACTCGACAACGCCGCCAACGACTTGCGGGCCATGGGCATCGACGATCCGGACGCGAAGAATCGCTCGGCCGCCCCGCCGCAGGATGCGCATACCTTCGCCGAAGCGATTCGACAACTGATCGACAGGGTAAAGGCGCTGATCAACCAAACCTCACACATCGGCGGAGGTTTGACCAAAGCATTGACGTCGTTCATCTCGCCTGACGGGCACACGGCGCGGTACTTGATACAGACCAAGCTCTACCCCTTCGGTACCGATGCCATGAATCAGATTCGTCGCATAGTTGACGCAGCTCGGGGGCCTCACCCGGATGCGATGCTGAGGGAGGCCTCTATATCGGCATCGGGAGTCACCGCGATGCTCCGAGACACGCGTGCCTATTACGGCGAAGACATTCAACTCATCATCGCCATGACGATTCTGATTGTGTTCCTGATTTTGGTCGCGCTACTGCGTGCCGTCGTCGCGCCGCTATATCTGATCGCTTCGGTGGTGATCTCCTACTTGTCGGCACTCGGCGTCGGCGTCATCGTCTTCCAATTCATATTCGGCCAGAATTTGACGTGGAGCATCCCGGGGCTGACTTTCATCGTGTTGGTCGCGATGGGTGCGGATTACAATTTGCTACTCATCTCGAGGCTTCGGGAGGAGTCCCCATACGGCGTGCGTTCCGGGGTTATCCGCACGGTGGGCTCGACGGGTGGTGTGATCACTGCGGCGGGTGTCATTTTCGCCGCCTCGATGTTCGGGATGTTGTTCGCCAGCATCAACACCCTGGTGCAGGCAGGTTTCATCATCGGGACCGGGCTTTTGCTGGATACTTTCCTGGTGCGCACCATCACCGTGCCCGCCATGGCTGTGCTGGTCGGAAATGCGAACTGGTGGCCGTCACGGCCACCGCGGCCCTCGCCGCACGGGCGACCCGAACGATCGCACACGCCCGATCCCGGATTAATGCCCGAAGTGCCGCAGGACACTGCGGACGCTCCGGACGCGGGCCGCCACTGGAAGCAGGCCGAGGCC